>CALMVT010000596.1 GCA_937873175.1 uncultured Acetobacteraceae bacterium | reverse complement strand
TATGCGCAACGAGAAGCCAGGTGGCCATGGGGACCGCGCCGCCGCCGCAGGCGCAGCTACGCCCACACTGCGGCGTGCTGAGCCGCCCTCGCGGCAGAGTTGGCAACGGCAAGTACGGCACGCGGCAATGTGGTTTCTCATGGTGGACGTATTCAGGGTTTGCGTCTGGCTGATGCTGCTGACCGCGGTGTTCGTCACCCTGGAACGGCTGTTCTCCTTGCAGCCGCGCCAGGTGCTCCGCCCGCAGTTCTGGTTGGACGTGGGATACTTCTTTCTTTCAAGCCTGCTTCCCAGCGCCTTGCTGAGCGCGCCGCTCGCCATTGTCGCTTGGGGTGCCCATCGGATCGTGCCGGCGGACCTGTACACCGCGGCAGCCGCCGCGCCGCTGTGGCTGCGGATCGCGGCGACGTTCCTGATCGGCGAAACCGGTTTCTACTGGGGCCACCGGCTGAGCCATGAGGTCCCGCTGCTGTGGCGCTTCCACGCCGTCCATCACAGCGCCGAGCACATGGACTGGCTGGTCAATACCCGCGCGCATCCCGTCGATCTGGTGTTTAGCCGCTTGTGCGGCCTCGTGCCGCTGTATCTGGTCGGCCTGGCCGGACCCGTGGGCGCCAGCGGGACCGCCCTGCCCGCCCTGGTGGTTGTGGCCGGCACCGCATGGGGGTTCTTAATCCACGCCAACCTGCGCTGGCGGTTTGGCTGGCTGGAGCGGGTGGTCGCCACGCCCGCATTCCACCATTGGCACCACACCTTGGACGGGCACATCAACAAGAACTACGCGGCGATGCTGCCCTGGCTCGACCGTATCTTCGGGACCTTCCACCTGCCGCCACGGCAATGGCCCGCGCGTTACGGCACCGACACCCCGGTTGGGGCGACGCTGGGAGAGCAACTGCTGCGGCCCCTGCTCCCAGCCGATCCGCGCCCGCCGGTCCGCCACGACCCGGCGGCAAATGGCGCCCGGTAGCACCGGGCCGCCGAAACGCCGCTAGTACCCCAACGCCATCCCGTCCTTTCGCGGGTCGGACCCGCCGACCATGCAGCCGCGGGCGTGGTCGATCCAGATTGCCTGGCCGCCGCCATGCGGGCGCTCGGGCGTCATCAGATCGTGGCCCATCCGCGCCAACTGCGCTGCCACAGCGGGCGGGATGCCGCGCTCGATCTCGACCTTGCCCCCATACGGAAACAGCCGCGGCAGGTCGAGCGCCTGCTGGATGTCGAGTCCGTGTTCGAACATGTTGGACAGGAACAGGCTCTGGCCCATTGGCTGGAAATGACCGCCCATCACGCCGAACGGCATGGTCGCGCGCCCATTCTGCATGACCATGCCGGGGATGATGGTGTGCATGGGCCGCTTCATTGGCGCGATGCAGTTCGGATGTCCCCGCTCGATCCGGAAGCCAAAGCCTCGGTTGTGCAGCATCACCCCCGACCCCGGCGCCAGGATGCCGGAGCCGAAGCTTTGGAACAGCGAGTTGATGAAGCTGCAAGCGTTGCCGTCGCGGTCCACGGTGCAAAGGTACACCGTGTCGCGGTGCGCCGGCAGGGTGGCCTCGCCCGGCGTTGGCAGGACCGGCATGGCGCGCGCCGGGTCGATTAGGCGGCGGAGAGCCGAAAGGTAATCGGGGCTGAGGAGGCGGGCAACGGGCACCTCGGCCTGCGCCGGGTCGGCCAGGAAGGCGTCGCGGTCGCGATACACCAGGCGGGCGGCTTCCAGGTGGCGGTGCAGGCGCTCCGCGCCGAGCGGGCCGTCGCGCGCCGGGTCGAGGCCTTCCAGGATGCCGAGCATCATCAACACCAGAAGGCCGGAGCCGTTGGGCGGGCATTGCCAAACCTCCATGCCGCGCCAGGCCGCGTGGATGGGATCGACGAACTCTGCGGCCGTGCGCCCGGCGGCGAAGTCGGCCTCCGTGTGCAGCCCGCCGCGGGCGTGGAGCGCTTGCACCATGTCGGCGGCGGCGGCGCCCTCGTAAAAGGCGCGGGCGCCGTGCCGGGCGACGCCGCGCAGGGTCTCGGCCAGCGGGCGCTGCGCGAACAGGTTGCCTTCCCGCGGCGCGCTGCCGCCCGGCAGAAAGGCGTCGGCGCCGGTGCAGCGCAGTTTGTCCTCCACCCCGCGCCAATCGGACGCGACCCGGTGGTGCACGGGCCAGCCGTCCTCCGCGAAGCGGATCGCCGGTTGCAGCAGTTCGTCTAGCCCCTTGGTGCCGTGCGCCGTGAGCAGCAGCTCCCAGGCGGACACGGCGCCGGGCACGGTGACGGCGTGGGCCGACGTGTTTTCCAGCGCGGCGATGCCCCGCCCCTCGAACCAGTCGATGGAAGCCGCCGCCGGGGCGCGGCCGGAGCCGTTGAGCGCCACCACCCGGCCCTGCCCGGCCGGCGCATACAGGCAGAAGCAGTCGCCGCCGATCCCGGTGGATTGCGGCTCGATCACCCCCAGCACCGCGGCCGCGGCCACGGCGGCGTCCACCGCGTTGCCGCCCGCGCGCAGCACGTCGAGGGCAGTCAGGGTCGCGGCCGGCATGGAGGTCGCCGCCATGCCGTGGGTGGCATAAACGGGGCTGCGCCCGGCCAGTTGGAAGTCGCGCGGGGAGGCAGGCGGGATCATGGCCAATTCCTGAGATCGAAGCGCGGGGAGGCTGGCATGGGGCGCCCGGCTTGGCAATCGAGGCGCAATCCCGGCATGATGCGGCCATGAATGATCCCGCTACCCTCGACGACTTCCACCGAATCGATATCCGGGTCGGCACCGTGGTTGATGCGCAGCCCTATCCGGAAGCGCGCAAGCCCGCGATCAAGCTGTGGATCGACTTCGGCGCGGAGTTGGGCGTGCGGCAGTCCTCGGCGCAGCTCACCGAGCACTACGCGCCAAACGTGCTGGTCGGCCGCCAGGTCTGCGCCGTGGTCAACTTCGCGCCCCGGCAGATCGGCAAGTTCCGCAGCGAGGTGCTGACGCTCGGCATGCCGGACGCGGACGGCGCCGTGGTGCTGGTGCGCCCGGACCAAGCGGTGCCTCCCGGCGGGCGGCTGTTCTGATGGCCCGCAGCTATGCCACTGTCACTTGGGACCAACTGCACCGCGACGCGCGGACGTTGGTCACGAAGCTCATGCCGCACGGCCCGTTCCGCGGCATCGTCGCGGTGTCGCGCGGCGGGCTGATCCCGGCGGCGATCGTGGCCCGGGAACTGGAATGCCGGTTGGTCGAGAGCGTGTCGGTCGCGACCTATGACGAGGAGGAGCGGGCCAAGCCGCACGTCCTGAAACCCCCTGCCGCGGCCGGGGACGGCGCCGGGTTCCTGATCGTCGACGACCTCGTGGACAGCGGCGTCACCGCGGGGGTAGTGCGGGACCTGCTGCCACGGGCACATTTCGCGTGCCTGTATGCCAAGCCCGCCGGCCAGCGCCTGGCCGACACCTGGGTGGTCGAGGTGCCGCAGGAAACCTGGATTCTGTTCCCCTGGGACACCGCGCCGCTGTTCGTGCCGCCCTTGGCCAAGCAGGGCAGTTCCGGCTGAGTTGCGGGATGATCGGGGCGGCCCGCGGCGATGAAGCCCCTTGCGGCATTCCGACCCCTGGGCTACATCGCCTGCCTCTGAGGCGCCCGTAGCTCAATTGGATAGAGCACCAGACTACGAATCTGGGGGTTGGAAGTTCGAGTCTTTCCGGGCGCGCCACCCCCACATGAAGCCGCGCCGCCTATGACCGAGCCGACGCTCGGCGTGATCCTGGCGGGCGGCTTGGCGCGCCGCATGGGCGGCGGAGACAAGGCGCTCCGCATCGTGGGCGGCCAGGCGGTGCTGGCCCGGCTGGTCGCGCGCCTTCTCCCGCAGGTCACGCGGCTGATCCTGAACGCCAACGGGGACCCGGCCCGCTTCGCCGAGTTCAGTTTGCCGGTTGTGGGCGACGACGTGCCGGACCGGCCGGGGCCGCTGGCGGGGGTGCTGGCCGGGCTGGACTGGGCGGCGCGGTTCATGCCGGGCGGGCGCTGGGTCGTGACCGTGCCCGGCGACGTGCCGTTCCTGCCGGAGGATCTGGTGGCCCGGCTGCATGCCGGCCTCGGTGGGGCGGCGCTGGCCTGCGCCGCATCGGGCGGGCGGTTACATCCAGTGGCGGCGCTCTGGCCGGTGGCGCTGCGCCACGACCTGCGCCGGGCGCTGGAGCAGGAAGGCGTGCGCAAGGTGGGCGCCTATGTCGGGCGCCACGGCCCCGCGGTCGTCGAATGGCCGGTCGGGCGCGTGGACCCCTTCTTCAACGTGAACACGCCGGAGGACCTGGCGCATGCGGACCGGCTCACGGCAGGGTAAGCCGATCCCGGGGTGCCGCTTCATCCATTTGGAGGCAAGCTGCGCCGGCGCCCGGCGGGGGACAGTGGAACGGAGGATGCGATGGCAGCAGCGACGCGGCGCGACGTGGCGGCCAACGGTATCCGGCTGCAGCGGTCGGCCTGCACAAATGCTGCTGGTTCTACTTCCAGCAGCCCGGCGTCGCCAAGGCCGAGTTCGAGCGCGACCTCGCCGCCGCCCTTCGCCGCATCCTGGGCGCGGTCGGCGCGCTGGCGGCGACCCGGGCCAGGCGCTGACGCTGCCCAAGGGCGCGGCTTCCTCGACTTGGCGCCGGAACCGGTGCCGCGGCCGGCCTGGCTTCCGGAACCCGAGCTTGCGCCGATGGCGGACACGTTCCGGCGCACCGGCTTTCGTGTCGGGCTCAGCTCTTGCCGCAACGTCGACCGCAATTGGGCGCTTCTGGCGCCATGTCAGGGCGCGCCCATCCGGCAGCAGGCGCTGTTCATCGCAGGCCAGAATGACCCGGTGATCGCGACATCCTAGGGCCGGAAAGCGTTGGAAACCCTGCCGCAAGCCGTGCCGAACCTGTGCCGCGGCGTCATGATCGAGGGCGCCGGGCACTGGATTCAGCAGGAGCGGCCCGAGGAGGTGAACACCGCCCTGATCCCGCTCCTCCGTGCGCTGTGCTGATGCCCGCGGAGCGAGTGGTTTGCGCTGGGGCGGTTATCCTGACCGCGGACCGGCGCCATTCGGCGCCTTGCCCCCCGAATCCGAAATGCGCACAATCATTCCGATTGCGCGAATCGTCCAGCAATTTCTATTTTCAGGCGGTAATGCCTCAAAAACCGTTGCACCATCTCAGCATTGATGCCGAACGAAGCATTGGAGCTTGGTCTGCGATAACAATTCTGTCAAACGCCTTTGGCCATGTGCTATTGCTCTGGAATGCGAACGAGCCCTGCTGCGGATTTGACCGACGCTCCAAGCAACTCGGTCCAGGTTGCATACGCTCTCCATTATGATACCGTAACTGTCGTCGAACGTTGCTGCGCGCTGCTTGGCGACATCGCGCCCGTTCTCCTGCTGGCGTTCTGCGGCGGCAAGCATGACCCGGCGGCGGCGTTCACGGCGCTTCGCTCGGCTTACGGCGCCATTCCCGTGGTGGGCGGCTCGGCGGCCGGGGCGATGAGCGGCGGCGAGCTTGGCTACAGCGGCATGGAAATGGGCATCGTCGCATTCACCGCCGCAGGCCCTGTGCCGCAGGTCCACGTCACGCATGGCTTACTGCACGGCGAAGCGGAAGCCGGCGAGGCGCTTGCGCGCGCGGTGGCCGGCCAGGCGGCGGACGACGCGGTGGTCCTGCTGTTCTTCGACAGCGTTGCTTCGACCGCGCCGTTGCGGCTGCACTATGCGAGCGCGCTCGTCGATGGGTTTCACGCCGCCCTGGGCGGCAAGCGGGTCAACTTGATCGGCGGCGGCCTGCTCACCGACATGAACCTGTCCGATGGCTGGGTGTTCGACGGCAAGGGCGTGAGCAAGCATTCCGCGGTGGCCTTGGTGTTCCCGCCCGAGGTCAAGGCCGAAACCACCGTGATGCACGGCTGCCGGCCGGTCAGCAGCTTCATGAGGATCACCCGCATCGACGGGGCGGTGGTGCATGAACTGGATGGGGAGCCGGCGCTTGCGGTGATCGAGCGGATGCTCGGCCTGCGCCTCGGCAGCACCGACGGCAGCGACTTGTCGCTGGTGGCGACGTTGGGCGAGAAGCACGGCGACCCCTTCGCGCCCTATGATGAGAACGCCTACGTCAACCGCCTGATCTTGGGCGCCAACCGCTCGGACGGCTCGATTACCCTGTTCGAGCCGGACTTCCGCGAAGGCGCCAGGGTGCAGATCATGGCGCGCGACAACGCGCTGATGCTCGACTCGGTGCGCCAGGGAACCGCGGCGGCCCGCGCGCGAAGTCCGGCCGCCAAGCCCTTTCTCGGCCTTTACATCGACTGCGCTGGCCGGGCCAGCGCCCGCAGCGGCGCACCATTCGAGGAGGCCGCGTTGATGATGCAGGACCTGCAAGCGTCGTTCCCGCTGCTCGGCTTCTATTCGGGCGTCGAGATCGCGCCGTTCGGGACCTACAGCCGGCCGCTTGACTGGACGGGGGTTCTCACCGTGCTGACGCAGGCGATGCCATGAACCGCGTCGGCATCGGCAATCCGTTTGAGCGCGAGCTGCAGTACTACCGCAACGAGTGCAACGACCTCGGCGCCCGGCTGCTCCGCCTGCAGGAGGAGCAAAGCCAGGCCTTTCTCGAAGCACGGCGCAGCCGCACGGTGGCCCGGCTGGTGCGCGAAGCCTACCGCTTCGCCGAGCCAGCCCAGGCGATGCACGACGTAGGCGGGGCGCTGCTGCAGGTCGTCGTGGAGGCGGCCCTGTGCGACCGCGCCGCCCTGCTGCGGGAAGAGCCGCCTGGCAGCGGCCGGTTCCTGGTGGCCCACGCCATCGGCGGCACCAGCATGGAAGCGGACGAGGTCGTGATGATCCCGAACCCGCCGGCCTTCTTCTTCACCAGCTCGCTCCGGCTCGACCGGCCGCCGGAGGGGCTGCTTGACGTGCTCCGGCTGCCGTTCATCCTTTGGGGTTACGACCGGTCCAGCGGCCATGCCCTGGTGATCGGCAACCGCTCCGAGGGCAACGTGAGCCGCCCGTTCGAGTCGGGCGACCAGGAGCTGATCGAGACGGCGTTGTTCGTTTATCTCGATGTGCTCTACCGCAAGCACGCGGAAGCGCAGTTGCGTCAGGCAAAGCAGTCCGCAGAGGAGGCAAGCGTCATCCAGGCGCGGTTCCTCGAAACGCTTGCGCATCGCCTGCGCCCCACCGTTGAGCACATCGTGACGCTTGTGCAGGCCATGGCGTCCCATCCCGGGCTGGCTGCCGGGCCGGAGCAGATCGCCGCGGTGACGCAGCAGCTTTCCGAAAGCTCGCGCGACCTGGCCGCCCTCGCCAACGACGCCTTGGACCTCGCGACGACCCGGGACCAGTCCCTCCACCTTGATGTGCAATGGATCGACCTCGGCGACGCGATGCGCCGGGTGCTGCGCTCCTGCTACCCGGCCAGCGTCAAGGGGGGCGTGGAACTGAGCGTGACCCTGCCCAAGCGGAACGTGTCGGTGTGCATCGACCGGGACAGCATGCACCGGGCGATCCAGTCGCTTGTCAGCGCGTCGCTGGCCCGCGCGCTGCCGGGTTCGGCGGTCAAGCTGTCGGTGGGCCGGCGCGGCGACGGCGCGGTGGAGATCCTCGTGGGTTGCACCGCCGAGGGCGCGCCGTCCCCGGCCGAGCCTGCGCCCGAAGACGCGGGACAGCCGGGGCGGCCGCGCGCCGAGCCCAATGCCGACCGGGTTGCCGTGGCGCGCCGAATTGTCGAGGCGCATGACGGCGTCCTGTTAACGGAAACGCGGCTCAACGGCGGCAGCCAGGCCCGCATCATCCTGCCGGTGCACATGGCGCGGGACGACGCAGGGTTCGCCTGATGGCGCCGGGCGCTTGCAGGAGCCCGGTGGACCCGCCGAAGCCGGGTCTGGCCCGCCTTTGCCGCCGCCCTGCGCTGGCGGGCGACCAAGGCATCGCGGCGCCCTAGAGCGGCGTGCCGGGCGGCAGGCGCGACAAGCTCGCCAAGGTGGCGTCCACCGCGCGGAACAGGCCCCATGTCTCCTTGTAGTCAGCCTTGAAGACGTTGGAGCCGGCCTCCGCGTCGTTGTGCCGGGCATGGATGTAGTCGGTCCAGCGCCGGCTGGCCGGCTTGCGGTGGTGGTAATCGTGGCAGGGCGCGTCGCCGACCAGCACGACTAGGCGCACAAACACCTGCACGACCAGCATGTTCAGCCACCAGCCGAGCCAGGCCAGCGCGCCGCGGGGTGAGATCGCCGGCGCCGCGGGAGGCATCATGCCCGGGAATACGCCGCCCGTGGCGTGGGCCGTAAGGTCCCGGCCGCGGGCGGCGATCAGCTCCGCCTCCGGGAAGCTGTGCTCGCACAGGATGCGGCCAACCGTCGCGGCCTGCAGCAGCACGGTGACGGGCGCGACCCAGGCCAGCAGAAAGGCCAGCCAGTGCCCGGTCGCCACCGCCGCCAGCGCCATCGCCGTCCAAACGGCGATCCCCGAAACGTTGTGCTTGGCGTCATGCGAACCCCAGGCCGCCCGCACCCGGCGAAACGCGAACCGCGCGTGGAACACGGGTGACAGGAGGTTTAGCAGGACCCGGCGGCGCAGCACGGCCAGGTCCACCCCGGCCTCAAGACGGCAGGTGTTAAACACGAAGTCGGCAAATTCGTCCTCTTCGGTCAGCAGCTTGTTGTTGCTGTGGTGGAGCATGTGCTCATGCTTGTAATGATCGAAGTGCTTGAATAGCAGAATCGCGGAAACGAGCCGGCCGACCTGCATGTTGGTTTCGCGGTCTCGGAACACGGTGCCGTGCGAGCAATGGTGGAACACCACGACTTGGAACAGGCCGAGGCCCGCCGTCGTAAGCGCCATGCCGAACACCACCAAGGGCGGGCAGAATTGCAGCGCCGCCACACTCAGCGCGGCGCCGAGGATTGTTTGCAGCAGGGCAACGTTGACGAAACGCAGCGGCGAGCGGTCCTGCGGCACTTCACCGGGGGCGGGCTGGGCCGTGAGCCAGGTCAGGAATGGCTGAAATCCCCGTGGCAGCCGGTGGTGCATGGCAAGACGCGGGTTTGACGGCGGCGAAGCCACGCTCCAGCTATGGTTCTCGGGAAGAATGTCGACGGGGGATGAAAATGTCATGCTTGCTCTCCGGCGTGATTTACCTGGCACGTGACGTGGTGTCACTGCCGACACAGTTAACTCGTTTGCTTCGTTCTCGGAATATAAGATGCGTAGCGTTAGAGTGCTGTTAAACTACGGACGGAAAGCGCATTTGGATGCGTCTCAACTTAACTATTGATTAATGAAATCCTATCATTGTTATAACGCAATGTATGTTTTTCCTGCAAATTGTATTGGCTACTCAAAATTATCGATGTTTAAGGTGACTTGCGACAACAGCCATCTCGGCCGTCACGGCACGGGACGCCGCGTCGCGTCATTCAGATCGCGCCGGTCAGAACTCGCATGCGGAACAAGGCGGCCAGGCGGGGCTGCATGGCGATCGGGCCATGGTAGCGTCCCCGGCTCACGTCGTGCACGCTGAGCACCGCGAAGCCGTCCTGCCACTCGCCCCGGTCCACCGGTTCCGGCCAATCGTCGCCGCGCCAAAGCAGCGGGCGCAACCCGTCCGCCCCCTCAACCCAATGCCAGTCGCTTTTCTGGGGATCATCAGGGTAGCCGTCCCAGACACCGGTGTCATACATGGTAATCGCCTTCCATAATTGTTGGAGGGAGCAACGATGGTGGCGCCGGATGAGGCCTTCCAGCATGCGTCCTGTCCTGATTGTTTACTCTTCGATACAATAAAGAAATTTCCAGCATGTTGAACGTTTGACGAGTCTTGCTTTGGTCCGAACACATGACGTGGCGAACCGATTAAGCATCTTGAAAAGCGGACAAGTGTCGGTAAGCCGAGCCAACACCTTGGTATGAAGCGAGACCTGTGAAGCACAAATTCTCTATAGTCACCAGAATAACTTAGAAAGCCTGATCGGGCGCTACTCACGTTATGATGATTGCCGCTCGATCACTTGAAAGTGCGGAGCTTGGACAGAAGATATTCTGCCCCGCGGTGCCGCTTGCTGGTTCTATCAACCAAAGGTGGCATTTCAAAGGAGTTTTTCAATAACGCTGAGTGCCGCCTCGGCGCCCATGTCATTGTTGGCCCGACCGACGACCAACGCCACCCAACAGCAGATCACAGCATTGCTGCCAAGCCATCTCGCCTCGCTTTCCCGGTTCCAGTCTGCGGCCCTTCGCCAGCGGCAGGCCAAGCGGCCCTGCCGTGGTTGCCCACCGCCGCAATCACGGCGCTGTCCAGTTTTCCCGCGAACGTGCCGTTTCGCTTGTTCAAGCGAGCTTGGCGCCAGGACAACTTGTCCCTGCGGCAGTTTGCAGCAGCCATGCCATGCGCCGCAGCCGTCCGCTACCTCGTTGTAGCGGCTGACTGAATACTGGATCTCCCGCACATCCCGTGCTGTCGTTGCACTGCCGGCCACTCTCGAGCTGACCTGTGGCGGTGGCACCTTGGGATAAGCACATAAGGGGGGTGTAGCTCCTTCGAAAGTTGCCCTTGTCCAAGCGCCTCTTGCCCCTGATCCCGGCGGGCCTGGCCGTTGTGCAGGTCCTGCCCACCCCCAACCGCATCACCATCATCGCCCACCCGCAAGCCACAGCGGTCGCCTGTCCCGACTGCGGGACGAAGTCCCGTCGCGTCCACGGCTACCACGGGCGGAACCTGGGCGACCTGCCCTGGCAAGGCCGCCCGGCGCTGCTGCGGGTGCGAGCGCGCCGGTTCCGCTGCTTCCACCCGACTTGCCCGCGACAAACCTTCGCCGAGCGCCTGTCCGGCGTCGCGACCGCAGCAAGCCGCACCGAGAGGCTGGGCGGCCTGCATGGCTGCCTCGGCCTGGCGCTGGGCGGGGAAGCCGGCTCGCGGCACGGCTGGCCATCGGCACCAGCCCGGACACGCTGCTACGGGCCGCGCGCTCGGCCGGCGCTGGTGCCCCG
>CALMVT010000595.1 GCA_937873175.1 uncultured Acetobacteraceae bacterium | reverse complement strand
GCGCGACCTCCTGCCCGGCGCCGCCCGGCACCACGCCGCCGGCCTCGACGATGCGGTGCAGCGGGCCACGCAGCGCCGGGTCCTGGCCGGCCGCGGCTTCCGCTGCGAACAGCGGCGCCAGGTCGCGGGCGACGAAGCCGGCCACCCAACGGACCAGCCGCACCCGCACCCGTTCCCGTTGCGGGCCGTCGAGGAATTCGCTGTCCAGAACCTCGACGGCGGGGCGGAGCAGGCTGGGGCCGGGGCGCAGCCGAGCAACCGGAACGCCGTTCCAGGCGAGCTTGTGGTCGGGCAACAGCGACAAGGCGGCGTCGTCCGCCGCTTCCAGTTCCGCCACCTGGCGCGGCATCCATTCGCGCAAGGCCCGGCGCGCAGCGCGCAGCACCAGGCGCTTCTCCTCCCCCTCCGCCAACGGGTCCGGCAGAAAGGCGAAGCCGCCGACATGGCCGACCGAATGGCCTTCCACCACGACCTCGCCGCGGGCGGTCACGGCGGATAGGAGGTCTTTGCCAAGGGTCTCCTCCAGTCGGCGCAGGAGATGGGCGGCCCGGCGGTCCACGAACCGCGTCGTCAGCCGCTCATGCAGCGCGTCTGACAGCAGGTCCTCCACCTCCCGCGTGCGGGCCTGCAAAGCGGGCGCGTCGCGCACCCAATCGGACCGGGCCGCGATGTAGGCCCAGATGCGCACACCCGAAAGCCGCTGCATCAAGGTGTCGATGTCGCCCTCCGTGCGGGCCAGCGCGGCGATGCCGCTCTCCAGCCAGTCCGTCGGCAGCGTGCCCTCCTGCGCCAGGTGGCCGAAGATGCGGGCACAGAGCCGGGTATGGGTGTCATCCGCCAGCTTGCGGAAGTCGGGGATCTGGCAGGTTTCCCACAGCAGCCGGACCATACGGCGGTTTCGCGCCATGGCCCGGACCTCCTCCTCCCGGGCCAGTGCCTCCAACGTTTCGAGATCCGTCGCGTCGGGTCCGCGCACCAGGCCGGGGCGCGGAGGCGCGGCGGTCAGGCTGGCAAGCAGGGTGTCGAGCGTCGTGAAGTCCAAGGCGGCGTTGCGGTAGTAGATTTGTTCCAACGGCTCGAACTCGTGCCCTTCCACGGCGCGCACCAGGTCGTCGTCCAGCGGCGGGCAGGTCGCGGTGGTGCCGAACGTCCCGTCCCGCATGCCGCGCCCGGCGCGCCCGGCAATCTGTGCCACCTCGGCCGCGGTCAGGCGGCGCGGGCGGTGGCCGTCGAACTTGCTGAGCCGGGCAAAGGCGACATGGTCCACGTCCATGTTCAGCCCCATGCCGATCGCGTCGGTGGCGACCAGGAAGTCCACTTCCTTGTTCTGGTAAAGCTGCACCTGTGCGTTGCGGGTGCGGGGCGACAACCGGCCCATCACCACAGCGCACCCGCCGCGGCGGCGGCGGATCAGTTCGGCGATGGCGTAGACCTCCCCGGCGCTGAACGCGACCACGGCGCTGCGCGGCGGCAGGCGCACCAGCTTGGCCGGGCCGGCATAGGTGAGTTGCGACAAGCGCGGCCGGGTTTCGATCTCCGCTTGCGGCACCAGGCGCTGCAGTAGCGGGCGGATGGTTTCGGCGCCCAGGAACATGGTTTCCACCAGGCCGCGGGCGTGCAGCAGGCGCTCGGTGAACACATGGCCGCGGTCAGGGTCGGCGCAGAGCTGGATTTCATCGACGGCCACGAACTCGGCGGCTCGGTCGAGCGGCATGGCCTCCACGGTGCAGGAAAACCAGCGCGCGCCGGGCGGCACGATCTTCTCCTCGCCGGTGATCAGCGCCACCGACTTCGCGCCTTTCTTCGCCACCATGCGGTCGTAATTCTCCCGCGCGAGCAGGCGAAGCGGGAAGCCGATGATTCCCGACGCGTGTGCGAGCAGGCGGTCGATGGCAAGATGAGTCTTGCCGGTGTTGGTGGGCCCGAGCACCGCCTTGACCCGGGAAGGAAAGCCCGACATGCGGGGATGGTTGGGCCTTCGCTGCTTAATTGCAAGTTTTGGATGGCAAGCCACCGCCCATGAACGCCACGCGCACTGCAGGGGTGCTGCCTTGTCCGTGGACGGAACCAGATAACATAAAGCAACGGTTAACGCCGGACGCGGCTTTTCGCGAATCGGTGCGTGGCCGGAGTGACGTGGATGTTTGATCGCGACCTGGACTGCTTTGCCGATGCGGGCGCGGAAAGGCCGGCGTTGCCGGTCCGCTCCGTGCGGCCGGATGCCTTGGATGGGGCGCTGGCGGCGCTGCCGCCCGGGCAGGCCGCGTTTGCGCGGGCCAGCGGGTTTGCCGCCCTGCCGGGGCAGTTGATGCTGCTGCCGGGTCCGGACGGCTTGGCCGGCGCGTTGCTGGGCCTGGGTGACGACCGGACGCCTTTCGCGCATGGCGGCCTGGCGGCGGCGTTGCCGAAGGGCGCCGTCGCGCGGCTGGAGCCGGGCGATTTCGACATGGACGACGCGGTGCTGGGCTTCTGCCTGGGCGCGTATCATTACGATGCGTTGTTGGGGGCGCCACGAACGACCGCCAAGCTTTCGGCACCCATCGGACACGAGGCGGCACGGTCGGCCGCGCGGGCAACCTGGCTCGCGCGGGACCTGATCAACACGCCCGCCAACCACCTCGGCCCCGCCGAGCTGGCCGACGCGACCCGGGCCTTGGGCGCAAGCTTCGACGCGCAAGGGCAGGTCGTGGACGGCGAGCGGCTCGCGGCCGAGTATCCGACGGTCGCCGCGGTGGGCCGCGGCTCGGCGCGGGCACCGAGGGTGGCCAGCTTCACCTGGCGCGGCAGCGCCGCCGGGCCGGACGCGCCGTTGGTGTCGCTGTGCGGCAAGGGCGTGTGCTTCGACAGCGGCGGCTACGACCTGAAGCCTTCGGCGGGCATGCTGCGCATGAAGAAGGACATGGGCGGCGCGGCGCTGATGCTCGGCCTGGCGCGCATGGTCATGCAGGCGGATTTGCCGGTGCGGCTGGCCGTGCGGATCGGCTGCGTCGAGAACATGGTGTCGGGCGAGGCGATGCGGCCCCTGGACGTGCTGCGCACCCGGCGCGGCCTGAGCGTCGAGATCGGCAACACGGATGCGGAAGGGCGCCTGGTGCTGTGCGACCTGCTGGCGGAAGCGTCGGACGAGCACCCGGCCTTGCTGCTGGACGCCGCGACGCTGACCGGGGCGGCGCGGGTGGCGCTTGGCCCGGATTTGCCGGCCTTGTTCGCGCCGCACACGCCCGAGGGCGACGCGGTGGCTGAGGCCGTGCTGGCGGCGGGCCGGTCCTGCGCCGATCCGGTGTGGCGGCTGCCGCTCTGGCCGGGCTACGACGGCTGGCTCGGCAGCCCAGTGGCCGACCTCAGCAACGTGTCCAGCAAGCCGATGGCAGGCGCGATCACCGCGGCGCTGTTTCTGCAGCGGTTCGTTGCGCCCGGGACGGCATGGGCGCACCTCGATACGTATGCCTGGAACGACCAAACCCGCCCCGGACGACCGGAAGGCGGGGAGGCTTTGGGGCTTCGCGCGCTGTTTTCGGCAGTCAGAACATTAAATCGCGTTAACAAAGGGGCATAAACGGCCCAATGACTGTCCTGTGATCATTTTCAGTACTGGATTTGTTGCATATCACTGTTAACGATCCGTAGTGTCACCAATTAAAAACGAATCGGTGACGCTGGGTTACCGCTCCGCCGTTTCCAGACGAATGTTGCTTGGGCGAGGAAAGTGCCCTTCAAAGAAAGGAACTAGAACCGTGGCAGCCAATCAAACGACCGACCAGTCCGTCGGTATTCTCCGTGACACCATCGTTGCCCTTGTGCGGCGTGATGGCCCCGATCTGTCTGCGCGTCAGCTTGGGGTGTTCCTGACCTGCTACCTGCAGGACGGCGCCCATACGGTGCGCGGCCTGGCTTCCGACCTGAACGTGTCGAAGCCGGCCATCACCCGCGCGCTCGACCGGCTGGGCGAGCTGGACCTTGCGCGCCGCAAGGTGGACCCGATGGACCGCCGCAGCGTGCTGGTGCAGCGGACACTCAAGGGCCAGGCGTTCCTGCGCGACCTGCGCGGCATCATGGTGGAAGCGACGGCCAGCGCGAAAAAGCCGGCGGCCGCCAGCGGCGCCCAGGAGTCTTCACGCAAGGCCCAGGCCGTTTAACGTCCGCGTTGGGCTGCGTAGCTGCCGAGGTTGGCACGGGGTTGGTGCGGCTTCAACGAGCCGCACTCCCGCCGGCGCAGGGCCAACTCAGCCTTTGCCTTTTGCCGGGTCAAGAGCGTCAGCGACGTGGGTTTCGAGGGCAGCGCCACCGCCGGGGCCGGCGTTCCACTGATATGCTTAAGCGCCCGCACGGTGCGGGCTGCGATTGCCGGCTTTCTGTGTCCGGATAATTCTCCGCTGAATGTAAGAGTGTTCTTGCTAAGAATGAAGCCAGGGATCGCAGCCCGCCGGCGGGCGTGAGGAGGCCCTGCCAACAACGAAGTAGGTACAGAAAACATTGTGGCGGCGATGTCAGCAACATCCACGTCGCAAAAGCTGAATACCTGCGAACGATGCAGCGTCGTCTGCGACGCCAGGCCTGCTACCAGCGGCCGAGCGACGTGCGGCGGGCGCGAACGGCGACAAACGCCGCCCAGGCAAGCTGCGGCGGCAGCACCAACAACACCGGCAGCGGCTTGGCCGCACCCTGCACCGCGGTGAACAACAGGCAGCACAGCCCGCCCCAAAGCACGAAGCCCCAGTGCAGCAAGGTGATCGACGCGGCGCCCATGCCGGACCGGTGCGCGACCTGATACAGGTGGCTGCGGTGCGCTTCCGTCAGGCGGTCCCCGGCCAGCGCCCGGCGCACCAGGGTGAACGCCACGTCAAACAGCACGCCGAACAGCAGCATCGGCACCAGCAGCACCGACAGCTCCACTCCCTGGAACCGCCCGGCCGCCACCGCCAGCACCGCGAGCACGAAGCCGCAGAACTGGCTGCCGACATCGCCCATGAAGATGCGGGCGTGCGGGAAGTTGAACGGCAAGAAGCCCAGCAGCCCCGCCGCCAGCAGCAGGGAGGCGAAATACACGAACCACCCGCCACACGCCGCGGCGACCGCCGCCAGCGCCAGGCACACGAGGGCCGACACGCCGGAGGCCAAGCCGTTCAGCCCATCGATGAAGTTGACGGCGTTGGTCGCAAACACGATCCAGGCCAGCGTCAACGGCGCCGCCGCCCAACCCAGCTCCACCGGCCCCCACCACGGCAGGTTCAGGTCGGCGACCACCAGCCCGCTGCCCACCGCCAGGGCCGCCGCGCCCAATTGCGCCGCGAGCTTCACCGCAAAGGGCCAGTCCAGCAGGTCATCCAGGAACGCCACGGTCGCGATGGCGGCGGCGGCCAGGATCACGCCGCGGAAGGAGGGGTCGGCCAGCCGGGAAAACTCGGCATAACGGTACAGCACGCCGATGCCGACCAGGAAGGCCGCGACCACTCCCACCCCGCCGCCCTTCGGCACGGTTCGCGTGTGCGCCTTGCGCGCGTCCGGCCGGTCCGCCGGGCCGAGGCCGATCATCACCCGCACGATCGCCGCCGAAAGCAGCGCCAAGGCGGCAATGAACAGCAAATGCTTCAGAAAGGCGTCGGTGCTCAATCGGGTATTCCAGGAGGGGGCGGGTGTTCCGGGGAGGAGGGCCAGGGATGGGGGGACTGTGAAGCGGCGCGCGGTGGGCTATAGGGTCGGCACAATGCCATCGCAACGCTCGGTCAACCGCATCCTGCTGAACGTCGCGTTGGACGGCGTGCTCGCCGCCGTGGCGACGCCGCTGGCGCGCTACGTCGCCGACCCCGGCGGCGGGCTGCTGCGCCCGTTGTGGTTCGTGGCCGGGGGGGCGATCACCTTGCTGGTCGCCGGGCTGCCGTTCCGCATGCCGCAGCAGTACTGGCGGTTCGCGGGAATCGAGGACCTCGTGGGCCTTGTCGGCAGCAGCGTGGTCAGCGCCGTGCTGTTCGCTCTGCTGCTTGTAGGGTCCGGCTTTCCGCTGCCCACCCCGACGTTTCCCGTGGTGCACGCGCTGGTGCTCATTGTGGCGCTCGGCACGCCGCGAGTCGTGTACCGGCTGCGCATGGCGCAGCGGGCGGGACGCGAAGCGACGGACGCGCAATCCGTGCTGCTGGTCGGCGCGGGCGATGGGGCGGACCTGTTCATGCGGGCGCTGGAGTATGGCGAGGGCCGGGCGGCGTTCCGCGTGGTCGGGCTGCTGTCGGTGCGGGAAGGCCAGACCGGGCGCCGCATCCACGGCCAAACCATTCTGGGGTCGATCAGCCAAACCGCCGCCGTGCTTGCCCGGCTGCGCGCCGAGGACCGGCTGCCCTCCGCCCTGGTGGTTACCCAGCCCAAGCTGTCCGGTGCGCCGCTCGCGGCCTTGCTGGCCCAGGCGGACGTGGAAGGCGTGCCGGTGCGCCGCGTCCCGCGCCCGACAGCCCTGCAAGAGGCCGCACAGGGCGGCACGCTGGAACTGGCGCCCGTCGCGATCGAGGATCTGCTGAACCGCCCGCAGGTGCCGCTCGACCGCGACGGCATGGCGCGGCTGGTGCGTGGGCGCCGGGTGCTGGTGACGGGGGCGGGCGGCACCATCGGCTCGGAACTCGCGCGGCAGATCGCGGCGCTGGAGCCGGGCAGCCTGGTGCTGCTGGACAACGGCGAGTATGCGCTGTGGCTGATCGACCAGGAGCTGGGCGAGGCGCACCCCGGCGTGCCGCGGGACACGGTGATCGCCGACATCCGCGACGAGTCCCGCATCCGCACGGTGTTCGACCACGTGCGGCCCGAGCTGGTGTTCCACGCCGCCGCGCTCAAGCACGTGCCGATGGGGGAGGCGAACCCGCTGGAGGACCTGCTGACCAACGCCGTCGGCACCCGGCACGTCGCGGAAGCGGCGCGCGCCGCGGGCGCCGCCGCCATGGTGTTCATCTCGACCGACAAGGCGGTGAACCCGAGCAGCGTGATGGGCGCCAGCAAGCGGCTTGCCGAGATGTACTGCCAGGCGCTGGACGTGGCGGCGCGGCGCGGCGCCGGAATGCGCTGCGTTACCGTGCGGTTCGGCAACGTGCTGGGCAGCACCGGCTCCGTGGTGCCGCTGTTCCGCCGCCAGCTTGAACGCGGCGGGCCGCTGACCGTGACCCATCCCGAGATGCGGCGCTACTTCATGACGGTGCGGGAAGCGGTAGGCCTTGTGCTGCAGGCGAGCGTCGTCGGCATGGCCGACGCCACGCTGCCGACCGGCGCCCAGGGCGGCATCTTCGTGCTCGACATGGGCGAGCCGGTGCGGATCGTCGACCTGGCGCGGCAGATGATCCGGCTCGCGGGCCTGCACCCGGCGGAGGGCGAAGCCGGGCCGGGCCGGATTCCCATCCGCTTCACCGGCCTGCGCCCCGGTGAGAAGCTATATGAGGAACTGTTCCACGGCAGCGAGCCGCCGGTGCCGACCGGGCACCCCGGCCTGCTGATGGCCGCGCCCCGCACCGCCGACCCGGCCATTGTTGGCCGCGCCATTGATGAAGTCGCCGCTGCTTGCCGGGCCGGGCAGGTCGGCGCCGCGCTGGCGCTGCTGGGCCGCATGATCCCGGAGTTCGAGCACAATGCCCTTGGCGCCCCCGGGCGCGTGCGCCTGCCTGGAGAATAGCATGGTCCAGCCGATCCCGTTCCTCAACCTGAAAGCGCAGCAGGCGCGCATCGCCCACGTGCTCCGCCCGCGGCTGGACGCCGTGCTGGCGCATTGCCAGTTCGTGCTGGGGCCGGAGGTAGCGGAATTGGAAGGCCGGCTCGCCGCTTATTGCGGGGCAAAGCATTGCGTGGGCGTCAGCTCCGGCACCGACGCGCTGCAGATCGCGATGATGGCGGAGGGCATCGGCCCCGGCGACGCGGTGTTCCTGCCAGCCTTCACCTACACCGCGACGGCCGAGGTGCCGCTGGTGCTGGGCGCCACCCCGGTGTTCGTGGATGTCGATCCCCGGACGTTCCAGATCGACCCGGCGCACCTGTCCGCACGTGTGGCCGAGACCCACGCCGCCGGCCGGCTGCGCCCGCGTGCCCTGGTGGGGGTGGACCTGTTTGGCCAGCCGGCAGACTGGCCCGCGTTGAACCGGATCGCCGAGGCGGAGGATCTGTTCACCCTCGACGATTGCGCCCAAAGCTTCGGCGCGGCGCTGCACGGGGCAAAGCTCGGCACGCAGGCGCAGGCGACGGCTATCAGCTTCTTCCCGAGCAAGCCGCTGGGCGCCTACGGCGACGGCGGGGCGCTGTTCACCGAGGAAGGCGGCCGCGCCGCGCTGTATCGCAGCCTGCGCAGCCACGGGGAGGGCGCCACGCGCTACCAAGTCCTGCGCACCGGGATGAACGGGCGGCTGGACACGATGCAGGCGGCGGTGCTGCTGGCAAAGCTCGACGTGTTCGACGACGAGTTGGCGGCGCGGGAGCGGATCGCCGGGGTTTACAACCGCCGGATGGGCCACGCCGTCGCCACACCGGCCCGCGTGCCGGACAGCGCCAGCGCCTGGGCGGTGTATTCCGTGCTGCTGCCCGACGGGACCGACCGCACCCGCGTGCAGACGGCGTTGCGGGACGCGGGCGTGCCGACGGCGATCTACTATCCCCTCCCGCTGCACCGTCAGCCGGCTTATGCCGCCCACCACGACGGTGCGGCCCTGCCGGTGTCGGACGACCTTTCTGCCCGCATCCTGGCGCTGCCAATCCACCCGGACCTGTCGATTGCCGATGCCGAGCGGGTGTGCGACGCGGTTATGGCCACGCTGGGTTGAAGCAACCGCTTCACCCTGCCGGCGTTCTTCCACCATGAATCAGCCAAAAGTCCAGACCGACGATCCGCCTCCCGAGGGCGCCAGCCCAGACCACAACCCAACTGGCGAAACGCCGCACGGCATTCCGAAGGGGATCAAGGATCAGGCGCCGGAAGCACGGCCCAGCGACGACCGCCTCGCCAACGAGACGGGTCCGCTGACGGGAGCTTAGCCGTTCAGGATACGGCTCGGGTCCAAAGGAACGTCAGTTCGTGCTTGTTGTGGAATAGGTGGGCCAGGCGTCCTTGAGGCAAGGCGGCAAACTTGTGCGCCGTTATATGATCCGTGTCTCCTTGGAACTTCACCGTGCACACGATGTGCCGCGCGGCACCTGATGCAACCCAACGCTCCACAAGGCCAAGCATCCGTGATGGGTAGGCGATCACATCGCATACCATCCAGTCCACCGGTTCCGGCATCACGGCGAAGGCGCTCCCAACGACTTGCTCCACCCCAGGCATCGTAGCGACACGCAGATCGAGCAATGCCTTGTCCACGGCCCGGACCGACGCGCCCAGGCTGGCCAACACCCAGGTCCAGCCGCCCGGTGAAGCACCGAGGTCCAGACATATGTCGCCGGGTCTGGGATGAGCGCCGAGCCGGGTTAGGGCTTCCCATAACTTGAGGTAGGCGCGGCTGGGCGGGCCGGCGTGGTCCTCCTCGAATCGGTATTCCCCCATGGGGAACGGGCTGGATTTGGTGAGACTTGCCAACATCCAGTCGCGGTCCAGCAGGGTCCATGCTCCAAGGTGCGACGTGGGGGCCGGCTCGGGGAAGCGCAGCGGGCGGGCGCGGACCGGGGGCAAGCAAGCCTCGATCAGCGCCGCGCGTCGGTGGTGCAGGGGAGCATAGGCCGACCAGTTGCGCTGTAGGCTCCGCAGCACGCCGGCCGCGGCCTTGATCGACGTGACCGCATGCACTTGCGGGGCGGTCCAAACATCGAGCGCCCAGGCGCTGGCAAACGGCGGGTCGGGCGACAGCGCCAGGCGGCCATGCCAGGCGCTAACAGTAACGCCGGCCCGGGCCAACTCCTCGGCCAGTGGTTGCTCTAGGTCCTCAGCTGCCAGGTAGGCGCTGCCGATCGGCCCGGCGGCGGTCTCCGAGTCAGTCACCTTCGGCGAAGCGCGGACAAGCCCAGCAGCGCCCAGCCCAGCAGCAGCAAGCTGCCGCCCACCGGGGCGAGCACACCCAGGCGCGGGCCGCCGAGCGCGCCCGCGTAGACCGTGCCGCAGAACAGCAGCGTGCCGAGCGCGAACGCCGTGCCCGCCGCATGCGCCAGCCTGCCGCCGCGCACTCCCCAAAGCCCGCAGCCCAACAGCGCCAAGGCGTGCCAGCCCTGCATCTGCACGGCGCTGGCCAGGGCGCGGGCCTCGCCGGCCTCCACCGACAGGTGCGCCGCTCCGGCCGCGGCGGCCACAGCCAGCAGCCCGGCCAGCCCGCCCAACGCGACCCAGCCGCGATAAGTATCCGTGTTCATGGGTGCCATTTACCCGCAATGGGCCAGTTCCGCCATTGCGTGGTCCTGTGTAGATTGTAGGACATGCCCCGCGGAGACCTGTTCCCCGAAATCGGACCGTTCGAGACCGGCTACATGCCGCTGTCTGGCGGGCACGTGATGTATTGGGAGCAGGTGGGCGCGGCGCATGGCCAGCCGGTGCTGTTCCTGCACGGCGGACCCGGCGCCGGGGCGGGCGCGGTGCACCGCCGCTTCTTCGATCCGCACTTCTGGCGCGTAGTGATCTTCGACCAGCGCGGCGCCGGGCGCTCCCGCCCGCTGGGCAGCCTGGCGCACAACACCACGCCCGACCTCGTGGCCGACATCGAGACGCTGCGCCGCCATCTCGGCATCGAGCGCTGGCTGTTATTCGGCGGGTCCTGGGGGTCTACCCTGGCTCTCGCCTATGCGCAGGCCTACCCGGACCGGGTGCGCGGCCTGGTGCTGCGCGGCGTGTTCCTGGGCCGGCGGGCCGAGGTCGATTGGTTCCTGCACGGCCTGGGCGCGGTTTTTCCAGACGCGCACGCGGCGTTCGTGGGCCATCTGACGCCCGCGGAGCGGCATGACGTGCTCGGCGCCTACCTGCGGCGCTTGGTGCATCCGGACCCCGCCGTGCACATCGCCGCCGCCCGCGCCTGGTCGGTTTACGAGGGGTCTTGCAGCACCCTGCTGCCCAGCCCCGACACCGTGGCCTCCTTTGCGCAGGACCGCACGGCGCTGGGCCTCGCGCGGATCGAAGCGCACTACTTCGCCCACGACCTGTTCCTGCCGGATGGCGGTCTGCTCGGCGGCATGCACCGGATTGGGCACCTGCCGGCCGAGATCGTCCAGGGCCGCTACGACATGATCTGCCCGGCGCGCACTGCGTTTGAGCTTGCGGCGTCCTGGCCCGCCGCCCGGCTGACCGTTATCCCCGATGCCGGGCATTCGGCCTTGGAGCCCGGCGTGCGCCGGGCCTTGGTGTCCGCCGTGGAGCGGTTCCGCAGCGTCCGCTGAGTTTCGCTGCCAGACGTCCGACGGTGTGCTGTTCATTTCGATACCGTTGACGTTCAGGCTGAAACTCGTTATCACGAAAAAGTGAATAGCAGGGTCGGCGGCAGCCGGGGAGAAGCGGAATGACGACGTTGACGGTCGGCGCGAAGCAGCAGTTCCACCGCATCGCGGATGCGGTCGCGGCGGCGCGGGACGGCGACGTGGTCTTGGTCCAGGCCGGCACGTACGTGAACGATTTTGCGACCGTCGCTCACAGGATCACGCTGCAAGGCGTGGGCGGCATGGTGAAGATGGTGGCCACCGTGGCGCCGACGAACGGCAGGGCCATCCTGACCACGGCCAGCGACGTGACGGTGGACCACTTCGCGTTCTCCGGCGCCAAGGTGGCCGACCAGAACGGCGCGGGCATCCGCTACGATTCGGGCAACCTGACGGTCACCAACTCGTGCTTCCACGACAACGAGAACGGGCTGCTGGCCGCCGCCGCCGCCCAGGGCACGATCACCATCAGGAATTCGGAGTTCGGGCACAACGGCAACGGAAACGGCGCGACTCACAACATCTACGTCGGCGCGGTCAAGCAACTCACGATCCAGGACAGCTACATCCACAACGCCGTGGTCGGCCACGAGGTCAAGAGCCGGGCGCTCAACACGGCGATCACCGGGTCGCGCATCCAGAACAACAGCGGCAACGGAAGCTATGAGATCGACCTGCCGCAGGGCGGCAACGCGCTGATCCAGGGCAACGTGATCCAGCAGGGGGCAAACGCTTCCAACTTCACGATGATCGCGTTCGGGGAGGAGGGCAATCTCAACCCCGGTTCCGCCCTGGTCGTGCGCGGCAATACGGTGGTGAACGACAAGACGGGCAGCATCATCCCGTCGGACGCCCCGGTCGCCGTGTGGAACGCCACGGACACGCCGGCGGCGATGGAGGGCAACCGGATCTACGGCCTCGGCAGCACGGCCAAGACGTTCGGCCCGGTCGCGCAGACCGGGACGACGGCGCTGGCCAGCCGCCCGGCGCTGAGCCTGGCATCACCCATCGGCAGCAGCGTGCACAGCGTCGCGCTCAACCTGTCCGAGGATTATTGGCTGGGCGACGCGCAAGCGATCATCAGCATCGACGGGAAGCAGATTGGCGGGACGCAAAGCATCACCGCGCCGCACGCGCGGAGCCAGGAGCAGACGATCTCCTTCCTGGTTCCGCTTTCGGCCGGGCCGCACACGGCTTCGGTGGCGTTCGTGAACGACGCCTGGGGCGGGACCGCGGCGACGGACCGCAACCTTTACATCGACTCGATGGACGTGAACGCTCAGCACGTCGTGCTGGGCGCGACGCTTCACGCCAACGGGGTGCTGTCCTTTGCCATTCCGCCCGACGCGCTCAGCGTCGGCAGCGCAGCGAACGCCCTAGCCGTCCTGCCTTCTCGGTAGCCAAGCCCCCGGCGGTGCCGCGCTGCCGGGGCGAGTCAGGCAGCCAGCGCCGCGGTGACGCGCCGGGCAAAGGCGGCCGGGTCGGACGGCATTTCCCCGTCCTGCACCCGTGCCAGGTCGAGCAGGGTGTGCGCCGTGTCGGTGAGGTCCGTGCCGGCCTCAAGCTGCTTGGACAAGCTGCGGATCAAGGGGTGGCGCGGGTTGACCTCCAGCGCCGGCGGCAGGCCCAGCCCGGCCTGCCCGTGCCGCCGCATCAGCCGCTGCATTTGCAGATCCGGGCCGAATCCGGCCGCTGCCAGCACCACGGCGCTGTCCACCAGCCGGTCGGTCGCGCGCACCTCGCCCACGGCGGTGCCCAGCGCCGCCTTCAGCGCAGGCAGCAGCTTGTCCATGTCGGCGGCTTCGCCCTCCGGCTCCGCCGTGACCGGCAGCTTCGATAGGTCGATGCCGCCCTGGGTCACGCTGCGGATCGGCTTCCCGCCCCATTCGGCCAGCCGTTCCGGCCAGAAGGTATCGACGGGATCGGTGAGCAGCAGCACTTCAACGTCGCGGGCCTTGAACCCTTCCAACTGCGGCGACCGGGAAAGCGCGTCGGCGTTGTCGCCGGTCAGGATGTATATCGCGTCCTGCTCCGGCTTCATGCGCTCCACGTAGCCGTCAAGCCCGGTCCAGCCGTCCTGGGCGGACGAGCGGAACCGCATCAGCCCGGCCAGCTCCGTGCGGTGCTCGGCGTCCTCCCAGACGCCCTCTTTCAGCACCGCGCCGAAGTTCTCCCACAGCTTGGCGAAGTCGTCCGCGTCCTTGGCGCGCGTCTTCAGCTCGCCCAGCACGCGGTTGGTCACCGCCTTGCGGATTCGGGCCAGCACCGGCGTCGCCTGCAGCATCTCGCGGCTGACGTTCAGCGGCAGGTCCTCGGTATCCACCACGCCCTGCACGAAGCGCAGCCAGGGCGGCAGCAGCCCGGCCTCGTCCGTGATGAACATGCGGCGCACATGCAGGCGCACGCGGCTTTCGCGCACGCCCTCCACCGCCTCGAACGGCCGGGCGCCCGGCACGAATAGCAGCGCCGAGTATTCAAGCGCTCCCTCCGCCCGCCAGTGCAGGGTGGCCCAGGGTTCATCATATTGGCCGAGGTGCCGGTAGAACTCCTTGTATTGCTCGGCCGTCACCTCGGCCTTCGGCTTGCGCCACAGCGCGGTGCCCTCGTTGGCGGGCTTGTCCTCGCCCTCCGTGGCGACCGTGATCGGCACCGTGATGTGGTCCGCCCACTTGCGCACGATCGTCTGCAGCCGGATCGGCTCCAGGAACTCCTCCGCATCGGCCTTGATGTGCAGCAGCACGTCCGTGCCGGGTGCGTCCCGCGTGGCGGGGGTGAGGGTGAAGGCGCCGGCGCCGTCCGAGGCCCAGGTCCACGCTTCCTCTGATCCGGCGCGGCAGCTCGTGACCTCCACGCGGTTCGCCACCATGAAGGCCGAGTAGAAGCCGACGCCGAACTGGCCGATGAGGCTGACCTTCTCCTCCGGCTTGGCGGCCGCCGCGGCGTCGCCGAAGCGGCGGGTGCCGGACCGGGCGATGGTGCCGAGGTTCGCCGCCAGCTCCCCCTTGTCCATGCCGACGCCCGCATCCGCGATCAGGATGGTGCGCGCGGCCTTGTCCGGCACGATGCGGACGCTGGCGTCGGGCGGCAGTGCCAGGGCGGGCGCGGTGAGCGCCTCGAACCGGCGGCGGTCCGTGGCGTCGGCGGCGTTGGCGACCAGCTCGCGCAGGAAGATCTCGCGGTCGGAATAGAGCGCATGCACCACCAGGTCGAGCAGGCGGCCGACCTCTGCGCTGAACTCGTGCGTTTCGGTTTGGACGTCGCTCATCGCAATCTCCTCCTAGCTGCCGTGCTGCCAATGCCGTGCCGCGGCCATATGCCGCGCGATGCCGGGCTTTTCAATATGTTGAAGACACCAACGTGGCCGGTCAGCTCCCTTGGGTGTCTGCCCCGCTGCCCCGGCCGGACACGCCGGCACGGCTCGGCGCGTCGGCCCCTGGCTGGACCGTGCGGGATTCCGCGGCCAACTCCGCGTCGTCCTGCGGTTCGGAAGGGCCGGTGGCGGTCATCGGATCGTCCCGATGCTCTTCCAACACGGCGATCACCGCCTGCGGGTCGGCCCGCTCGGCGTCGGCGAACAGCCGCTCAGCTTCTTCCTCATTGCCCGCGACTTGGGCGCGTAGGGCTTGCTCCGCCAGTTGCCGCGCCGCAGCGTGCTTGCCGCCGGCGCCATCGGTTTGATCGAGGTCGTCGCTCATGGAAACTCCCCTTTGGCGGATGGTGCGCCGCCGTGATTCGGCAGGATCGTCCAGCTATGCCGTTCCGCCGCGCCTTGGACCATAAAACCCCGCTGCCGGCAAAGCGGCGCCGGGCCGAACGTGCGGCACGCTTGACCGGCTTGTTGGCGAGCTGTTTTGACGATAAAACAAAGTGAACTCGGTCCGCCCCTATCCGTTGTAAGCAGCGGAGGCGGCACGCATGCCAGAAACGGTTGAAATCCGCAGATTGGACCCGCACGACCCGTTGCCCGAGGGGCGGCCTGGTCGCGTGATCGTGTTGCGCCGTTTTGACGAGGACGACCCTCGCAAAATCGTGACAGAAATCACCCTCACGGGACCGCCAGGTCGGTCCGAGGCGGTGCAGCCTGTGCACGCCGATGGCGCGGCGATGTCGCTGGAGGAGGCGATATCGGCTGCGCGGGAGGTGGCGAAGTCAGAGGGGATCGGCCAAGTGTTCGTGCTTGACCGCACGGCTGGGCGCTTGGAGCACGAGATCATCGAGCATTCGGGCGACCACAGCTTTCCAGGCAAGGCGCTCGACGACACGGATCCCGAAGACGGCGAGAAAGGCCCGGACATGCGCGGCTGAATCGCGCCAGACAGCCGGCAGCCATGCCCGAATTTCGCCATATGGCGCACCTACACCGCTCGACTTCTTCTCGCGACGGCATTAAGGCCCGTGGTCCCGGCAAAAGTCGAGGCCATCTGCTTACTGCCGCAAAGCGAACATGATTGCCTTTTCATGCTGCCTTCGACGCTTATGTCCTCATTTCTACCACAAGGCCCCCATTCCGGGCGCGGCCCTCAACAAGAAGAGAAATCCTGATGCCTGATACCGGGCTAGACGTGTCCACAACAGGACGGCGTGTTGGCGTGCTTGTCGTGGGCCTCGGCGGCGCCGTCGCCACCACGGCGGCAGCGGGCATCGAGATGCTGCGCGCCGGCTCCAACGACATGGCGGGCCTGCCGCTGGCCGGCGTGGGCGCTTCGGGGATCGCGGCGTATCGCAACCTGCACTTCGCAGGCTGGGACCTGCACGGCGAAAACCTGGAGAACGCGGTGCGGGAGCATCGGGTGCTCGACGGCGAGCAAGCCGGCATGGTGGCGCCGGCGCTGCGCGGCATGACGCCCTGGCCGGCCGTGGGCAGCGTCGATTTCTGCAAGAACGTGGACGGCGCCAACAAGGTCGCCGCCGGGTCGCACCGCGAAGCCGTGGACCGGATACGCGACGACATCCGCCGCTACCGCGAAACCTCGGGGATCGAGAACCTTGTGGTCGTGAACCTGGCTTCGGTCGAGCGGTGGCCCGACAAGGCGGCCGGCGCGCTCAACACGCCGGAGGGCTTCGAGAAGGGCCTCGACAGCAGCGACCCGGCCATCAGCCCGGCCATGCTGTATGCCTACGCTTCCATCGTCGAGGGCGTGCCCTACGGCAACTTCACGCCGAGCCTCGCCGCAGATATCCCGGCCCTGACTACCTTGGCCGAGCGCCGCAACGTCCCCGTGGCCGGCAAGGACGGCAAGACGGGCCAGACCTTTATCAAGACGGTTCTCGCTCCGGCGTTCCGCAGCCGCAGCCTGTATGTGGAGGGTTGGTTCAGCACCAATATCCTTGGCAACCGCGACGGCCTGGCGCTGGACAATCCCGACAGCCTGAAAAGCAAGCTGAACACCAAGGGGTCGGTGCTCGACGACATCCTCGGCTACCCCGTCGAGGACCACATCGTCGATATCCGCTACTACAAGCCGCGCGGCGACAACAAGGAAGCCTGGGACAACATCGACCTTGTGGGCTTCCTCGGCCAGAAGATGCAGATCAAGGTCAATTTCCTGTGCCGCGATAGCATTCTCGCGGCACCTTTGGTCATCGAGATCGCCCGGGTGCTCGACCTGGCCCGGCAGCGCGGCGCGGGCGGCATCCAGGAGCAGCTTGGGCTGTTCTTCAAGGCACCCATGACTCGGGCCGGCAAGCGGGAAGAGCACAGCTTCCCGGTGCAGGAGCGCACGCTGCTCGATTGGCTGGCCGCTTAAGGGCGGGGCCTGTGGATTGGCAACATGCTGGATGACGTGAGCGGCCAGGCTTCCGGTTTGGCCGGCTTCGTGCCGCTTGCGGCAGAGCTTGGCGACCTGAAGCGCATCCGGGATGCGTCCAGCCCTGACACCCTGGCCTCCCGGCTGTTCCGCGCCACTTGGGGTGCCCTGCTGGCGGGGCAGGCACCCCTAGACGTCACGTTGCTGGCCACCGCCGACGCGGTTGCGGCAGCACGGCTCGGCGGCATCGACCGTGCCGTGCTGCTCGCCGCCGGGCTGACCGAGGCAGAAGCGGTCGAAGTGCTGACGCGCTCGTTCGCCGAGGTGGTCGCCCCGATTGACCCTGCGCTGGCCGCCCAGCTTTGTGATCAACTCGGCCAAACGCTTCGGCCCGGGCCGGCGCCGGAATTTGCGGAGGCGCTGATCCGCCAGCCCCGTGCCGGCGCGACGTGCCCTGGCAAGCCGCGCATCGTCTTGGAGCCGCCCGAAGGCCATGGTGACCATTGCATGGTCGTTGCGGTGCTGGCGGTTATCCTGTCGCCGCGCTATGACGCCGACCCGGCGGCGGCGTTCCTGGCCGGCATGGCGCATCATCTGCACAATGCGCTGTTGCCCGACAGCGGGTTCGCCGGGGAAATGCTGCTGGGCGATCATCTCGGCCCGGTGATGCGGCGCTTGTTTGACCGTGAACTCGCGACGCTGCCCGCGCCGCTGTCCGAGACGATCGCCGCCGCGCTGGCCGCCATCCCGGACGCCTCGACCGCAGTGGGCCGGGCGTTCCATGCCGCCGACGTGATCGACCGCGTGCTGCAGATGCGGCACTACGACCAGGTGGCCCGCTTCACGGTGGATCAGGCGTTGGACGACATGGACCTGGTGCACGCCGGCCCCACTCAGAGCTTCCACCGGGCGGTGCTGCGGGACGCCGGGCTGCCGTGACGCGGTGGTCGGACGGCGTGTTGTCCAGCCCGGTATCCGGCCGGCGGCTTGCTGCGGACACGCCCCATTCCCTTGCCGCCGGGCCGGAACGCTGGCCGGTCGTGTCGGACATTCCGTTCCTGCGCGCCGACCGGCGCGACCTGGCCGACGCGACGCTTGCGGCGCTCGACGCGGGCGATGCGAAGCGGGCACTGGTTCTGTTGCTGGGCGACCAGGACAACTGGGCGCGCATGCCTCCGCCCTCGGAGGACGACCGGGCCGCGTTGGCCAGCCGGCCGGAAAGCTTCACCTTCCGCGCGGCGATGGACGCCTTGGCGTTTGGTCCCGTTGGTACCTACTTTGCCCATCGCTGGTCGGACCCGACCTTCCTGTCCGGCCTGGCGCTGGCGGAGGCTCATTGGAACAGCCCGGCCTGCGTGTTCGAGCTGGCCTGCGGCGCCGGGCATTACCTGCGCGAGTTCGCCCGCTTCGCCCCTCTCGTTGCCGGCGCGGACATCGTGTTTGCCAAGCTGTGGCTCGCCCGGCGCTACCTGGCGCCCACGGCGCGGCTGGTGTGCTTCGACGCGGCGGCGCCCTGGCCGCTGGCCGAGAGGTCCGCCGGAATGGTGTTCTGCCACGACGCCTTTTACTTCCTGCCGGACAAGCCGCATGTCGCGGCCGAGATGCTGCGGGTCTCCGGCCCGGATGGGCGCGTGCTGGTCGGGCACGCGCATAATGCTCTGGTGGACAACCTGTCCGCCGGCGAGCCGCTTCCGCCGGCTGGCTACGCGGCGCTGTTCGGGACGCCGATGCTGTATGACGACCGGGAACTCACCGGCGCGCTGGTCGAGGCGCGGGCGCCGGTGCCGGGCGACGCGGACGCGCTTGCCGACGCGCCGGCCGTGGCCTGGGC
>CALMVT010000594.1 GCA_937873175.1 uncultured Acetobacteraceae bacterium | reverse complement strand
CATGGGCTGACCGGCATCGTGGCCGCCCCAGGTCCCGGAGGGGGGCGCTGCGAAGGCTACCGGATCCAGGTCATGCCGAGCCCCCTGGCCTGCAAGGACATCCAGGCGGACGTGCTGAAGAACGGCGCCGTGGTGGCCGACTTGGCCGGCTTTCCGCTGCTGCGCAATGCCGGCGGGCAGATCGCCCTGATGCCCACGCCCGGCGGCAACGGCTGCGTGGTCGTCAGTTTCCGCACCGATTATTGAGCGCGAACCGCCTCGGCAATCCGGGGACGTGTCGACCAGCCAAGGGGCGACCATGCTGCCTGACGCCGCCCTGAGGTCCATGAAGGCGATGTTCGCGACGCCGTGCTACATCTCGGCCGTCAGCATGAACTACGTGACGAGCATATACGAGACGGCCCTGCACACGCAGCGGTTCGGGCTCGAATCCATCCTGCACATGCATTCGGAAAGCCTGATCACGCGGGCGCGCAACAAGATGCTGATCCGCTTCCTGCGCGACGAGACGCTGACGCACCTGTTCTGGATCGATTCGGACATCGCCTTCACGCCGCAGGCCGTGTGCCGGCTGCTGCTGGCGGACCGCGACATCGTCGCCGGGGTCTACCCCATGAAGAGCTTCAACTGGCCGGAAGGCGGCATGCCGGGCGGCACGACGAGGCAGCAGTTCGAGGACCGCTACACCGAATACCCTTTCAACCCGATCGGCCATGGCAGCGAGAAGGTCAGCGCCTATGCCGACCAGGACGGTTTCGTCGAAGTCGCCGAGGCGCCGACCGGCTTCATGTGCATCAAGCGCGACGTCATCTTGAGGATGATGCGGCACTACCCCGACCTGAACTACGTGCCCGACGGTCCCCCCAACAACCCGGACGCGCATCTCCACTGGTTGTTGTTCGACTGCATGGTGGATCCCGACACCGGGCGCTACCTGTCGGAGGATTACGCGTTCTGCCGCCGCTGGCGCGACATGGGTGGGCAGGTCTGGGTCGACCTCCTGTGCAAGCTCGTCCACCTCGGCCAGTACAACTTCCGGGGCGACCTCGCCGAAAGCCTGCGCGTCCAGGGCCGCTGGTGACGGCTCAGATCACCTTCACGCCGTTCGGGTTGAGGGCTGGGTCGTTCCAGAAGGTGTCGACGGCGACCCGGTTGAAAAGCTCCGGCGGCAGGATGGTGCGGCGCGGCACGGCCCTGACGGCGGCGCCCACCGCGTGCAGCCCGGGCGCCCCCAGGTAGGTGTCGAACTCGGACGCGTCGAACGCGATGTTCTCCGTGTCGTGCTCGAACGGCGGCAGGCCCAAGAAGGCGTAGATGCCGCGCAGCGCGAGCGCCGGCCTTTCGGTCAGGGTTTCGAACCGTACGAGCAGCAGGCGCTCCGGGTCGCTCCCGAAAAAGGCCTGCCGCAAACCCGTCCAGGCGAAGCCCACCATGCCGTTCGAGCGGTTGAGCGTTTCGAACCGGTCGTAAACGGTGCCGCTCGCCTCGAAGCCGAAGATCTTCGAGGGCGTCAGGGCGTTGCGCTGCACGAGCCGCTCCATCGAATCATAGATCCAGGGAACGTGCCGGACGCAGCAGACCAGCTTCGCTTCGGGGTAGAGGGTTTTCAGCGTGGGCAGCTTGCTGCACCAAAGCCGGTTCGTGTCCAGCACCATCCTGTCGGGGTGAACGTCGTGGTAATAGCCCTCAACCAGCGCGCGCAGCACCGCCGCGCGCCTGCCGTCGTCAAGAAACACCGATCCCTCGTGGGCGGCGCTCATCGTGTGCAGCGCGCCGATCATCAGCGACCCGACGGGGCTGGTGATGTTGGCGTGCAGCCCCGGGTTCTGCCGCAGCAGGGCCGCCAGGAGCGTCGATCCCGAGCGGGGCAGCCCGGAGATAAAATGGATGCCGTTCTTCACCGGGTTCCTCGCCAAATGGCCGGCCAGCAGCGTCACGCAACCGTGACGTGCTGGACGGGGGTATATCATTTGTAACACACCGCCGCCAAAACGCGCAGACCGGCTGTCGCGCGATTCCGGCCCGATGCTCGCAATGGTACTTTTGCTGAGTCGGAGCAACTCCACCGCAGCTTCAATGGTTGATCCCCTTGTTGTGCGTCGCCGCCTTTCGAAGATCAGGGGTGTCACGGTGCATAACGGAATGAAGAGCGGCTGCCGCGAGGCCGCGAACGGCAACCGGGCCTACCATCAATTCATGGGCGACCGGCGGGCGAGCCGGGCGCAAAGGCGGCGGGTGTCGGCGCTGCTCCGCCTCGCCTTCCGGGTTCTCATCAAGGGCAAGAAGCGGCAGGTCGGCGCGCTCGGGCGCGGTGCGGCGGTGGCGGCGGCCCTCGCCACGATGGGCATCGGCGTCGCGGCGTCGGGCGGGGCGGCTTTCGCGCAGACCGCCACGGGTGCCAACGCGATCGCGCAAGGGAACGGATCGGTCGCGAACGGGAGCAATGCGAGTGCTTTTGGCTCGTCGGCCAACGCCACCGGCGCCTACGCCAGCTCGGTCGGCCACGTGGCCAATGCGAGCGGTGCTACTGCGACCGCCGTTGGGGATCACTCAACGGCCATCGGGCAGCATGCCAGCGCGTTCGGCTCTGACAGCTTTGCCTACGGCCGTAGCGCTGCCGCAGTCGGTCTAGAAGCCAACGCGTCGGGGAACAGTGCCACGGCAATCGGCCGAGCCACCAAAGCCATAGGTTCTGGTGCCACGGCATTGGGAAATTTTGCGAATGCCACCGGCGGGAGTGCAACAGCTCTAGGCGATGTTGCAAGTGCGGCTGGAGACTATGCGGTCGCACTCGGTAATTATTCGAGTGCGACCGGCAGTGATGCGGTGGCAGTTGGTCACAATGCGAATGCGACCGGCGCTTACGCGATAGCGGTCGGACGTTATGCGAGCGCCACCGGCGCTTCCGCTATCGCGACGGGCTTTAACGCGAATGCCCAAGGCGCCCACGCGACGGCAACGGGCACCTACGCAGTCGCCAATGGCAGAAACGCGACAGCGACGGGCAGCTCCGCATACACTTACGGCGCCTACGCGACGGCCCTCGGTGCTTCCTCCAGTGCGACAGGCGCCTACGCGACGGCCCTCGGTGCTTCCTCCAGTGCGACAGGCGCCAACGCGACGGCCCTCGGTGCTTCCTCCAATGCGACAGGCGCCAATGCGACGGCCGTTGGTCCATCTTCGATCGCCGCCGGACAATACGCGACCGCGACCGGAGCCAGCGCCAACGCCACGGGTGACTTCGCGATAGCGGCGGGGGCTCGGTCGGTCGCGAATGGCCAGCTAGCCACGGCGACGGGCAGCCTCTCCGTTGCGAATGGTATCAGAGCCACGGCGACCGGAGCCTACGCACAGGCAAACGGCGGATTCGCGACCGCCACGGGCGCTTACGCGTTCGCCAACGGCGATGGTGCTACAGCGGAGGGCACCTCCGCGACGGCAACAGGGTTGCAAGCGACGGCTGTCGGCACCTCCGCCAAAGCGACGGGCGAGGGTGCGACCGCGAGCGGGTACTTGGCCAACGCGATTGGTAATCATGCCACTGCGACGGGGCAAGAAGCGTTCGCCAATGGTTCTGCCGCGACGGCGACGGGCTATGGCTCTACTGCCAACGGCAATTACGCGATTGCGCTGGGCCGCAACACCTTGGCCAACGGGGATTTCGCGACCGCAACGGGCAACAACGCCAACGCGACCGGCTACAAGGCCGCAGCTTTCGGCAACAGGGCCGCGGCGACCGGCTTCGGCGCCGCAGCCCTCGGCTCCAACACCGTTGCCACCGGCGGGTCGGCCACGGCCGTCGGCTTCTACGCGAATGCCACAGGCGAAAACGCCACCGCGGTTGGCAACTATTCCTATGCGTTCGGTGCCAACGCGGTTTCCGTCGGCTCCGACGCCTATGCTCAGGGCGCCTCGGCCGTCGCCGTCGGCGCCCGATCCAACGCCACCGGCGCCAACGCCAGCGCGTTCGGCTTCAGGGCCAACGCCACAGGCGCCTATGCCTCCGCGTCGGGCTTCAAATCCGCTGCAGGCGGCAACAACGCCACGGCGACCGGCGCGTACGCCACCGCCAACGGGGCGCAGGCGACGGCGACCGGATCACACGGCGTGGCGAACGGCACGGGTTCGACCGCCACGGGCTTTGGCGCGAACGCCACCGGGGTCTACGCGACCGCGTCCGGCTACGATGCCGCCGCCAACGGCTTCAACGCGACGG
>CALMVT010000593.1 GCA_937873175.1 uncultured Acetobacteraceae bacterium | reverse complement strand
GCCCAGCGCGTGTCCAGGCCCAGCGCCTTGCCAAGCTCCGCTTCCAGCCCCAGCAGGCGGCGCACGTCGGGATCGGTGGCGCCGCCCAGCCCAGCGACGTCCTTGGCGCCCACGCCGTCATGCTCCGCCGTCACGAGGGCGAAGTGCGTCCAGCGGACGATGTCGAACCATTTGTCGTCGCCCTTGCGCACGGCGGCGCCGGACGGCTCGCTGCTGATGCGCTCGGGCAGGATGGTCAACTCGGCGGCGCGCGGACCCTGCTGGAAGCGGAAGCCGGCGATCTGCGACCCGTCGGATACGTAGGCGTCGCAGCGCCCGGACAGGAACGTCTGCTGGATGGCGCTGTCCCCGTCTATCAGCACTGGGGTGAAGCGCATCTTGTTCGCGCGGAACCAGTCGGCGAGGATCAGCTCCGTGCTGGTGCCCGGCAGCACGCAAACCGTGGCGCCGTCCAGCTCCTTGGCCGACTTCACGCCGGACGATGCCTTTACAATGAAGGCGGCGCCGTCCCAAAAGTTCACTGACGCGAAGGCCAGGCCCAGGTTGCCCTCCCGGGTCAGGGACCATCCCGTATTGCGCAGCAGCACGTCAATCTCGCCCGATTGCAATGCGGTGAAGCGGTTCTGCGTGGAGGTTGTCACGAAGCGCACCTTGCCGGCGTCGCCCAGGGCCGCGGCGGCAATGGCCCGGCAGCTATCTGCGTCGAGCCCGCGCATCACCCCGGTGCTGTCCACCAACGCGAAGCCCGGAATGGTGCCGGAGGTGCCGCACGCGACGTAGCCGCGTGCGCGGGCGGTATCCAGGGTTGCCGAGCCGCTGCCCTGCGCCCGCGCCTGCCCTTGCGAGAGGAGGTTCAGGCCTGCCATGAGGACGAGGCACCCTGCCACAGCCAGACGATGTTTTGTCATGTTCATGCTCTCCGCTGATAGATGGTGATGGTCAGGCTGCACCTAAAAGCCGCGCGGCTCCGAAGTGCCCGAGGTCCGCCGCCCCGTCCGCAATGCCTTTCGCGACTGCCTCGCCCAGCCCGGCGGAGTGCTTGAAGCCATGCCCGGAGCACGCCGACGCCACGAGGATGCGACCGTCCCCCGGCAGCCAATCAACCAGGAAGCCTGAGTCCGGCGTGACAGTGTACATGCACGCAGATGAACGCAGGGCGCCGGGCCGCACGCCGCGCAGGCGGCCGGCGACGTGGTCGTGGAACATCGCCTGCTCCTCCGCTGCCAGCACGTCCCGGCGCAGAAAGTCCGGGTCGGCCGTGACCTCGCCATACTGCTCCGTCGCCACCTTGACGCCCGTGCTCCCCGACGGAACGGGAAAGCCGTATAGGTAATCCTCCTGCTGGTCCCCGTGCATCCAGATGAACACCGGGAACCGCTCCGGCGCGTAGGCGGCCTCATCGTCGGCTCCGTACCAGTGCAGCACCTGGCGGCAGACCTGCATGTGCCTGCCCATCCCGCCGGTCATCCCGGCCGCCCATGGCCCGGTTGCGACCAGCACCTGCGCCGCCGTGAAGCGGCCACCCCCGGCCGTGGTGACGGCGGTGGCGCCAGGCCCATCGGCCTGGTAGCCGGCAACAGCCGTGTCCAGCAGCAGCTCGGCCCCATGGCGTCGCGCCAGGCTGAGCTGGGCCGCGATGCACCGCTCCGGCCGCGCAAAGCCGCCGCCCGGCTCGAAGTAGCCGATCTCCGCGCCGGTCAGCCTCAGTTGCGGGTAGCGTGCGCCGACCTCCGCGGCGTCCAGCACCTCATGCGGGATGCCGAACTGCTCCGCCGCGGCGATGGTGCGGCGCACGAAGTCGCCCTTGCCATGGTGGTTCGCGGCACTATCGCGCCCGGCCAGAATCAGCGCGCCGCACTGAACCAGCAGCTCCGTGCCGGTCTCAGCCTCGATCTCCCGCCAAATCTCGTGCGAACGGCTGACGAGCGGCACATAGGCCTCACCCTCACCGATTGCTTGCCTCGTGATTCGTGTCTCGCCGTGGCTGGACCCCCGGTCGTGCGGCGGTGCGTAGCGGTCTACTCCCAGCACGCGCTGGCCGCGCTTGGCGAGTTGGTACAGGCAGGCGCTGCCGACGGCACCCAGGCCGACAACGATGGTGTCATACCCAGGCATCATGCGCTCCAGCTTGAGCAAGAGCGGGCACGTGGCTGGCCCCGGCCCCGATCGGAGGCTGCATCACCTCGGCCGGCAATGCCGTGCGCACGTCCTCACCCGTTGCTTCTGCCATCCCGTCAGCCTCCCAGACAACTCTGGGCCTGCATACAGGCCCCCTCTCGCCAGGAGGAAGAAGGACGGCCCTTTCGTGGCTATCTCAGCTACATTAGATAAGAATGGCTAATACAACGGGTGAAACGTTGCTCCAGGCCTGTCCGGACATGATGGTGAGGCGGTGAGAGCACGGACGTGCAGCAACCCGGCGTGGCTGGCCATGGCTCGCTTGAAGTGACGCCTCCACTTGTTGAGCTTCGGGCGCTGCGCGTTTTCGTGGAGGTTGCGGCGGCACGCAGCATGAGCCTGGCGGCAGCGAAGCTTGGCATGACCCAATCGGCGGTGTCGCAGGCGGTGCGTAAACTGGAGGCCGACCTGGGCATCGCCCTCGTGTTGCGGGGCCGGCGGCCCGTGACGCTCACAGCTGCAGGCTTGATGCTGGAATGGCGGGCCGAGCCGTTGTTGCGCGATGCCGCCGCGCTTCCGCAAGCCTTGCGGGACGCGGGCGACGTGCCCGTGCAACAGGTGCGACTGGGCTTGGTGGACACCTTCGCCTCAACAGCCGGGCCGGGACTGGTGCGCGAACTGGCGGCCTCAGCCACCCGCGTGGTCATCTGGTCCGGCCTGGCACCGTCCCTTGGCGCGGCGCTGCTCAGTCGGGACGTGGACGCCATCATCACGTCGGACACGCTGGACGATGTGGACGGGCTGGTGCGTTTCCCGCTGTGGAAGGAGCCGTTTTTGCTGCTGCTGCCGCAGGCTTGGCGGTCGGATGCGGCAAGGCTCTCCTTGGACGCGCTCGCGGCGGCACTTCCGATGGTGCGCTACAGTGCCCGGTCCCACATCGGGCTGCAAATCGAACGGCACCTGCGCCGCGTAGGCATCGCCGTCGAGCGCCGAATCGAAGTGGACGGTTCCGACGCGATGATGGCAATGGTGGCCGCAGGCGTAGGCTGGGCGATCAGCACGCCGCTCTGCTTCTTGCAAGGGATGGGCCATGCCGCCGACGCGCATGCGGCTGCGTTGCCCCCTCCTGGCTTCAATCGCACGCTCAGCCTCGTGTGCCAACAGGATGGGCCAGCCAGCCTGGCCGCGCGAACGGCTGAAGCGGCATCCCGCGTGCTGCGCCGGGCATGCCTGCCGCGCCTGCAGACCATGCTGCCCCGGCTGGCTGACCGCGTCCAGGTCACAGCCTACTCCACGACCGGCGTCCCGATACCCTGAACCTGCTCCGACGTTCCATGTGCGTCGTGCATATTTTCGAGTGCCTGCGAGGAACAAACGTCTTTTGCCCGTTTGCGGGGGAGGTGGGCGGGCGTCGGGGCGCATCAGGCGCAGCGGACGCCCTTGCTTCCTGAAACAGCCTTTTGAAATCGCCTCTCGACTGGGTGAGGGGTCTCACGAGTTTCGGGAGGGAGTTGATGGCGCAGGGGGTTGAGCACGGCCAATCGGGGACAGGACACGGTGCCACCGCGGCTGCGCAGCAATGGCCTGCCTG
>CALMVT010000592.1 GCA_937873175.1 uncultured Acetobacteraceae bacterium | reverse complement strand
CGCCGCCGCCGACCCGGTCGGCGGCGGCGGCGAGCCGGGTCAGCGGCGCAAGCACGAAGCGGCGCCCCCCGAGCAGGCCCGCGCTCATCGCCAGCGCAGCGCCAAGGGCGAGCGCCCCCAGGTTGCGCTCGGATGCGTGGCGCAGCTCGGCCAGCATGCGGTCGCGGTCCAGACCGGCCGCGACCACGATCCCGCCAAGGGTCGGGCTGGCCGGCACGGCCCCGAACAGGCGCTCCGGCCCGTCCGGCCCGACGGCCTCGACGGCGGCCGCTTCGCGCACGTGAAGGGCGGCGCGCAACGCTTCGGGCGCCGGGCGGCCCACCCAGCCGTCCACGATCGGGCGGCCGTTCCGCGCAGCGGCGACCACCGTGCCGGACGGGTCCAGCACCAGCGCTTCAGCATCCGGCGGCAACGCCGCGGCGGCGAGCTGTGCGGACAACCAAGCCTGGTCCACGCTGGCCAGCACGAGGCCGCCGACCTCGTTGTTTGCCCGGCGGAACGGCAGGGCGAAATGAATGCTGAGCCGGCCCGTCGCCACGCCTATGACCAGGTCGCCTGTGGCGAAACCGTCCGAGGCCATGGCACGCCGGTGGTAAGCCCGGGCCGCGTTGCTGTACTCGCCCGGCGCCGCCCCGGCGCTGTTGCAAAGGATCAGGCCCTGGGCATCGTTGACGGCCAGCAAGGAGTACGTGGAGTACTGCCGCGCGACGGCCTGCAGATAGGCCGTGCAGCCCGCGGCGTCGCCAGCACGTATCGCAGGCACCTCGGCGATGGCCGCCAGGAGCTGGCGCACGCTTTCAGCCACGCGGGTCACGTCCGCCTGCAATGCGCGGGTTTGCGCCACGGCCTCGGCTCGCAGCGCCGATTCGCGCTCGTGCCGCTGCTCCAGTCCGGTCCAGGCTTGGATGGCGAGCGGCGGCAGCAGGGCGAGCGCGACCAGCAGCAGCAGGCGGACGGCGAGGGTCACGGCGCGGCGCGGTGCCCGTCAAGCACTCCGCCGGCCTTGCGTCCGGGGCGGTTCCGGTTTGCCGAGACGCGGGCGAGCTTTCCGCAGAGCCGCCGCCGTCCAGCCTGCCGCGAAGTTCCGTGCCGGCCCGAAGCGGCCTGGTCAACGACGGGCGCGCGGGCGCAGCTGGGAAGCATAAGCATCAACACCAAGACGGACATCCTCCCGCGCATCTACCGCCAAGCGATAAACCTCTCCAACAACTAAAGCGCGGCCTCCACCGCGCCGCGACCGTTGAACGGAAGGCTGGCAACGTAAACGGCGGCACAGCGCCTGCGGGCAGCGCTCGGAGGGCATCATACCGGCTTGCGGGTCTGCAACGACCGGCCGGGCGGGCCGCTCTGGATCGGCGACCCCGCGACGTCGCAAGGTGGAGCAACATCCGGCAATCGTCAACACGGGTGCCACGGCCCCGAAAGGTGAGCGATGGTGCGCGTAGTTCATTTCCTTCATCGGCCTAGATCATATAGCTCAAGACGTCCAAGGCGCAGGCCCTTACTAGTCCGTTATGAACAAGGGTGACTGAGCGAGGCAATACCGACCCTGCTGCCCTTTCCAGCAATCGATGGTTGTTTGCAGATTGGACGATTTGACATCAATTCAGATCTGGGAAACTAATTCATCAGCTACGGCGTATGCGTTTGCTTCGCGATTGGGATCTGTTCAGTCTGAAATCGAACCTATTCCGGTTCACTTCCAAAATACGCTTCAAGCGAAGTGGGCATTGAAATGGATCGTTCACAGAAAAGCGTGCGATGGGGAGCTGCCGCTTGGCGCTGAGATGCTCCTTTTTGGTTCGTTTTCTTTTCTTGCGGGAGAATTTGTTGGTTGAGGTTGTCGTTATTGGCGCGGGGCCGTATGGCTTGTCTGTTGCGGCGCACCTGCGCCACATGCGCGTCCCGTTCCGCGTTTTCGGTAAACCGATGGGTATGTGGTCGGACCACATGCCTAAGGGGTTGACGCTGAAGTCAGATGCCTTTGCCAGCAACATCGCAGCGCCGAACAACGGCTTTCCCTTGGAGCGGTTCTACCGGGAAAGCGGCCGGACCGATTTCTCGCCCATTGGCCTGCGCGTTCCCGGCAGCACCGTGGCCGAGTACGGCCGGGAGTTCCAGCGCCGCTACGTCGGCGAGGTGGACGAGGCGCGGATCCTGGAGGTTTCCAAGCTGCGCCGCGGCTTCCGTCTTGGCCTTGACTCCGGGGAGCAAGTCCTTGCGCGCAAGGTCGTCGTCGCGGCCGGGCTGCTGTCCTTGCGCCACGTCCCGGAGGTCTTGGCGCCTCTCGCCCCGGGCATGGTGTCACACAGCTCCGCGCACAGCGACCTGTCCAGGTTCCGGGGACGCCGGGTTGCCGTCCTCGGCGCCGGTCAATCAGCCTGCGAGCTTGCTGCCTTGCTGAATGAGCAAGGCGCCCAAGTCACCATGCTGACCCGGCGTCCGCTGAAGTGGCATGAGCCGAAGAACGAGGACCGGCCGGGCGTCCGCCGTACGGCCTGGCAAAGGGCGCGGCGGCCCAACTTCGGCCTGGGACCGGGCTGGCGCACTTTTTTCTGGTCGGAAAGGCCATACGAGTTTAGCTACCTGCCGCAGAACACCCGTTACGCCAAAGGCTACGGCTTGTTCGCTCCGGCCGGGTCGGGCTGGATCAAGCATCGCGTTGATGGGGTGATCCCGATCTACACCGGCACCCTGCGCAACGTTCGGATGCACGGGGACGAGGCGCGTTTTTTGGTGGAAACGGCCGGGGGGGCGGTTGAACTCGCGGCCGACCACGTTGTCGCCGCAACCGGCTACCGGCCCGAGGTCAGCCGCCTTCCATTCCTTGAGCAGGTCGCGGGTGACATCCGGACGATCAAAGGCGCTCCGTTGCTCGACCGCAGCTTTGAGTCGTCGGTTCCCGGCCTTCATTTCGCTGGTTTCCTGAGCGCCGCGACGTTTGGACCGTCGATGCGGTTCATCTACGGCGCCCGGTTTGCGGCACAGCGCCTGTCCCAGCATCTATCGCATCTTGGCGATGGCCGCCGCCGCACAACCCGCGCTGCGGTGCAGCCGTCCGAACAAGCAGGGGCAACTGTTTAGCACTCCCCCCAGTTGATCGAGGAGCGTTCCGCCGCAGCCCTGAGTGCAGGCCACTCTTGACAAGCGATTTCAAACCATGGCTGCTCATCGCCAAGTTCAAACAGAGATGGGGAGTGAGGCAAGGATGACCGTAAACGCGACGGCTGCGGCTGCTGTGGAAGGCCGGATAACAGCGGACGTGGGCGCGAGCGACTACCAGGCCATCCTGCGCAACCCAAACTTCCAGACGCTCGTGTCCAGCCGCAACAAGTTTGTCTGGACGCTTTCGATGTTGATGCTCTTTATCTACCTGGGCTTCATTCTCCTCGTGGCGTTCGACAAGGCTTTGCTGGCACAGAAGGTTGCTGGCGGCACCACGTCCTTGGGCATCGTGCTCGGTCTGGGCGTGATTCTTTCCGCCTTCATCCTGACCGGCATCTATGTCACCCGGGCAAACAGCCGGTTCGACGAGTTGACCGAGCGATTGAAGCGGGAGGTGGGCCGGTGATCCCGCGCTCAAGCCTGGCGCTGGCCGCCGCCTTGGCGGCGATGGCCTGTCCGCAGGCGGCTCGGGCCGCTGGCGCGGTTGAGGGCGCGGTGGAGAAGCAGGGCCTGAACATCACGGCCGTCATCATATTCTTCGCCTTTGTGCTGTTTACGCTCGGGATCACCTATCGTGCGGCCCGGCAGACCAAGTCGGCATCGGACTTCTACGCCGCGGGCGGCGGCATCACGGCCGGGCAGAACGGCCTCGCCATTGCCGGCGACTATATGTCCGCAGCGTCATTCCTCGGCATTTCAGGCTTGGTGTTCTCCAACGGCTTCGACGGGCTGATTTACTCGATCGGCTTCCTCGTCGGCTGGCCGATCGTGCTGTTCACCATCGCGGAACGGCTGCGCAACCTCGGCAAGTTCACCTTCGCCGACGTCGCCGCGTTCCGACTGGATCAAACATCCATCCGCGTCTTGTCGGCTACGGGCACGCTGGTCGTCGTTTCCTTTTACTTGATCGCGCAGATGGTGGGGGCCGGCAAGCTCATCCAGTTGCTGTTCGGGCTGCCCTACAGCTCTGCCGTGCCGATCGTCGGCGTGCTGATGATCGTTTACGTCGTGTTCGGCGGCATGAAAGCGACGACCTGGGTGCAGATCATCAAGGCTTGTCTGCTGCTCGGCGGCGCGTCGTTCATGGCGCTGATGGTGCTGATCCACTTCAACTTCGACCCGAACGCCATGTTCGCCGCCGCGGTGCAGGTGCATCCCAAGGGCGACGCCATCATGGCGCCGGGCGCGTTCGTCGCCGACCCGGTTTCGACGATCTCGCTCGGCCTTGCGCTGATTTTCGGGACCGCCGGGCTGCCGCATATCCTGATGCGCTTCTTCACCGTCTCCGACGCAAAAGCGGCGCGCAAGTCCGTGTTCTACGCGACCGGCTTGATCGGTTACTTCTACATCCTGACCTTTATCATCGGGTTCGGCGCGATCACTTTCCTGATGAACGACCCGACCTATTACAAGGTCGGCGCCAACGGCAGCTTCGACAAGATCAGGGATCTGATCGGTGGTGCCGCCAACATGCCGGCCATCGATCTGGCGCGCGCGGTCGGGGGCGACGTTCTCTACGGCTTCATCTCCGCCGTGGCCTTTGCCACCATCCTCGCCGTGGTGGCCGGCCTGACGCTTGCCGGGGCTTCCGCGGTCAGCCATGACCTATACGCTTCGGTGATCGCACGCGGGCGCACGACGGAGGGCCGGGAGGTCAACGTGTCCAAGATCAGCGCCGTGGTCATCGGCGTGGTCGCCATTGTGCTGGGCTACGTGTTCGAGAACCAGAACGTCGCGTTCATGGTGGGGCTTGCCTTCTCGGTCGCGGCAAGCTGCAACTTCCCGGTGCTGCTCATGTCCATCCTATGGCGCGGCACGACGACGCTCGGCGCCCTGGTCGGCGGCTTCCTCGGGCTGATCAGCGCCGTGCTGATGATCGTGTTGAGCAAGGCGGTCTGGGTGGACACATTCCACATGGCGGGAACGGCTGTGTTCCCGTATGACAATCCCGCCTTGTTCTCGGTCCCGCTTGCCTTCGTCGCGATCTGGCTGTTCTCGAAGCTCGACGCCAGCCAGCGGGCCAGGCGCGAGCAGGCCGCGTTCGTCGAGCAGTATGTCCGGTCGGAAACCGGCGTGGGGGCTTCCGGCGCGCACGCGCATTGAGGGAAGCGGCGGGGTAGGGAAGCGGCGCCTATTGACTGCGGCCGATGGCTTGGTTGTTTGCCTGCGGGCGGGTACCTGATCACTGACGGCCGCCACGCATCTGGTGGTGATCCCCAGCTACAACAGCGGGGCGCGTTTGTCGGGCACTGTGCTTGCAGCCTTGACGGAGTGGCCTGCGGTTTGGGTCGTGCTGGACGGTAGCACGGACGAGTCGGAGGCAGCCCTCCGCCACTATCGTGGCTTGCGCCTGATCCGCCGGGCGCGGAATGGCGGCAAGGGCGCAGCGGTGCTGGACGCACTGCGTTTGGCGAAGGTGTCCGGGTTTACCCACGCCCTGGTGATGGATGCGGACGGGCAGCATCCGGCTGGGCACATCCGCCCTTTCATGCAAGTGAGCCAAGCGCGGCCGGACGCGATGGTGCTGGGTGTGCCGCAGTTCGGGCCGGACGCCCCGGCGCTTCGGGTGCGTGGCCGGCGTATATCCAACTGGTGGGTGCAGCTTGAAACCGGCTGGGCCGGGATCGGCGACAGCCTGTTCGGGTTCCGGGTTTATCCTATCGGCAGGTTGCTGCCGCTCATGGAGCGGTCCGTTTGGATGCGCCGGTTCGACTTCGATCCGGAGGCGGTGGTCCGCCTGAGCTGGGCCGGCGTTCCCGCCATCAACCTGCCGGTTCCGGTGCGCTACTTGCGGCCGGACGAGGGCGGCGTGTCCCATTTCCGTTACGGGCGGGATAACCTGCTGCTGACCGCCATGCACGCACGATTGGTGGTGGGTGCTCTGGCGCGGTTGCCGATGCTGGCACGGCGACGTGCGGGGATGCGTGATGGTCCGAGGTGATCCTGCGCCTGATCGCGCGAGGGCTGAGGCGGCCCGGACAGGCCGCGACCGTTCGGTTGCGCGGCGCAGGTGTGGTCACGGGGACGGAATTCGCCGCCGTTAGCGGCGGTCGCAATTTCCGGTCAATGTGTTGAAGAACTGGCCAGGACGGCAAACCGAGTTCTGCGCGGCAGGTGGCCGCGGTGTTCCCGGCGGTGCATAGTTCCGGGCACCGGCAGCAGGCGGCACCACGGGCAGCGAGGCCGGATAGCCCGGCGGCGCGTAGGCTGTGGGCGGCATCGCAAAGGTGACTGGCGGCGGGTAAGCGTAGGGATAAGGCACGGCGTAGGGGTAGTATCCATACGGGTGATATGCATACGAGTAGTCGCTGTATGGATAATAAGGCTGCGCCAGGGAGGATCCGACCGCGGTGCCAACCCCCAACCCAAGAACAGCGCCGAACACAAAGCCGCCACCGGCCACCGCGGATTTAGGCAACGCAGTGCAGATCGAGGCTGC
>CALMVT010000591.1 GCA_937873175.1 uncultured Acetobacteraceae bacterium | reverse complement strand
ACCGCGTCCGGTGCCAGCCTTTTCAGCCCCGGCACCCGGACCGGCGCTTCCCCAAACAGGCCGAGTTCCTGGTCGGCGCTGGGCACCTTCGGTCACGGCAGCGACGGGCGGGCCGAAGGTGGCATGAGAGAGGTTCTCGCGGCGCATCAATCTATACGTTTCAACTACGTACAATCTTTCAAGAGGGGTTTTCCGAGATCAGGCGATCAACGAATGCGTCCTAGAAGCCTGTTGCGCAATCGGTTCCGGGAACGTCGTGATGGCGTGTTTTGACGCGTTTCGGTGTTGGCGGGCTGGGCGACGCGCGATCTGCCCACCACTCCCCCACAGCACGGACCGAGCGACGGCGTACCGTTCCCGCGAACCGGAACGATGTCAGGCTTTTTTTCTCCCGGCCGACATGATGGTTGGCTGCCTGAAGGCGACATCGTCCACCAGAATCCCGACACGCTGGCGATGATGGACTTGGGTGCCTTGCCGGCTTTCTCTGCTCAACCCTGTCCTAGGCCGATGGCATTGAAGGGCCAAGCACCCTGCGTGTGATTCGGAATGGGTGAAAAAGCAAACGCCGGCAACAAATTGCGTCTTGTTTTGGGAACGTTGGTCACAGCATATCGAGATGATCAATTTAAAACGCGCTTTTGCCACGTCGAGGTCGGAATTTTTTAGCCGCGGCCGTCCAAATGCGGATCATGGGTATCACGACCCGACCTACGTTTCACCCCATGCGGCTGACGCGAAAGGATTGGACATGCCTGACCTTGAAGCTTGGAATGGTCGGCCCGAGCATCCCGAGAGCAGCGGATGGCACTGGATCGAGGACGCGGACGGCTTGCGGCCTTTGCTTTGGCGCGGCGACGATTGGCCCGAACGCATAGACCAGGGCGAATGGCAGGACGGCTACGCGGTGCTGAGCGCCCGCGACCTGAGCCGCGGCTCCTACCATGGGCCGGTTGCGATGACGCCCCAACTCGAGGCCCTGTTCCGAAGCAGGTGGTTCCTGCCGGCTTTGTAGCCGACGGTCCGCTCCGGCTTGCCGGCCTGCACAGGGCGACGCTTAGACAACTTGCCTGGCCGTCGCTGACCGGCCGGCAAAGCGGACAGCCTTGCGCGCCCCGCTCCCATGCCGGCGCCTTGTGGCGAGAAACGGCATGGCCGTGGCGAGCGCGTCGCCATGGGACAGCCTTCCAACAGGCGAAGCCTGGCCTGCCGGCGCTACCTGAGAAGCAGAGGCCGGAAGGCTTGTAGGACGGAGACAGAGGCCTTCCTGCGTTCGGCCGGCGTGCTTCGGGCCTCCAATGTCCTCACATGGGGCAGGGCACCGACCTTGGCGAAGGCGATGGGCCACCGGTCGAACAGCCTGACGTGGACCAAGACGTATTGCAGGGTCAGAACCCTGTCGTGGCGCTTGTCGCGCATGATCTTGGCGTAGAGATCCTTGACCGCAGTCGGCGTCCCCTCGACGACGTGGGCGAACATGCTGCCATCTGTTGTCAGCGCGCCGGTGATGTCGTGCAGGGAGTTGTAGGCTTGGCTGCGATCGAGGATGTCGTCGAGATCTCGCTTAAATTCTGGCTTATTCTCAATCTTAGTGGAACGGCCACAATAGATAAGCTGCACGATGTCGAATTCATACTCTGGCTGATTGTGTATTGTCATTCTTGGTGAAAAGTCTGTAAATATTTGTGCATTTACAATGTTGCATTGTTTTTATGGAGATTCTTCGAAATGCCGCGGAGTTGATGAAGCTTTTTTGGGTTTGTTCAAGTCGTCTACTTTTGCCAACTGGGAAAACAGCGTGGCTCGTTGTCGGCATCCATGCGAATTTTTTCCGTAAGGACCTGAGCGCTGCCGTGCCGGCCCTCAGGCCTCCCCTCATTCTCAAACAGCACCGAACATTTCGCGGAAGACCGGCTGTGCAGAGGTGGCCGGGAGAGTTTGGGCAGGTCGATAAGTGGATTTTCTGCCTGAGCGCGGCGAGGATGCCGCGGATCAGGAGCAAGAATGACCAAGCGAGCACGCCGGACCCATAACCCGGCTTTCAAGGCGAAAGTGGCGGTGGCGGCCATCAAGGGCGAGAAGACGCTGGCTGAGCTGGCGCAGCTGTATGACGTTCACCCGAACCAGATCACGACATGGAAGGCACACCTGCTTGAAGGAGCAGCCGGAGTGTTCGGGTCGTAACGGCGTTGGTGCACTTGGCGGCTGGAGGTCGAGATGACCCCAGCCCCGAACTGCTATGCGATGGCGCGCTGAACGCGGACAGAGTTCGGGCGTCCAGCCGCCAGCATCCGGGGGAGTGTCAGAAACCTGGGGCGCTACGCCGCGAGCTGGATTGCCGGGTGGCCGA
>CALMVT010000590.1 GCA_937873175.1 uncultured Acetobacteraceae bacterium | reverse complement strand
AGCCGCATTTCAGACCGCTTCCGCCAGGCCGAAAGCGAGTATTGGAATTCCACGCTCGAAATCGTCAGCTACGACAACGTGAAGATCACGGCGTTGCGCCCCTGGGGGCTCGATCACATCCCGCGCAACTTCTGCCAAGGGCGGGCCTTGTTGAACGACAGGACCTATCATCAGATCACCTACAACGTCGCCGAGGACCAAGGCATCATCGGCATGGATTTTGGCGTTGAGTTCTGCCTCTCGGGTCTGGATCGCGAATACGCCTACGCGCCCAATTGCAAGATGGAACGCCCCTGAGGCCGAGTTGACCGCCATGCGAGGCGGCTTGCGCCGGGCCGGGGCAGTCCTTGCCTTGTTGGCGTTGCCAGTCGCTTCCGCCGGGCCATCGCGCGCGCAGATCTTCGGTAACCCGTCGCGGCCCACCCGCTCCGTTGTTCCGCCTTGCGTGCTCGACAAGTGCCTTGGCGTTTCGGGGCAGCGCCGCCCTTCAGGTGGTTTCGACCCCGCCCCGCCCCGAACTGACAGTCCGGGGCGCTTCGATTTCTATCTCCTGTCGCTTTCCTGGTCGCCGGCCTTTTGCGACACGGGTGGCGACAGCAAATCGCCCAACCAATGCGCGGCGGGCCGCCGCCTCGGCTTCGTGGTGCACGGGCTGTGGCCGCAGAACCTGCATGGCTTCCCTTCCAATTGCGACACGGGCAGCCGCGCCCCGTCACGGGTCGCGCTTGACGCGGCCGCCGATCTCTACCCCGACGAGGGCCTCGCCCGCCACGAATGGCGGCAGCATGGGACTTGCTCGGGCCTGAGCCCCATTGACTATTTCGCAGCCGTGCGTCGCGCTCGCGACGCCGTGACGGTGCCGCCGGATTTCATCGCTCCGCAAGAGCCGCGAAGCTTGTCACCGGCCGTAATCGTCCGGGCATTCGCGGGCAGCAATCAGGGGTTGCGGGCCGACACCATGGCGGTGACGTGCCGCGCCGGCCAGTTGCAGGAGGTCCGCATCTGCTTCGGCAAGGACCTTCGGGCGTTTGCGCCCTGCCCCGAGGTCGGCAGAGCCGCTTGCCGGGCGTCCACCGTCACGGTTCTTCCGGTGCGCTGACGGCCTTTGTCGTTCCCGTCCCAGTGATCCGCTTCGCGCCGGGCCGCCCCCGCCGAGCGCAGCCCCGATCTGCCCCACGGCGGCGGCGAAGGAGGCGTCGCCACCATGAGCAAGCAGGGGCACATTGGCGATGGTCACCAGGGGATTCATGCATCGACCCCGTGAGGCAGATTGGCCGAGAGCCGCCCATCCTGAACCAGGATCGGGCATTTGCGTTCGTCCTCGAGCCGACGACGCGAGGATGACCGAGGCTTGCACTCTCCAAGCCCAGCCGCCGTCCGGGACAACGGCCAACCGCGAGCGGACATCGGGCGAGGCGGCGCAACGCCGCTCGATGGGGTAGCTTGCCACAGGCTGATTCGCTTATGCGAGCGACCGTTTCTCCAACAAGGTGACCCTGTTTTCGATGACGTTCGGTTTAGCGCAACGTGTGGTGCTGTCGTCCGGCTGGCAACGCCG
>CALMVT010000589.1 GCA_937873175.1 uncultured Acetobacteraceae bacterium | reverse complement strand
ACGAGCGCGAGGAGCTGACCCGGCTACGGCGCGAGAACAAGTGTGCGGCGACAATTACGATGAGCGCTTCGTATTGCCTCATCCAGGAATGCTCCCGAGCTATGGCTCAGTTGCCTCACCAGAATGCTCCCGTAGCACGATTGCGGCGTCCGGTGAGAACACGCTTCACCACTGTCGTACCCAGGCCCGCCTGCAAAGCGTTACGTAACGCTTTGCAGGCGGGCCGGCGCAGGTTCATCCCCCGTTGGCATCGCTCCAAACACGAGCTCATGTGCCTTGTCCCGCCGCCAGTCTTTGAGCCGACGCTGCAAGGTCCGCAGTAGCCCAGCCCCGTAGGTTTCAGGCTGTTCATCCTGTAGCCGCTCGAGCAACTCGCGTGCCGTCCGCCACGGCTCGGCCTCAAACCAGCCATATAACCGCGCCGTCACCACCACGAGCGGATCCGGACGACGCCGGCCACGCTTGGCCTTCTCCTTTAGTTTGCTGGTTGGGCGCACCTCGCCCCCCTGCCATGCCGTCCGTAGCCCTAACAGGAATGCGTCCAGCGTCGGCGCCGTCGGCGCAAGCCTCTCACCAGACACAGGACGATCAGCAATCTCCACAAGCCGCTGCTGGCCAGACCGGATCGCGCTCAGCAGCTGGACGGGATCCAGCGTGGCGTAAACCACCGCCACCCGATCGAGCGTGGCCGCCGTCGTCCGTAGATCCGATATCAGCCGCTGGTGCGGCGTCGCGGGCGGGAAGTACCGCTTGGTCACCTTGGCGCCGTCACGCGACTTCTCCGCCAGCTTGAACGAGGGCTGGAAAAAGTTCACGAACAGGCGCAGCGACCGATACAAATCGGCCAGCGCGGCGGCCGCCTCCAAGCCCTCGTATCGCCGGTAGCCCACCGTGTGCCGGACCACCGCGCCGTTCTTCTGCTCCACCCACGCCTGGTCGTTCTTGCGATACGGCCGGGAGCGGGTGAACTCCACACCAGCCTCCATGCAGTAGTTTCGCACCGTCTCATTCATGAACACGCTGTCGTTGTCCGTGTCGAACCCGAGCAAGGCGAACGGCAGACCCTTGCGCATCTCGCTCAGCACCGCTGTCAGCAGCTTCTGCTCCCGCACCAAGACTGGCGCGCATTCCGTCCATCCGGTTGCAATGTCGGTCAGCGTCAGCGTCTGCACGTAACTGCCCTTCGCTGTCGGCCCGCTGTGTGCCACCAGGTCCGCCTCCATGAACCCGGGCGGCGGGTCGTCCCAGTCGCTGAAGGTGCGCACCGCGACGCTGCGCCGGATCGCCGCCGAGGGAGGCGAACGGCGGCGCGGCCGTCCTCCCGTAGCGCCGCGCGCTTCTTGCAATGCGCGGTCCATCGTCGCAGCGCTCATCGTCAGCAATCCCGTCAGCACCTCCGGTGCCAGCTGAAGATGGCCGTGCCGTTCCATCGCCGAGACCAGGATCGGCACCAGCGGCCGCAGCCGCTTGCCGCAAATCCGGTCCGACGCCTCCCAGACCACAATCAGCGCCTCACGAGTGGCCTGGTTGTAGACCCGGCGCTCCCGGCGCGGGCCAGACTGTCGGTTCGATATCCCCGCCCGCAGCAGGCGCATCGCGTGCTTGCGGTGGTGGCCCGTCAAGGCAGCGAACTCGTCCAACATCCGGCCCCGATCCGCCCGGCTGCCCGTGGCATACCGCCCCGCCAATGCCACCACCAACTCGTCTCGTGTCGTCATGCTGATCAGCCTCATGGTCGCCCCCGCCGGCGAACACCGGTGGGGAGCAAGTTACGTGAGGCAACAGGTCATCTCAGGGGAGCATTTCAGATGAGGCAATGCGAAGCGCTCATCGTAATTGTCGCCGCACAGGGACGGAGCGGATCGTGTTGTGGACGGCGCGGGGGTTGCGGGACTGGTAGGAGGTGCCGGACTTGGACATTGCGCTGATCCCCAAAGATCATCTTGTGGCTTGGTGATCTTTCAGATATCATTTGGTCTCATAT
>CALMVT010000588.1 GCA_937873175.1 uncultured Acetobacteraceae bacterium | reverse complement strand
TGTCAGTGTGGGACCGCATGTTCAACACGCTCATGGTTCCCGAGCCGAACGAGGAATTCTCATTCGGCCTGACGCCGGAGGAGCATCCCGAATACCGCTCGGCAACGCGGCTGTGGCTCACCCCGTTCGTCAAGATCTACGGCATTTTGATCCGCTCCCGCGTCGAACGACGAGAGGGAATCCATGATAACGCATGAGATCGTCACCAGCCCCGGCGAGTTCACCAGGTTGGCAGGCGATTGGAACGAGTTCTGGCAACGCGCTCACGGAACCGTTTTCCAGACCCATTCCTGGATCAGCGCGTGGCAAGAGGCAGATCCGGACGCCAGGAAATGGCGGCTGCACATCGCGCTCACGCGTCGCGGTGGCCGGATCGCGGCCATCCTGCCGTTGGCTATCCGCCGCTATCACGGGGTGCGGGCCCTGGAGTTCGCGGCCCAGCGCTTCAACGACTACTGCGATGGGATCGGCCCGCCGGACCTGCTGCAAGGGCTGTGGTCACACGTCGTCCAGCAAGGCGGATTCGACGTCATCCGGCTGAGGAACGTCGCTCCCGAGGCCGTCACGCGCCCTGCCTTGGCCAGCGCGTCCCTTTCGTTCATGACCGAAGATGAGGATGAGATTTCCCTCCGGCTCAGGTCGGTCTGGCCCAACGGCGACGCCTGGCTGCGCACCCTGAACAAGAAGAAAAAGAGCAACAACGCGCGTGGCCGGCGGATGCTGGCAGAGCTTGGGGATGTCACGGTCGAGCGGTTCCATCAGGCCATGCCGGCAGAAACCATCCTGAAGCTTGCTGACCTCAAGAAGCAGTGGTTGCGGGAAACCAAGGCGGAGTCAGCTTTGCTTGACGGTGGGCCTGAGCTGTTGATCGCTTTTGCTGAAAGCTTGGCAAAGGTTGATCGGCTTTATGCCTTCGTCATCCGCTGCGGCGGGGAGATCGTTGCGGGTGCCATCAACGCCACCCACGGCAAATGTGTCTGGGCCTATTTCTCGGCTTACGACCCCAGGTTCCAGCGTGTATCGCCGGGCATCCTGCTCATGACCGAATATACGCAATGCGCCCTCGACGAGGGATTCAAGGAAGTTGATTACTTGCGCGGCAATGAAACTTATAAGTTTGAGTTTGCAACGACGCATGCCCGTCTGAGCCGTTTCACGGGCGCCGTCACTTGGCCGGGCCGATTGGCGCTGTCCGCAGTCCGCTTGCAAGCGGCGCTGCAGAAGCACCGGGCTGGGCAGGCGCCCGGGGCCGCCGGGGAGCTTGAAGCCATCGGAAGCGCCTACACGACCAAGAACGGCGCCTCAAGGATCGCGCTTCCAGGCCAGCCTGCATCGGAAGTCCCAGCATTCAGCAATGCGTCGGCCTAGCCCAACAAGCACGGCGCACGCGAAGTAGCCAACTGTCCCACCCTTCTCACATTGTTGCGCTTCTAACAATAAAAAGTCTCCTCCGAATGCAGATTGCACAACAATGGAACGACGCCCGGCCGCCCAGCTACCGGGCTTGCCGTTCAATGGCGTCCCCGGCTTCTCTTTGCCCGTCATCGCGCCTGGGTCGCCTGTTCCCTGTCCGAATCCGAATGACGAGCTGGAGGGCGCCATGAGCGCGAGCGTCGTGCCAATGTTCTCGTTCACATTCTCCGCGCAGACTTTGGGAGAGGTTGTCGAGACGGTTTTCCAGTGGATCGACGAGAAACATCGGTGCCGCTACATCGTGCCGGTCAACGTGGACGTGCTTGTGAAGCAATGGGACGACCCTGACCTGCAAGCCGCCCTGCGCGGCGCGGACCTCGTGCTCCCGGACGGCCAACCGGTCGTCTGGGGGTCGCACCTGCTGGGTCCCGGCCTGCCCGAACGAGTGTGCGGAAGCGACCTGATCCCGGCAATCTTCGAGGCTGCGAGGTTGCGGCCGGTGCGGGTGTTCCTGCTGGGCGCCGCTGCCGGTGTCGCCACCGAAGCGGCCCGGCAGATCACCGAGACATGGGCAGGCGTGGCGATTGTCGGAACATACAGCCCGCCTCATGGCTTCGAGCGCGATCCGCATGAGTGCGATCGAATCCTCGGCATGCTTGCAGCGGCAAAGCCGGACGTGGTCGCGGTCGGCTTCGGAGCGCCCAAGCAGGAAGTGTGGGTGCAGCGCCACCTCCACCGCATCGACGCCCGGGTTGTCATCTGCTGCGGCGCGACGATCGACTTCCTCGCGCAGGTCAAGAAGCGCGCCCCCAAATGGGTACGGAGCATCCACCTCGAATGGACGTGGCGCCTGCTGTCGGAGCCTCGCCGCCTTGCAGGACGCTACGCCAAAGGCGCGGTCCTGTTTCCCTGGATGCTCGGCTTGGAAGTCGTGCGGGCGAAACGAAGGCCATGAGCCAGGTGTTATGGCTGCTCCGGCGCATTTGGGGCTTGAGGAAGGTCGTGGCGACGTTCCTCATGCGGACGTCCTCTGCCCTGCTTTCCTACCTGACCTTTGTCCTGGTGGGACGGTACAGCTCGGTCGAAGCGTATGGCCAGTTCGCCCTGCTGGTTTCCGTAACGGGAACATGCGGAGGGCTTGCGACATTCGGCCAGGCGGCACTGGCGTTTCGACACTTTCCGACGCTGTTCGCCGCCAATGACTCCCGGCTCCGTGGCGTTATGCGCCAGCATTTCGCCAAGATGCTGTTCGGCATCGTGGTGTTCACGATCCTTGCCGTGATCCTGTTTGCCCGGACGAACGCCGGAACGCCCGGCATGGTGCTGGCGGTCGCCGGAGGGATCGTGGTCGTCACAGCCTTGGGCGAGTACCTGTTCGCGCTTTACCGCGCCAGCGGCGCGCTGGTGGCCTCGCTGTTCGGGAAGGAGATCCTGTGGCGGCTGCTGCTGATCGGGGCGATCCTGGCGGCGGTCGCGGCCGGACGCGGACTTCAGATCGAATACATGGCGTCCGCGCTGCTCATCTCGACCGCATGCTCGGTCGTCCTGCTCGGCACCCTGGCACTGCTTCGCGTCCGACGGGTGCCGCGCGGCGACCAAGGCAGCGCTCCGCCGAATGGGACCTGGAAGCAGTCGGTCATCTTCTTCGGCCTGATCGTGCTGACCGCTTCAAACGGATACATCGATCCCATCATCCTGGGGATGGCGGACGGCAGCGCGGTGAAGATTGGCGCCTACTTCTCCGCGGCGCGCACGACCCTGGTGCTGTACTTCTTCAGCTATTCCTTTGGCGTGGTGATGACGCCATCGGTCGTCATCGCGTTCGAGGCATCCCGCCTGGGCGACGTGGCCCGCATGTCCCGCAACGCGGCTTACCAAGGCGGCGGCATGGCCTTGCTGGCCGGGGCCGTCATGTTCGTGGCTGCGGACGAGATCATGGCGCTGTTCAACCCGGCATTCCGCCCTTACGGCTTCCTGATCAGGATCCTGTGCGTCGGCCCGATCCTTTACAACTTTTTTGGACTCCACCATGTTATCCCGCCATTCTGCGGCGCAGAGAAGCCTTACGTTGGGATGCGGCTATGCGTCTTTTTCGGCGCATCCCTGTTGAAGGTCGCGGCCGCCTATGCGGGGCAGATCGTCTTGTTTGCCTGGCTGACCAACTTGGAAGTGCTTGCCGTCATATTCGTTGGAGTTATCCTTGCGGATCGGAAGTTGGGCATTTCTGTGATCCCATTCAAATTGTCCTGGCGCGGCCGCGCTGTTGGGGGCCGCCATCGCGTGATGGCCGCGCCCGGACCCGTGCCCGTTGCCGTATCCGCCGACGGCATGGCGCCGGGCAGCACGGGGCATCCAACGCTTCGCCCTTTGGCTCAGGGGCGAAGGGGTGACAACCATGCCGAACCTAGACCAGCAGAAACATGACCTGAACACGATGCGCATCCTGCAGATCATCCACTCCCCTGAGCCGGGAGGCATCCAGACGATCGCACAGGCCATCAGCCGCGGGCTTGCGGCCCACGGCCTTGAGTTTGAAACCGCCTACCTCCGGCGGGATGCCGGCTTCAGCCGGTGGCCCACCTTCGTCGGGGCGTTGCGCGTCGCCGCGAAGATCCTCACCAAGCGGTATGACGCGCTTATCGCGTATCAGGCCACGGCTTCGATCACGGTTGGAGCCATCGGCTTCCTTGTCGGCGTGCCGCGCCGTATTGTTCACCAGACTGCCATGCTGCCCGCGATGGGCGGCTCCATCCGCTACCTCGACAAGATCGCCGGAACGCTTGGCCTTTACTCCTTCAACGTCGCGAACAGCGCCGCGACGCAGCGGCAGTTTGCCGACTATCCCAAGCGCTACCGCAGGTGCCTCGTGCTCATCGAGCACGGCGTCGAACTGCGCGCGGCCGCGCGTTCCCGCTCTGACACGCTCGCCCATTTCGGCATTCCCGATGACGGCCCGATCCTGCTCAACACCGCTCGCCTCGCGAAGGACAAGAACCAGGCCGTCCTGTTCCATGCCATGCGGAACCTGCCGGGCTTGCGGCTCGTTCTTGCCGGCAGCGGCCCGTGCGAGGCCGAGTATCGCGACTTGATCAAGCAGCTTGGGCTTGAGGACCGAGTCCAGCTTCTTGGACCTGTCCCGCACCGGGCGGTGCCGGACCTTTACGCCGCCGCGGACATCTTCGTGTTTCCAACGCTGCATGAAACCTTCGGGCTGTCGGCCGTCGAGGCGGGCATGCAGGGCCTCCCTTCCATCGTCAGCGACATCGCCGCCATGCGGGAGGTGCTCACGATCGACGGCCGGGCCATCGCGTCCTTTGTTGACCCTCGCAACCCGTTGGCATGGGAAATGGCCATCCGCAGCGTGCTTGAGCAGCCCTTATGCGCCGAGGAGCGGAAAAGGTTCGCCCTCGGCCTATCGGCCAAGTACGAGCAGGAAAAGATGCTGAAAGGCTACTTGGACGTCCTGATAAGTCAGGACGGTCGCCAACTGTCCGTGTCTTGAGCCGCTCCTGCGATCCTTCATGAGCGCCAGCGAGGTCGTCACCATGCTGACCGCACACCATCTCGGGAGGTCGCAATCCGAGCGGATCATCTGGCTTTGCGAGGAGCTTGAGGCGCCGTATGCGCTGAAACGCTATGAGCGCGACCCTGCCACCATCCTGGCTCCGCCCGAATACAAGGCGCTGCACCCAATGGGGGCCGCCCCCGTGATCACCGACGGCGCGCTGGTCCTCGCCGAGTCCGGTGCCATTGCCGAGTACATCATGGCCAAGCACGGCGGCGGGCGTCTGGCGCCCGGGCCGGACCACCCCGACTTCGCCCAATACCTTTACTGGTTCCACTTCGCCAACGGCAGCCTGCAGCCGGTCATGGGCCGCAACATGGTGCTGCGCCGCCTCGGCCTGCCGCCGGGCAACCCGGTGCTGCTCGCGATGCAGGACCGCCTCCATCGCGCATTCGACGTGGTCGAGGCGCGGCTGGGGGAAGCGGACCACTTCGCGGGCTGCGAGTTCACCGCGGCGGACATCATGGCGGTTTTCTCGCTGACGACCATGCGCTTGTTCCTTCCGCTCGACCTCGCCCCGTATCCCAACATCCTCGCGTACTTGCAGCGCATCGGCGCCCGGCCCGCCTACCAACGGGCCATGCAGAAGGGCGATCCGGACATGATGCCCCTGCTCACCTGACCGGCAGGCGCTGTTCAGTTGACCAACTGCGCCAGCAGCGCGTCGAGGCGCAGCCGCCCTTCGGCCGTCGCAGCCAGCCGTCCGTTGCCGTTCATCAGGTAGCCGGCTTCCAGCGCCTGATCCAGCACGCCGGCGTCGAGCGCGTCGTCCAGCGCCATGCCGGCGCGGACGGCGAACCGGGCGGCGTCGATGCCCTCGGTCAAACGAAGGCCCATCAGCAGCATCTCGCGCGCGCGGTCCGGCGGGGCGATCCGCTCCTCCGCCGTGCTGCCATGGCCTTGGCGCTCAACCCGGTCTGCCCAGGGTTCCGGCGCGCGGTGGCGCCGGGTTGCCAACAGGTCGCCGCCGAGCGTCACCCGGCCATGCGCCCCCGGCCCAATGCCGGCGTAGTCGGCATAGCGCCAATAAGCCAGGTTGTGCCGGCTTTCGGCGCCGGGCCGCGCAAGGTTGGAAACCTCGTACGGCAGCAGCCCGTGCGCGGCGCAGGCGTCGGCGGTGGCGACGTAGAGCGCTGCGGCGAGCTCGTCATCCGGCAGCACCAACTCGCCCCGGCGGTGCAGCGCCTCAAAGGCGGTGCCCGGCTCGACCGTGAGCTGATACAGCGAAAGATGGTCGGCGCAGAGCGACAACGCCTGGTCCAGCTCGGCCCGCCAGGCGGCGAGCGACTGGCCGGGCCGGGCGTAGATCAGGTCGAACGACACGCGCGGGAAGGTGCCGCGCGCTGCTTGCAGGGCCGCCACCGCCTGCTCCGCCGAGTGCTCGCGGCCCAGCAGGCGCAGCGCGTCGCCGTCTAGGCTCTGGATGCCGAGCGACAGGCGGTTCACCCCGGCGCCCCGGAATGCCGCGAGCTTTCCAAGTTCCACGCTGGTGGGGTTGGCCTCAAGCGTGATCTCGATGTCCGGCAACGGGTCGAACAGCCGGGTGGCATCGGCGATCAGTCCGGCGACGGTCGCGGGGTCCATCAGGCTCGGCGTGCCGCCTCCGAAGAAGATGGAGGCAAGCGGACGGCGGCCGAGCCGCGCCGCTTCCCACGCCAGCTCGGCGCGGAGTGCGGCGGCGAAGCGGGCCTGCGGGATGCGTTCGCGGATATGGCTGTTGAAGTCGCAGTACGGGCACTTGGCCAGGCAGAACGGCCAATGGATGTAAAGGGCGAGGGGGTCCATCGCTCCCATATAGTGTCGCGGCGGGGCCGCGGGATCAGGGCACCACCCTGCCGTCCAAGTAAGGGCCAGGCGGGTAGCCCGGCGGCGGCGGGGGCGGCGGGCACACGCACGGCCGCCCCAAGGGCCGCGGCCGGACGATGTCGCACACCAGTCGGCGCGGCCCGTAGGCGGTCAGCAGCCGCGACGAGCAGCGTTCGCCAAAAGGGCGCGGCGGCGGGTAGTAGCCCGGCGGTGGGTAGTCGGGTGGCGGGTAGGCGGGCGGCGGCGGAGGGTAGCCCGGTGGTGGTGGAGGGTAGCCCGGCGGCGGGTAATACTGCGCCGCGGCATCTGGCGCCGCGCCCAGCACAGCCAACAGGCCCAGCACCGCCCAGCCAGTCCGTGTCATCATTCTCCCTCCCTCGGCGGCTCCGGCAAGCCCGCGGGTTCAAAGCAGCTCAGCAGCAGTTGCGCCATGGCGCGCGCGCGATGGCTAGTCGCGTGCTTGAGCGCCGGGTCCATCTCGCCGTAGGTCGCGGAGGTTTCCAACGGCACGAAAATGGGATCGTAACCGAAACCCCGGTCGCCGCGCGGCGGCCAGGCGACAGTGCCCTCGACCCGGCCCAGAAAGGTCGCGGTTGTCCCGTCCGGCCAGGCGAGGCTCAGCGCGCAGGTGAACCAGGCGCGGCGGTCGGCGTGTCCGGCCATCTCCCGGCGCACACGCTCCATCGCGGCGGCGAAGTCCTTGTCGGGGCCGGCCCAGCGGGCGGACAGCACGCCGGGCGCGCCGCCCAGCGCCGCCGCGGAAAAGCCGGAGTCGTCGGCCAGCGCCGGCAAGCCGGATGCCTGCGCGGCGGCCAGCGCCTTTAACCGCGCGTTGCCCACGAAATCCGGCGCGTTCTCCTCGGGTTCCAGCAGGCCGAGCGTGCCCGCGGGCAGGACCTCAACGCCATGGGGCCGCAGCATGGCCGCGAGTTCCCGCACCTTGCCCGGGTTGTGGGTAGCCAACGCCAGCCGCTCGCCGGGGTAGAGGCGCCGCATCAGGCGAGCGCGGCCCGCTGCATGTCGAACAGCCGCGCCGTGCCCTGCTTGGCGAGCCGCATCAACTGCGAGAACTGCTCCTCGGAGAACGGCGCCTTTTCCGCGGTGCCCTGGATTTCCACGATGCCGCCGCTCTCCGTCAGCACGAAGTTGGCGTCGGCCTCGGCCCCGCTGTCCTCGGCGTAATCGAGGTCTAACACCGCGCCGCCGTCCACCAGCCCGCAGCTCACGGCCGCGACCTGCCCGGTTATCGGCGACTTCGCGATCACGCGGTTGTGCTCCATGTGGCGGAAGGCAAGGCTCAGCGCCACCCAGGCCCCGGTGATGCTGGCGCAGCGCGTGCCGCCGTCGGCGTTCAGCACGTCGCAGTCGAGGGTGATGCTGCACTCGCCCATGGCCGAACGGTCCACCACGGCGCGCAGGCTGCGGCCGATCAGCCGCTGGATTTCCTGGGTGCGCCCGGACTGCTTGCCGCGCGCCGCTTCCCGGTCGCCGCGGGTGTGGGTGGCGCGGGGCAGCATGCCATACTCGGCGGTGATCCAGCCCTGGCCGGTGCCGCGCAGGAAGCCCGGGATTCGGCCCTCGACGCTTGCGGTGCACAGCACCTCCGTGCCGCCCAAGCGGACCAGGCACGACCCTTCGGCGTGCCGGGCGAAGCCGGTGGTGAACGAAACGTCCCGCAAAGCGTCGGCGGCGCGGCCGGATGGGCGCATGATGCTGTCCTGATGGTGGGCCTTCCCTATATCCTAACCGGGACGCGCATGGCAGGGAGCTTGGGACGGCGGCATGACAATCGGATTGGGCATCATCGGCGCCGGCATCATGGGCGAGCGGCTGTTGCGGGCCGCCGCGGAGCACGCAAGCGACGTGGTGCACGTTTCCGGCATCTGGGACCACGCGCCGGACGCGCTGGACCGGGTGGCGGCGGGATCGCTCGGCGTGCCGCGGGCCGCCTCCGCGGACGCGGTGATCGAGGGCGCGGAGTGCGTTTACGTCGCGACCCCGCCCGGCACGCATCTGGGCTACGCCCGCGCGGCGCTTGCGGCCGGGCGGGCGCTGTTCCTGGAAAAGCCGCTGGCGGTGGACCTCGCGGACGCCCGGGCGTTCGTCGCCGAGGCGGGCGCCGCCCGCGCCGCGGTCAACTTTCCATTCGCGTCGTCGCCCGCGGTGGAGTGCCTGCAAACGTGGCTGCGGGACAACGTCGCCGGCGCGCCGCGCGGGTTCACAGTTGATGTCGGCTTCGCCGCCTGGCCCCGGCCTTGGCAGCAGGGCGCGGCCGGCTGGCTGGACGGTTCGGCGGAGGGCGGCTTCACGCGGGAGGTCGTGTCCCACTTCCTGTTCCTGTCCCGGCGCCTGCTCGGGCCGCTTTACCTGAAATCGAGCGAGGTCGAGTTCGGAGCAGCGGAGGGCGGCGCGGAGCGGCGGATCGCGGCCCGGCTGGACGCTGGCGGCCTGCCGGGCCGGTTGACCGGCGGCGTCGGCGGCACGGAAAAGGAGGAGCACAACGCTTGGACGATCCAGGGCGTCGCCAACTTCCGCCTGCGCGACTGGTCGGTGGCCGAGCGGCAGCGGCCGGACAACACCTGGGCGCCCGATCCCGACGCCTTGCCCAATGAGCGCATGCGCCCGCTGGTGCTGCGCCGGCAGCTTGAGCAGGTCGCCCGCATGGCCCGGGGCGAGCCGCACCACCTTGCAAGCCTTGTCGAAGCGTTCGACGTGCAGCAGGTCGTGGAAGCCATCCTGGCCGGGCGCCGCATGACCGGCGTGGCAGAGGGAGGATGAACCAGCGTCCGCCCCCGCGTATGCCCCCCGGCCTTGATCCCCGCTCCGCCGCCGTTCTGCGGGAGATCGTGGAGCAGTATGTGGCGACCGGCGAGCCGGTGGGCAGCCGCACCCTGTCGCGCCGGCTGCCGGTGGCGCTGTCGCCGGCCACGATCCGCAACGTGATGTCGGACCTGACGGAAGCCGGGCTGCTATTTGCGCCGCACACCAGCGCCGGGCGCTTGCCGACAGAGCGCGGCTTGCGCCTGTTCGTAGACGGGCTGCTGCAAACCGGCAGCCTGCCGGAGGAGGAGCAGGAGGCAATCGGCCGCGCGCTGGAAGCGAGGGGACGCAGCCTGGAGGACACGCTGGCGGAAACGAGCACGGTGCTGGCGGGCCTGGCGGGCGCGGCCGGGCTGGTGCTGGCGCCTAAATCGGATGGCGCCGTGCGCCACATCGAGTTCGTGCCACTCGGCACCGGGCGGGCGTTGGTGATCCTGGTAGCGGCGGACGGCCAGGTGGAGAACCGGGTCATCGAGATCCCGCCGGGCCTGCCGCCCTCCGCGCTGACCCAGGCGGGTAACTACCTGAACGCCCGGCTGTCGGGCCGCAGCCTGTCCGAACTGCGCCGGGTCGTCGACGCCGACATGGCGGAGGACCGGACGCAGCTCGATGCGCTGACCAGCAAGGTGGTGGAGGCCGGGCTTGCGACCTGGACCGGGGAGGGAAGGGGCGGCGCGCTGATCGTGCGCGGCCAGGCCCGCTTGTTGTCGGACGTGACCGGCATGGAGAGCCTGGCGGCCATCCAGACGCTGTTCGAGCGGCTGGAGCGCCAGGAAACGATGCTGCGCCTGCTGGAACTGGCGGAGGCATCGGACGGCGTGCGCATCTTCATCGGCGCGGAAAGCGGCCTGTTCGGCGGCACCGGCGTGTCTATGGTTGTGGCGCCGGCGCGGAACGGCGCCGACCGGATTGTAGGCGCCATCGGGGTGATCGGGCCGACGCGGATCAACTACGGCCGGATCATTCCCGTGGTCGACTACACGGCCCGGGTGATCGGCCGGCTGCTCGGGTAGCGGCACCGACGCCCGCAATCACTTCTTTCCAATTGCCGGTTCGCGGCTGAACGAAAGTGCGGGCGCACCGTTGGGAGGCGGCGACCTCATCATGGCGGCCCTCACCGATGCCAAACACCAACCGCATCTGCTTGTTGCTTGTTGAGGACGACGTGCTGGTCCGCACGACCGTCGCGATGATGCTCGAAGACGAGGGCTTCCACGTGGTCGAGGCCTCCACGGCGGGCGAGGCGCAGAGCCTGATCCGGGGCGGCCTCCAAGCGTCGGTGATGGTGACCGACGTTGACCTGGGAGTCGGGCCGAGCGGTCCGGAGCTGGCCGACTGGCTCCATGGCCAGCGGCCCGATCTTGCCATCATCTTCATCACGGGACGCACTGCCTCCTTGGCCGGGCGGCAACGTGACATTCGCGAGGCGATGCTGCCCAAGCCGTTCGACGGCAGCGCGTTGTCCGAGCTGGTTCGCAAGATGATTCCGTAATGATGACGCGGAAACCCCAACGTCGCGGCGGCGTTCAGCCTGCAATCGCGTCAAAGGGGGCGAGACAATGAACAAGATCACACGGGCTGTGACGATTGCGCTTGTACCTGCCGCGTTGGGCGTGCCGGCATTCGCGCAGCCTGAGGCCACGGCGCCGACCGTGCCCGGTGTCACGACGAACACCCCGCAGCAGCGCAGCCCGGCAAACACCACCACCGCCGCGCCGCCGGCCGTCACCACGTCCAACGCTGACAGCAAAACTGCGGCCGCTCCGGTGAAGGGCGCTAACAGCTTTACAATGGACGAGGCGAGACGCCGCATCGAGGCAAGCGGCTTCAGCCAAGTGACAGGTCTGAAGAAGGATGACGATGGCATCTGGCGCGGCCAGGCCATGCGGGGCGGGGCCTCGGTTCCGGTATTCTGCGACTATCAAGGCAACGCCGGCGCGTCATAAGCCTGAACGACAACACACAGGAGAAACTTCATGCGTACGATCGCACACACGTTTTCCACCTATTCCGAAGCGACCAGCGTGGTGAACGCTTTGGAAAGCGCTGGCATCCCGCATAGCGACATCAGCATCGTATCCGGCGACAAGACCGCTAACGTCGGCGGAACCGGGGACACGGCAACCGGCATTACCAGCGGCGATCCCGCACAGGGGGCCAGCACGGGCGCCGGAACGGGCGCCACGCTTGGAACGGTGCTGGGCGGCGGCGCCGGGCTGCTGGCGGGGCTTGGCTCCTTGGCGATTCCCGGCGTCGGCCCGATCGTGGCGGCAGGCTGGCTGGTCGCGGCACTGACCGGTGCGGGAGTCGGCGCGGCGGCGGGTGGCCTTGTGGGATCGCTGACCGGGGCCGGTGTGAGCGAGGCTGATGCCCAATCCTATCAGCAGCACGTCAACGAGGGTGGCACGCTGGTGACGGCGCGCGTGGACGACTCACAGGCGGCGCAGGTCGAGCAGATCATGAGCATGGGAAGCGGCATGACGGGCGGCACGGTGACCCGGCCGTCGAGCTATGCCGCCCCGGACGCGCCGATGGGCACTACTGCGGTGCCCGGCAGCACCGCGACGGGCCTCGGCGCCGGGACGACGGCGGAAAGCACGGCCCAGCGCGACCTCGACGCGGGCCTGCCGCGTTAAGGGATAGGGAGGGGCGGCCGCCTCAGTGGGCGGCTGCCCAACTTCGCCCAGTACCGGTTTCCACGACGAGCGGCACTGAAAGCGTCGCCGCTTCTTCCATCACGCGCTTCGCGACCGCAGCCGTCGCGTCCACTTGTTCGTCCGGCGCCTCGAACAGCAACTCGTCATGAACCTGCAGCAGCAACCGGGAGGTCAGGCCCGACTCAGCCAAGGCGTGCGGCAGCCGCGTCATGGCATGCTTGATGATGTCCGCCGCTCCGCCTTGCAGCGGGGCGTTGATCGCCTGGCGCTCGGCATATGCCCGGCGTTGTGCCGACCTATCCGCGATGCCCGGTACCCAGCAGCGCCGATCAAACAGCGTGAGGACATACCCGTGTTGCCGGGCTTCCTCCTTCGTGTGTTCCATGTAGGCGCGAATGCCGGGGTAACGCTCGAAATACGCCTGAATATATGTCCGCGCCTCGCCAGCGTCGATGCCAAGCTGCCGCGCCAAGCCGAATGCACTGATGCCGTAGATGATGCCGAAATTGATCGCCTTGGCCCGGCGGCGCGTCGCAGCGTCCAAACTGGCCATCGGAATCCCGAACACTTCGGAGGCCGTGCGGGCATGGATGTCCTGGCCTGTCGCGAACGCTTCCTTCAGCGGAGCAACATCGGCGGCATGCGCCATCAGCCGCAACTCGATCTGCGAATAATCGCAGCTCACCAAGGCATGGCCCGGCTCGGCCACGAAGGCGCGGCGGATGCGGCTGCCTTCCTCCGTGCGGATCGGGATATTCTGCAGGTTTGGGTCAGTGCTCGACAGCCGCCCGGTGCTGGTGACGGCTTGGGCGAAGCTGGTGTGGACGCGCCCGGTGTCAGGGTTGATCTGGCCGACCAGTGCCTCCGTGTAGGTCGAGCGCAGCTTGGAGAGTTGCCGCCAATCGATGATGCGGGCCGGCAGTTCGTGCCCTTGGTCGGCCAGGCTTTGAAGCAGAAAGACATCGGTGCCCCAAGCGCCGCTCGCCAGGCGCTTGCCGCCGGGCAGCTTCTGCTCGTCGAACAGGATTTCTCCGAGCTGCTTCGCGCTGCCCAGGCTGAACGGGCGGCCGGCCATAGCGTGGATCTCGGTTTCCATGGTGGCCATGCGCTCGGCGAAGTCGGCCGACATGCGGCGCAGCTCGGCCTCGTCCACCTTGATGCCGGCCTGCTCCATGTCCATCAGCACGGGCACTAAACGGCGTTCCAGCCGTTCATACAGCACGAGGCTGCGGGTGGTGCGCAGGCGCGGGCGCAGGGCATGCCACAGCCGCAGGGTCACGTCCGCATCCTCCGCGGCATAGGGCGTGGCGCGGTCGAGCGGCACCAGCGCGAACGGGACGCGCGCCCGCCCGGTGCCGGTCACGCTGTCATAGCTGATCGGCTGGTGGCCCAGGTGCATGACCGAAAGCTCGTCCATCCCGTGCCCGTGCGCGCCGGCCTCCTGCGCGTAGGAGATCAGCATCGTGTCGTCCACGGGCGCGACGTCCGGCAGCCCGGCACGGTGTAGCACCATCATGTCGTATTTCGCGTTGTGCAGCACCTTTAGCACCGCCCGGTCGGCCAGGAGCGGCGCCAGGGCTTCAAGCGCGTCCTCCGGCGCAATCTGCTGCAGGGCGGCAACCGGTTCCGGCGCCGGGGCGTCCAACGTGCCACCTAGTGTTCCCTGGGCCGCCATCTCCGCCGCGCGGTGCCGCAGCGGCACGTAGCACGCCCGGCCCGGCGCGGTGGCGAGCGAGAAGCCCACCAGCTCGGCCCGCAGCGCATCGAGGCTATCGGTTTCCGTGTCCAACCCGACGACGCCGGCCGCCCGTGCCTCCGCAATCCAGGCTTGCAGCCCTTCGGTCGTGATCACGCACTCATAGGGACCGAACGGCGGCTGCGCCGTGGCGTCCGGCAGCGGGGTTTCCGCCGGCGGAACCGGCCCCTCCGCGCCGAGCTTCGCCACCATGCTGCGGAACCCTTGGGACAGCAGCCAGGCGACCAGGGTTTCCCGGTGCGGCTCCTTGGCAATCAGGTCCTCCAGCGGCAGCGGCAGCGGCACGTCGCAGCATAGCTCCACCAGCTTGCGGCTGATGCGCGCGGCGTCCGCGTGGGCGAGCAGCATGTCGCGGCGCTTGGATGGCTTCATGGCCGCCGCCGCCGCCAGCACGCCCTCCACGTCGCCGAACTCCTGGACGAGTTGGGACGCGGTCTTGGGGCCGATGCCGGGCACGCCGGGCACATTGTCAACGCTGTCGCCCATCAGTGCCTGCACGTCCACGACCTTTTCGGGCGGAACGCCGAACTTCTCCATCACCTCCGCCGGGCCGATAGGCTTCTGCTTGATCGGGTCCTGCATCAGCACGCGGTCGCCCACGAGCTGCATCAGGTCCTTGTCCGACGACACGATCGTGACCCGGCCGCCCGCCGCCACCGCGGCGCGGGCGTAGGAGGCGATCAGGTCGTCCGCTTCCCACGTCGCCAGCTCCACGCCCGGCACGCCGAACGCCGCCGTCGCGTCGCGCACTAGGGTGAACTGCGGCACCAGTTCCGGCGGCGGCTCGGGCCGGTGCGCCTTGTACTCGGCATACATATCATTGCGGAACGTCGTGCGCCCGGCGTCGAACACGACCGCGATGTGGGTGCCCTCATGCCGTTCCAGCAGGCGGGCCAGCATGTTGGAGAAGCCGAACACCGCGTTCACCGGCGTCCCGTCCGCCCGCGTCATCGGCGGCAGCGCGTGAAAGGCGCGGAAGATGAACCCCGACCCGTCGATCAGGATCAGGTGCATGGGCGAGGCTTCAGGCTCAAGGGCTTTGAGCATTGGCGCTTCCGGCATGGCTTCAATGATTGCTGTCTGTGGCACCCTCGTTCAGCACGAAGATGCGGGAGCACCACGGGCAAAACGTTTGCTGCTCCACGATGCGCAGCCACACCCGGGGATGGCCGAGCGGCCCGTCGCCTCCGTCGCACGCCACGACGCGGTCATCGACGTGCAGGACCTCGGGCATGCCGACCTCGGGATGGGGCGTGGGGCTGCCAAAGGGGGTGTCGGGGCCGGGCATCGGGTGATCCTTAACTGGTCGGGACGGCGGCGGGATGATACCCCTTGCGCCCGTGACAAACAACGCGACGCGCTGCCTGGCTTTGGTGCTGCTGCTGGCGGGCTGCGGCGGCTTGCCGTCCTATAACACGCGTTTGCCGCCTCTGCCGCCCTCGTTGGGGCAAGCGGACGATGCCTTTGCCATGGCGGACGGCGCCCGCCTTCCGGTGCGGACCTGGCTGCCGGACGCGGCGCCGCGCGCCGTGGTGCTGGCGCTGCACGGCTTCAACGACAGCCGGGACGCCTGGGAACTGCCGGGGCCGGTGCTCGCCGCCGCCGGCATCGCGCTGTTCGCACCGGACCAGCGCGGCTTCGGCGCAGCACCCGAGCGCGGCTTCTGGCCCGGCGAAGCCGCCCTGGTGTCCGACGCTGCCGCCATGCTTCGCACCCTGCGCACGCGCTACCCCGGCGTGCCGGTCTTTGCCATGGGGGAAAGCATGGGCGGCGCCGTCTTGATGGCGCTGGCCGCCTCCGGCGAGGCGCCGCCGGTGGACGGCTGGGTGCTGCTGGCCCCGGCGGTTTGGAGCCGGGCGCAGATGGGGGCGGCGCTGAGCAGTGGGCTTTGGCTCGTGTCGAGCGTGGCGCCGGGCCTGGTCGTCACCGGGGCGGAGGTGCCGGTCCGCGTGATGGCCAGCGACAACCGCGACGCCCTGGTGCGCTTGGCGCGCGACCCGTTGACGATTCGCCGCACCCGCTTCGACGCGCTGCGCGGCCTGACAGACCTGATGGACACGGCGCAGGCGGCGGCGCCGCGCCTGCCGGACCGCACCCTCGCGCTGTATGGCGAGCACGACACGCTGGTGCCGGCAGAGGCTGCGGGCCGCGCTTGGGACGAAATGCCGCCCGGGGTGCGGCGCGGGTTGTATCGCAGCGGCTACCACCTGCTGATGCGCGACCGCGCCCGCGAGGCGGTGATCGGCGACGTAATCGCCTGGATCACCGCGCCGGACGCTTGGCTCCCGTCGGGCGCCGACCTGGCCGCGGCGTCATGGCGCAGCATGCGCGATTGAAGGCTTGGCGCGGGAACCGCGCCGGGTTATGAGAGTGCCGCGGGACCCGTAGCTCAGCTGGATAGAGCGTTGCCCTCCGAAGGCAAAGGCCGGACGTTCGAATCGTCTCGGGTCCGCCAACCTTTTTCTTGTTGCCGTTTTGCCCGTGCTTATGCAGCGTAGCGGCCCGGTCCGGCCTCGCGGGCTTGGCTTAAGGCAGCCAGGGTCGCCAGGATGCCGGCGACTTTGCCGTGCGTCGCGCCGCGGAACTGCCGGGCGAGGTCGCCGGGCGCGGCCGGGCCATGGCGCTTGAGGGCGGCGCGGAGAGTCGTGAACTGGTCCGGCGCCAGCTTGGGCCAGTCTGCCAGGACGGCGGCGGAGTCCGTCGGCAGGGCAAGCTGCTCCCGGCGCGCGGCAACAGCGGCGTCGGCGGGGCCTGGAACGTGGGACGGAGCCAGCGGACCTGGCCCGCGGCCTCCTCCGCCGCGCGCTCGCGATTCAGGGCGACCACGCGCTCGACGACCGCCTCCGCGGACAGGTTGGCGGGCCAGCCGTAAGCGGCGGCGACGGCCGCGTCCAACCGGTCATGCAGATGGCGCAACACCTCGACCAGCCCGGCGTTCAGGACGTCGCACTCCGCGGGCGACAAGGGCTGGCCGGTGCGGAGAGCGGCGAGGACGTTGTGAAGCGTGGTCAGCGTGAGGTGGGGATGCGCGGCGAGGCGGGTTTTTCGCAGCGCGTCGAGTTCTTCGGCAAGGGCGGCGATCTCGGCGGCTTGCGCCGGGGTGGCGGCAGGGAAGGGGAAGGGGAAGGGGTCGAAGCAGCGGGTTTTGTTGTAGCGGAGGCGATCTTCTAGGGCAGTTTGAGGTTGCGCGGACTCGCGTATTCTGATTCGACGCTGCTGGTG
>CALMVT010000587.1 GCA_937873175.1 uncultured Acetobacteraceae bacterium | reverse complement strand
GGACGAGGTAGCCATCCGGGTCCTGGACCAGGAACTGCCGCACGCCGGTGTCGCCGGTCCCGGCCCGATACCAGGTCTCCTCCGGGTCCAGGAACAACCGCCAGCCCGCGGCGCCCAGGCTGGCCAGGATGGGCGCCACGTCGTCCACGGTGATCTAGAGGTTGATCCGCCGTCCGAACGGCCGTTCCAGCGGCGCTGTGACCCAGCGCCGCCCGGGCGCCATGACCTCCTCCAGCATGACCTGCCGGCCGGTACGGTCGAGGTAGGCGAAGCGGTCCTACGGGGGGCGGTCATAGGCCACGGCGAAGCCGCACAGGCTGCACCAGAAGCGCAGGCTCGCATCCAGGTCGGGCACGAGGAGTTCCGGCACCATCGTGGACCAGGTGAAGCCGGGCGGAAAGTCGGCAGCGGGCATATGCTGGATGAGTTCAACTTCGACTGGCCATTGAAGCCTAATGCCCTCCGAACCCTGCTGTCCTGTCCGTCCCGTGGTATGATCCCTGTTCTGGAGTCATCCTGAAGTTGAGTTGGGCCGAAAAGCACGGCTGAGACAAGGCCAGCGGCTGTGGCGCCAGCGCCGCAGAACCGTGGCGAGGCAGGGCGGCAAGCCCGGCCGGCGGCGTCCAATTCGCCAGCTCTTGCAGCTGTTCGCGTTGCATCAGCACCACCATGCCGTTCCGCACGTCCAGCAGCCGGTCGCGGCGGAGCTGCTGGACGGTGCGGTTGACGTGGACGACGCTGAAGCCAAGCACGTCGGCCAGCGCCTCCTGTGTCAGGGGCATGGCGAAGCGGCCGTCTTCTGCCAAGCCCACGCGGCCCAGCCGCTCGTGCAACTCCAGCATCAGGTGGGCAAAGCGTCCGCCTGCGGTTTGCCGGCCGAGGCGCATGATTTGGTCGCCCAGCAGCATGGCCTCCAGGTGCGCCATGACGTGCACGGCCTGGGCCAGGCCGGGGTGGGCTGGCCCGGCCTCGGCGAGCGGCTGGGCGTTCACCGTTTCCAGCTCGGTCAGCGCCGCGACGGCGCAGGACGAGGGCAGGCGAAGCGGCCTCCACGGCGCGACGAAATCTCCGGGCAGCCGGAGGCTGACGATCTGCCGCTGCCCGTTGGCGAGCTGGCGATACTGGGCGGCCCAGCCGGCGACGATCATGCGCGGCGGGGGCGGGGCGACCTCGGCCGCGTGGAGATCGCGGTGCGGAGGATGGTAGCGCGTTTTCTCCGCGAGGCCGCGCAACAGGTCATTTTCCATGTCCGACAAGGAGGCGAGAGCGGAAAAGCCCAAAGCCAGGACACGCGAATGGTTGGGCTGATAGTCGACGCTGTGCAAAGCCGGTGCCTCCGAGGCGACCGAAACGCAACAGCAGGACCGTGCTGACAGTAGTCCTGCCTCGCACCGGGTGGTCGTCCTGCACATTCCATCTCGTGATTGCGGGAATAACGGCACGCACGTTTGCTGTGTTCGCATTCCCACAAGGCGATTTGGCAATCACGGTATAGTCAAAATCGAATCAGCATAATCCAAATTTTCGGAAAACACCGCCGAAAATCTAAAAATGCAAGCATTTACGAATAGCGTTATGAGAACAATTCATCATTCCCGACGCGCAGCACCCGACGTGGTTCGGGGCGAGCAATGCTTTTCAGCCTATGGTCTTATTCCGTGCGACAGGCCGATGCGGCATTCCAGCCCTTGGGCTGAAGGTCTGGCTGCATCGTGCCGTTGGCTTGAGACATTATCCCTTGCCCCAGCAGCTGCGAGCCGAATCCCCGTCGTTCCGGGCGCCTGACGGGCGGATCGCCACGCTCGCGTAGGCAATTTCGACCCGGGGTGTGTTCTTCCAGGCGGAGCCAATCGCCTGGGCTACGTCCACGGAGCCACTTGGCATGGAAAATGCTCCCATGCCTCAGGGCATTGGTGGCGAGTTGCGACGCTGCAGGACATGTTGGACGCCGAAAGCTGGATTGCGGCAATTCTGGCCATCAGTCCGACGAGCAGCGTTGTTGTAGGAGGAAGTGGATTCGGGAGATATCCAACTGATTCAATCGAATGTTTCGAAACAAACGTGGACAAGGTGCCGCTGCCATGCTGCGTCGCAGCAACCGATAATCTTAATTATGGAAGGCGGGAGGGAGTGGAAGCAGAATAGAAGGGTAATCGCCAGGGGCGGGCGGAGCCTGCCCGGCACATGGACTGGACCATAGGCAGTAGAGGCACCCCGTATAAGGTCGGCCAGGGCGGCCGAATACTTTCCAAACTCGTTGCAAAAAGCAGACAATCAAGCCGCCTCACTGTTGTCGCTTACCCGTCTCCATGCTCGAGCTCGCGGATCGGCGCTCGACATCATCGGCGCGTGCACAAGATCGGGGATCGCGGAAGACACTGTTAATGGGGTGTGCAGATTGGGTCTGGACTCTCGGCCGCTCCTGTCTCGAAACGTCGGAACAGACCCTGTTGGAGCGCTCGGACCGTCCCATGCCGGCGCCCCATTGGGGTCTCTGACAAACCAGGACCACGTTGCGGAATGGTGGTGACCAAGCGTTCCACGCAGCCGTGGCGCGCCAGCGGAACCGCCGTTCAGATCGTTGTCCTGCACGAAGGCGCTATGGGCTCAGTCGATGGGTGGACCGACAAGGTCTATGCCGTTTTCCGCGCAGAGAGCGGTCAGGCGTGCTTGCATCTCCGGCGTCGGCTCGATCTGCTCCGGAAGGATCGCGGCCGTGGCTGGGAGGGAAGCGCTGCGCACCATGGCCTCGAACCCACCGCGGGTGATGGTGAGGCAGCGCCCCCCACCAGCGGACAGGACGCGGAAGCCGTGCGGCACACCCTTCGGCAAGTAGACGACATCGCCCGGTTGGGCGTGCCGTATCGCTTCTCCTTGCTTGAACCGGAACTCGCCCGCGAGAACGTAGAAGGTCTCATCCTCGTCGTGGTGGATGTGGAGCGGTGGTCCGAAGCCGGCAGGCAGCAGATGTTCAATGATCGAGATGCCGTCCGCGTTCGCGGCTTTGGACAGGTGGACGGTTACGTGGCCGTTCATGAACCAAAGGCCGTTGGACTCGGTGCTCTCGGACAAAGAAGCCTCCATGGATGTTATGCGGCGCGAAGCCTGCCGGCACGATCAGAAGGTCGGCTCGGTCCCCAGCACCTGTGCAGTCATCTTAGGTCGTCTGGTTTCCGTGGGAATAGACCATCGCTGATGGAAGCCGCCCCCAACCGCCGATGCCTTTTGCAGATCGAGTGCCGACCGGCAAACCGGTTGTGCTCCTGCTCGCGACCACCAACTACGAGCACGGCCGCCGATGGCGTCGAGCGGCTGCAATCGGACGACCCCAGGTAGGATTGTGGTCGGCGTACCCATCCCTGATCCCCGCACCGTGCTGAACACCGTCTCAAACCACGTTGCCTACTCCTGGGTTGGTTGCGAAATCGCGCTGACGCACGGCCGATGCAGTGCGGCTTCCTGCCACGTCCGGTTGCGGCCCAGCCCCCGCCGCCTCGGCCGTAGGCCGCCCGGCCTCGTCGGTCCGGCCGCGCAACTCCACCCGGGCCGTGGGCAGCGCGTGCGGGTGCTCGCGTTGCAGAAAGGCGATCAGCTTCTCCCGCACCTCGCAACGCAGGTCCCAGGTCTGCGGCGCGTTGCGCGCGCTCACCAGGGCGCGCAACTCGATGGTCCGCTCAGTAGCGTCGCTCACCTGCAGGTTCACCACGCGCCCGTCCCAGAGCGGGCTGTCTCGGGCGATCCTCGCCAGCTCCTGGCGCACGGCCTCGACCGGCACGGCGTAGTCCACGTGCAGGAACACCGACCCGATCAGCGAGGCCGTTTCGCGCGTCCAGTTCTGGAACGGCTTCTCCAGGAAATGAGCCAGAGGCAGGATCATTCGACGCCAATCCCACAGCCGCACGACGACGTAGGTGCCGGTGATCTCCTCCACCCATCCCCATTCGCCCTCGACGATGATCGCATCCTCCAGCCGGATCGGCTGCGTGACGGCGATCTGCACGCCGGCGATCAGGTTGGTCAGCAACGGCCGCGCAGCGAGGCCCACCACGAGGCTGGCGGCGCCTGCAGACGCGAACAGGCTGACACCGTAGGCACGGACGGAGTCGAACGTCATCAGCGCGGCAGCGATCGTGATGAAGCCGATCAGCACGTCGCCCGCGCGCTTGAAGAGGCGGATCTGGGTGACGTGCTTGCGCGCCCACAGGTTGTCATCCACGTCGATGCGGAACCGCTGCGAGTAGAGCGTCACCGCGATCTCGATGGCCCGCGCGGCGCTCCACCCACCCAGCACGATCAAGCCAACGGCAAGCGTGCGGCCGATGCCGTAGGACACGGCAACTGGGAAGCTGACCCATGGCAGCGAGGCCCACAGGGCGGCGAGCACGACGGCGAGCCGGCTCGGGCCGGTGGTGGCGGAGATAAACGTCCGCACGAAGCCCCGTGCCCGGCCGGGCACGGGCACCCGCGGGACGACGCGCAACGATAGCCAATGGGTCAGCAGCGCGGCCGCTGCCGCGGCGACCATGGTGCCGGCGCCGGACAGCCAGGCGGGCAGTTCAGGAAAACCGGACATCACCGGCTCTGCTCCACCGCCCCGGCGCCGAGTGCGATTGCCACGCCGAAGGCCGCCACTGGAGCGAGCGCGAGCGGCAAGCTGCCGGACAGGGCGGAGAGCGCCCCGATGCAGGGAGGGCCGACCACGAAACCCGCGTATCCCAAGGTGGAAACGGCGGCGATCCCGGCGCCGCCGGCCCGCTTGCCACCGGCGCTGAACAGGATGGGCACCAGGTTCGCGTAGCCGATGCCGACGACGCCGAAGCCGAGCACGGCGAGCCAGTAGGGGGCGACCAGCGCCGCCGCCATGCCCGCCGCCGCCGCCGAACCGCTCCACCGCAAGGCGCGGCGCCGGCCGAGGCGGGAAACCACCCAATCGCCGGAGAAGCGGCCCAGCATCATGGCAACGGAGTACGCCGCATAGCCGAGCGCCGCGGCGGCCTGCCCAGCGCCGGTGGTCCGTTCGAGCAACAGCGCGCTCCAGTCGGCCATGGCGCCTTCCCCGAACAGCCCGAGGAAGGCGAGGACGCCGAGGGCGAGCAACGTGCCGTCGCGCAGCGGCGCCGGGTGCGACGGCTGCTCCGCCGCGCGCCGCGCTTGCCCCGGCTCGTCGTGCAGCAGGCGCCCCGTGGCGGCCAGGCAGGCGAGCGCGAGAAGCACGCCCACCCCGGTCAGGGAGGCCGCGGTTGGGACGCCGCAGCTCAGCAGCGCCGACCCGATGCAGGCGCCCAAAAAGCCGCCGAGGCTGAAGCAGCCGTGGAACGACGACATGCGCGCCCGGCCGTCCCGGACTTCCAGCAAGCTCGCCTGCGCGTTCATCGGAACTTCGGTCATCCCGCGCGCAAGGCCGAGCGCCGCCGCAGCCGCGACCAGCAAGGGCAAGCTCGGCGCCCAGCCGGGCAGGGCGAGCGCCAAGGAAGCGGCAACGGCGGCCACCCGGGTCAGGCGGCGGCTGCCGAGCCGCGTCGCCACGGCGCCCGCCAGCGGCATGGCCACGAACGCGCCCCCGACCAGGCCGGCGAGCGCCGCCGCAACGGCGAGGTCGGAAAGGCCAAGCCCGCGCTTCAACAACGGCAACTGCGTGACCCACACCCCGAACGCCAGCCCGTCGGCCAGGAACACCGCGGCGATGGCGAGCCACGCCGCGTCCCAGTGCCGAACCACTGAGTGCCGGACCCACGAGCGAAAACCGGACCGGCTCTGGCTTTTGAGTACCGCTGAAGCTGCAAGCGGCATGTGCCATCCTCTTTCTTGACCGTTCAAGATAGCATAAGGGACGGTTTTCTTGAACGGTCAAGAGGCCGCGCGTAAACTCCCTCCGTGACGGACGAGAACCAAGACACCCTCTCGAAGCGCGCCACGCTGCGCGACGTGGCGAAGGCTGCAGGCGTGTCGCACACGACAGTGTCCAACGCCTTCGCCCGGCCCGACCAGCTTTCGGCGCCGTTGCGCGAGCGCGTGCTCACGACGGCGCGCGCTTTGGGCTACGCCGGCCCCAACCCGGCGGCGCGCTCCTTGCGGACCGGCCGCCACGGCGCGATCGGGCTCGCCTTCAGCGAGGACCTGCCCTACGCGTTCTCCGACCCGACCGCGATTGGGTTCCTGCAAGGCGTGGCCGAAGCCTGCCGGGGGCTGCGCACCAACCTGCTGCTGATCGCGACCCGCACCCTGGCCGCGGCCGACGACCCGGCGGGACCCGACGGGGTCCAGGCCGTGCGCGACGCGGCCGTAGACGGCTTCGTCCTTTACTCGCTGGCGCGCGACAGCCCGGTCGTGGCTTCGGTATCAGCGCGGGGGCTGCCCCACGTCGCGGTGGACCAGCCGCGTTTGCCGGGCGTCCCGTATGTCGGCATTGACGACGAGGGCGGCGCGCGGCGGGCGGCCGAGCACCTGCTCGCATTCGGTCATCGCCGGTTTGCGATCCTGTCGCTCAAGTTGGGGTCCGACGGGCGCGACGGCGTGGCCTCCCCCGGCCGCGTTGCCGCCGCCACCTACAGCGTTCCCGCTTCGCGGCTCGCCGGCTACCGGGCGGCACTGGCGCGGGGCGGGGTGGACCCCGCGGCGGTGCCGGTTCTGGAATGCGCGCTGAACGACGAGCGGCGCGCCCACGATCAGCTGCTGCCTTTGCTCGGGACGAAGCAACGCCCGACGGCAATCCTGGCCATGAGCGACCGGCTTGCGCTGGGGGCGGTAGCGGCGGCACGCGCGGCGGGCCTCACGGTGCCGGGCGACCTTTCGGTGGTCGGCTTCGACGACGTGGCGGGCGACGGGCTGGAAAGCTCGTTCCTGACCACGGTGCGCCAGCCCCATGCGGAAAAGGGCCGGCTGGCCCTACAGATGCTGGCCGCGCCGGGCGGCCCGCAACAGCGTGTGCTCCCCGCGGAGTTGGTCGTGCGCGCGTCCAGCGCCCGGGTCACCGCACCGCAATCCGCCGATGGCACCTGATACCAAGTGTCCCTCGCGACGACCGGTTTTGCCGAGATTGGCACGCTGGAAATCTTCGTGGTGGTCGAGGCGGAAAACGGCCAACGCATTAAGCCATTGCTATAATTCGAGGCGCCCACGCCTACTTTGCACTTCACGGCGGGAATGTTGGGCCAGCCCCCGTAGGAGCGCTGGCGCTACCCTAGGCCCAGGTTAGGTTTTGTCCAGCCAGCTGTGCGGCACCACCACAGTGCTGCAGGGCCGTTGCCGGAGCCTTATGGCAGAGCGTCAGGATGTCTGGGGTGTTCATGCCACGAGGGCATGAGCAGCATTTTCTTCACTGTCGTTGGCCAGCCCCGAATGCCAGCGTTCTATCGATAGCCGGAAGGTGCCATCAAGCATCCGCTTTCGGATTCGCAGCGCTGATGGGCGCTGGTGCACAGAGACGATTGCGGGTAGCACGGCCCCTGACCCACATGGTTCAGTGGCGGACGGAGGTGGGCTTGGCGTCGCGGATCATGCGGTTGAGCACCTGGATGGCGAGCGCGACCTCGC
>CALMVT010000586.1 GCA_937873175.1 uncultured Acetobacteraceae bacterium | reverse complement strand
GCCCGGGTCCGGCAACGCGCGCTCGGGCGCGCTGGCCGTGCCGTCGATCACCGGGCCGGGCGCGGCGCGGCTCATGCCCGGCACGGCGGAGGGCGCGGCATCCGGCTGGGCCGGTCGCTCGAATCCCGTCTTGCGGCCCAAAATGCCGCGCAAGCGCAGCACCAAGAAGGCCGCGATCATGCCGAACAACAAAAGGTCGATCGGAAAGCTGCCGCTGCCCATGCCCTGATCCTTTGATACAAGCTTCACATAGGGGGGCCGGTGGGGCAGGACAATGAAGGCCGCCGGTTGCGGGCCGCCGGCACGCGCCATAGGTAGGGGCATGATCCTGCTCCGCCACGGCCAAAGCGAATTCAACCTTCACTTCACCGAAACGCGGCGCGACCCCGGCATCCGCGACCCCCAACTCACCCCGCTCGGGCACCAGCAGGCGGCCGCGGCAGCGGACGCGCTGCGGGGGGAAAGCATCACCCGCATCCTGGCCTCCCCCTACACCCGCGCGCTGCAAACTGCGGCGCCCATCGCCCGGGCGCTCGGCGTGCCCGTCGTGGTCAACCCGGTGGTGCGCGAACGCTACGCCTTTACCTGCGATATCGGCAGCCCGCGTTCCGCCCTCGCCGCTGCCTGGCCGGAGCATGACTTTTCCGGGATCGAGGACATCTGGTGGCCCCCGGCGGAGGAGCCGGCCGAGCAGGTGATCGGACGCGCCGGTTTGTTCCGGGCGGAGATGGCGGCCCTGCCCGATTGGTCGCAAACCCTGGTAGTCAGCCATTGGGGGTTCATCCTGTCGCTGACCGGGCGCAGCATGATGAATGGTGACTGGTTCCGCTGCGACCCTACCGCGCCGCCGCCGGCCGAGATCGTCTGGAAGCATTAGCTGCCGGGCACTCGCGCCCGGGTAGCGCCGCCTCCCCCGTCATGCTACCCGGCCCGCCAGCACTCTTTCACCCCGAGGAATCCGATGTCCGAGACCGTCGCCCCGCCCGCCGCCGAAGGCCAGCAGCTTCCGCCGCTCACGGTGAACATCCAATACGTCAAGGACCTGTCCTTTGAGGTGCCCGGCGCCCCGGAAATTTACACCACCCTGCGCAGCCAGCCCAACGTGAGCATCAACCTCGATGTCCAGGCCCGCCGCATCCAGGAAGGCCAGGAGGTGTTCGAGGTCGTGCTGCAGATCAAGGCGGAAGCCACGGAGCCGCAGGCCCCCGCCCCGAACGGGCAGGCGGCGAGCGGCCCGGCGAACGGCCAGCCCCCGGAGGGTCAGGCCGCGACGGGCCGCCCGGTGTTCATCGCCGAGCTGGCATACGCCGGCGTGTTCACCCTGAGCGGCGTGCCGGAGAACACGGTGGAGCCGGTGCTGCTGGTAGAATGCCCGCGCCTGTTGTTCCCGTATGCCCGCAACATCCTGGCCGACGTGACCCGCGACGGCGGCTTCCCGCCCGTGCTGCTGCAGCCCATCGACTTCGTTTCCTTGTGGCAAAGCCGCCGCGGCCCCGGAGCGACAGCGACCGCTTAGTACAATCGAGCGACCGCGACCGCCTGAGCTACGCGGCGCGGGCGCAGGCCGCCCGCGCCTGGTCCAGCGCCGAGCGCAGCGCCGCCTCGTCGTAGGGCTTGCCGAGCCACACGATGCCTTCCCCCTCGGCCCGGGCGGCGCCGGAGGCTACCACCACGGGGACGCCGGGCAGGCGCTCGCGCACCCGATCCACCAGCGCCAAGCCGTCCATGTCCGGCAGGCCGAGGTCGCAAACCACCAGGTCGATGCCCCCGCCCAGCCTCGCCAGAGCTTCCGTGCCGGTTTCCGCTTCCAGCACGTCGTGGCCGAGGTCGGCGAGCATGCTGGCTGTGGTCATGCGCACCAGCATCTCATCTTCCACCAGCAGCACGCGTAGCGCGTCGGGGGTGGGCGGCCTACGCGTCCCATCCAGCGCCGAGCGCAGGTGCCGGGCCAGGTCCTCGGTCCGCCAGGGCTTGCTCAGCAGGCTGATGCCCGGGTCAAGCTCGCCGTTGTGCACGATCGAGTTCTGCGTGTAGCCGGAGGTGAACAGCACCGCGAGGCCCGGCAGCATGCCCTGCGCCCGCTCCGCCAGCCCGCGCGACGACAGCGGCCCCGGCATCACCACGTCGGTGAACAGCACGTCCGGCCGCGCGCCGCCTTCCAGCATGCGCAACGCCGTTTCCGCGTCCGCGGCGGCCAGCACCGCGTAGCCGAGGCTTGCCAGCGCGTCGCCTGCCACCTGCCGCACCCCGGGGTCGTCCTCCACCAGCAGCACCAGCTCGCCTTGCCCAGGGGCGACCGCGGCCGGCTCCGGCGACGGCGCGCGCACGGCGGCGGCGGTGCGCGGGATGTAGAGCCGCGCCGTGGTGCCGCGGCCCAGCTCACTGTAAAGCTGGAAATGCCCCTCGGACTGCTTGGCGAAGCCAAACACCATGGACAAGCCCAGCCCGGTGCCCTGGCCCTCGCTTTTGGTCGTGTAGAACGGCTCGGTGGCGCGGCGAAGCTGCTCCGGCGTCATGCCGCAGCCGGTGTCGGTCACGGCGAACATCACATACTGGCCCGGCGCCACCTCCGCCGCCCGCGCCGCGTATTCCTCGTCCAGCGAAGCGTTCGCCACCTCGACCGTGAGGCGGCCGATCCGCTCCCCGTCCGCCCGGGCCATCGCGTCCCGCGCGTTCACCACAAGGTTCAGCAGCGCGTTCTCCAACTGGCCCGGGTCGGCGCGCACCGCCCACAGGCCGCCGCCGACCACCAGCTCCATGGCGATGGCCTCGCCCAGCGTGCGGCGCAGCATGTCCTCGATGCCCATCAGGACGCGGGCCGGGTCGAGCGGCTCGGGCGCCAGCGGCTGGCGACGGGCAAAGGCGAGCAGGTGCCGGGTGAGCCGGGCGCCGCGGGCTACGCCGGCGCGCGCCGCGTCCAGGCGCGCGTGCAGCCAACCGTCCCCGCCGTCGCGCTTGGCCAGGTGCTTCGACACCAGTTCCAGGTTCGTGGACACGACCTGCAGCAGGTTGTTGAAGTCGTGGGCGACCCCGCCGGTCATCTGGCCCAGCACTTCCATCTTTTGCGCCTGCCGGGCCAGGCTTTCCGCGTGTACCCGGCGGGTGATGTCGGCCACCGCGACCATCTGGCCGCCATCGGGCATGGCGGTGCGCCAGATTTCCAGCCGCCGTCCGTCCTGCTGCGCTTCCGCAACCGCCGGCGTGTCGCCGGGGCGGGGGTTGGACAGCAGCGGCGGGTCCAGGCGCTGCGCCGCCGCAAGCTCGGCCAGCGTCACGCCGGGGCGCACCAAATCGGGCGGCAGGCCCGCCGCCCGGCCGAAGCGGCTGTTGCGGAGCAGCAGGCGCTCGTCGGAGCCGAACACCGCGACGCCGTCCCGGACGTGCTCCACCGCGGCGTGGAGCTGTTCGGCAAGCAATTGCTCCCGCCGCCTGGTGTCCAGCAGGCGCGCCCGGCCCAGCAGCAGCGCCAGCACCGCGAGGCCCAGCAGCAGCACCCCTAGCGCCGCCGCCGCCTGCATGCCGATGCTGGCCAGGCGCTGACGGGCCAGCGCCGACGCAACCTCGGCCCCGCGCTCGGCCTCCGCCCGGTCCACGATGCGCTGCACGGTGGCGCGGATGTCGTCCATCAGCGCCTTGCCGTCGTCGGTCAGCATCAGGTCCACGGCGTCCTGATCCTTGCCGGCGCGGGCCAGCGCAACGATTTCTTCCAGCTCGGCCATCTTGCGCGGCACAAGCTCGCGCAGCGGCGCGGCTTCTTCCCGCAGCCAAGGAGTGCCCTTGCCGAGTTCCTCCACGCGGTCCAGCACCTGGCCCATCCGGGCGGCGGCGTGGTGGTAAGGGTCGAGGTAATACGCTCGGCCGGTCAGCAAAAAGCCGCGCTGCCCGGTTTCGGCGTCCTGCGCGGCCAGCAGCACCTGCAGCGCGGCGCCGGCCTGCAAGCGCGCCAGCCGGCCGCGCTCGATTGCTGCCTGGATCGACCGGCCCACCTCGCGCTCAAACAGCACGGCCGCGGCCACCAGCAGCAGCGTCGCAAGGAGCAGCCCGGCCGCTTTCCAGCGCATCGACACCGTGCGCCACGGGTTGAACGGCTTCAGGCTAGCCACAGCGGCTCCTTCAGCCGGGCGAGGAACGCCGCGTGGCGGGCCAGCGCGTCCGGGCCGGGCTGCACCAGCACCGGCGTGCGCGGCCCGGCGGGCTGGTAGGCGACGGAGGGCCGTAGGTCGCCCGCATCCTCCGCCAGCAGCAGCCCGCGCTGCCGCCCGCCGGTCAGCTCCACGTACACCTGCGCCAAAAGGCGGCAGTCGAGCAGGGCGTTGTGGCTCGTGCGCTCCGACAGGTCGATGCCGAAACGGCGGCACAGCGCGTCCAGGCTGTTTGGCAGGCCGGGGAACCGGGCCTTGGCCAGCGCCAGCGTATCGACCATGCGCCCACGGTCCAAGGCGGGGCGGCGCAGTCGGGCCAGCTCCGCATCCAGGAAGCCGAAGTCGAACGGCGCGTTGTGCGCGACCAGCGGGTCCTCGCCCATGAACGCCAGCAGCTCGTCCGCGACCTCCGCGAAACGCGGCTTGCCCCGCAGGTCCGCGCGGGTCAGGCCGTGCACCCGGCTCGCCTCTGGGTCGATGTCGCGCTCCGGGTCGATGAAGCGGTGGAACGTGCGCCCGGTCGGCAGGTCGCGCATCAGCTCCAAGCAGGCGACCTCGATCACCCGGTCGCCGGTCAGCGGATCAAGGCCCGTGGTTTCCGTGTCGAACAGGACGGAACGGCTCAAGGCTGTAACTCCTGGATCAAGCGTTTCAAGCGACGAAGCGCATGGTGGCGGGACAATCCGGTCGAAATGATGACATGGGCGCGGCGGCGCTTTTCGGCATCGGGCATCTGCCGTGCTACGATGGTGTCGATCTGCGCATCCGTCATCTGCCGCCGCGCCCGAACCCGCGCCCGCTGCACGGCACGGGGGGCGGAGGCCACCAGCACCAGATCAACCCGGCGCTCGCCCCCGGTTTCCAGCAGCAGCGGGATGTCCAGCACCGCCACCCGCCGCCCCGCCCGGCGGGCGCGGTGGAGGAACGCTCGCTCCGCCGCGCGCACCATCGGGTGCAGGATGCGCTCCAGCGTGCGCATGGCGGCCGGGTCGGGCAGGGCCACCGCGCGCAGCGCCGCGCGGTCCACGGCGCCGTCCCGGATCGTGCCCGGAAACGCTTCCTCGATGGCCCGCACCGCCCGCCCGCCGCGGCCCTGCAACGCGTGCACCGCCGCGTCGGCGTCGAACACCGGGATGCCGGCCCGCCGGAACGCCGCGGCGACGGTGGACTTCCCCATGCCGATGCCGCCGGTCAGGCCGATGATCTTCATGCCCCTGTAGGTTACAGGTCGGCCGCGATCAGTTCAAAGGTGGCCCCGTCCACAACCGGCATCACGCCGAACCAGGATGCGAAGCCCGCCACGGCCTGGTGCAGCAGCATGCCAAGGCCGCCTACCGTGCGCAGCCCGCGCGCCGCCGCTTCGGCCAGCAGCGGCGTGACCATCGGGACGTATACGATGTCCGACACCACCAGGCCGGGCGGCGCACCGTCCAGGGGCATGTGCAGGGCGTCCTGCCCCGTCATCCCCAGCACCGTGGTGTTGACCAGGAGCGCCTGCCCGTTGAGGGCCGTTTCCCGCTCCGCCCAGGGCATCACGCTCAAGCCCGGCAGCGCCGCCGCCAGCGCCGCCGCGCGCTCAGCCGACCGGTTGGCGACCGTCACCGGCACGCCCAAGTCGAGCAGCGTCGCCGCGATGGCCCGCGCAGCGCCGCCGGCGCCGAGCAGCAGCGCCGGGCCGGCAGCCGGATCGACGCCGTGCGCCCGCAGGTTCTCGATGAACCCCACGCCGTCCGTGTTGGTGCCGGTGATGCCGTCCGGCTCGAACACCAGGGTGTTCACCGCACCCGCCCGCTGCCCGGCCGGGAGCACCCGGTCGCAAAGCGCCAGCACCGCTTCCTTGTGCGGCACGGTCACGTTCGCGCCGGTGAATCCCGCGGCGCGCAGCCCGCGCACTGCCGCCGGGAGGTCCGCAGGCGCCACCGGGAGCGGCACGTAGGCCCCGTTTATCCCGTGCCGCGCCAGCCAATGGTTGTGCAGGCGCGGCGACCGGGAATGCGACACCGGCCACCCGATCACCCCCGCCAGCCGCGTATGTCCCGTGATCTGCTGCATGGCCCCACACCAAGCACGGGCTAGGCGGGCCGGGCAAGGGGAAGCCGATTGCGCCCCCGATTGCGCTGCGCCCGCCGCGGGTGGACACTGCCGCGTGACCCACGCGCAAACCAGGGGTTTCGCCAAGGAGCCGGCCCATGATCCACGTCCTCGCCATCATCACCGCGCAGCCCGGCCAGCGGAGCGCCGTGCTGGAGCAGTTCCGCGCCAACGTCCCCGCCGTGCTGACCGAGCCGGGCTGCATCGAGTACGCGCCGGCGGTCGACGCGGAGGGCGGCCCGGGCTTCATGACGCCGCTCGGGCCGGATAGCTTCGCCGTGATCGAGAAATGGCAGGACGCGGCGGCGCTTGAGGCGCACGCAAAAGCGCCGCATATGCTGGCCTACGGGGCGCGGGTGAAGGACATGCTCGCCAACCGGGTGATCCATGTCCTGTCGCCGACATAGCGGGGCCTTGGCGGATAAGCCCGACCCAAGCATCACCTTGAGTTGATCGTTACGCGAAGCTGGCAGCGTACCGTTCGATAC
>CALMVT010000585.1 GCA_937873175.1 uncultured Acetobacteraceae bacterium | reverse complement strand
TCGGCATCGGGTTTCCTTTGCTGTTCCGGCTTGCGCTTTCGACCAAGATATTGCCTTGCAACGTCAGCATCGATGCCAGATGGCCAGCAGCAATGCAGCGCTTGCCACGGCTTTGCCCGCGCGGAGGCCACATGCGGCCAGCCTTTTCTGTCGGGCATGCCGCAAACATAGGAAGCCACGCTGGACTTGCACCCTTCAGCATCTCCCGCCTCTCGGACTTCGACAGGAATGCCATGGCCAGCAGAGTGGCCGGCCAGCGCATCAAGGGCGTCGCGCCCGACATCCCGCTCAGCAAGCGCTTCTGGCCGCTGACCGCCGACAAGCGCCAGGTGGTCGAGTCGCTCATGACCCAGGAGGACATACAACGGTTGGTCACATCGCTGCGGGGCTGCAAGGCGGACGCGGGGGCACGCGTGCTGGACGCGGCGTTCTGGCGCAAGGGGTGCAGCTCCCTCGGCCGGCTGCGTGTGGCGGTGCTGGTCGCCGTTGGAACCGGGCACGCCGAACGGCATAGCCTGACGGACATGGAGGAAGCGACCATCGCCGTCGCACCCGGCATCGCCGGCAGGTCCATGACGCGGGACGATGCCGAACGCGTCGTCACGGGCACATGCAACATGTCGCCGTTCCTGGAGGTGCGGATGGCCACACATGAAAACGCCCCGCCTGACCTTCGACGCCTGCTCAGACTTTTAGCGGTTCTCAACCTAAAAAGGGCAGTGCCGAAGCACCGCCAAGTTTTAGGGAGGGAGATGGCACAATGCCCCTGATCCCTGCCCTGGCGACGCGAGTTTCTGCGCAAAGGCCACGCAAAAACGCGTGCCGCTTTCCATTTGCCTTGGGACGGCGGATTGGCTCATGTGATCACCCACCGCGCTGGACTCGGAACAAAACGGAACACAAGCTTTTCCGGTCGTCACGTCCCAAGCATGGTTGGGACGTCCGCCAACCGAGGCCTGGTTTTCGGGAACGTCAATCAGGCAGATGCACCCAGCCGTCAGCGGACAGGGGAGTGGGCAGCTCGGCGTTTCGATGTCGCAGCGACAGCAGATCGGTATGGACAGCCTCATTTCCCCCCTGACGCGGCGCTGGCTCGACCATGCAAGAGCCTGACACGTCCGCCTCACGTGTCCGCGATAGCCTTGGAGAAACATGTGGACAAGCAAACAACCTTTGCCGCCAGCGGAGCTGTCGTGGCAGCGAACCTCATCGGCGTGGCCATGGGCATGCAGCGCCTGCGCAACACAACCTGGTACGTCTCGCTGCGCAAGCCTAGGCTCACGCCGTCCGGGCCGACGATCGGCGCCGTATGGACGGCGCTCTACGGTCTGCTGGTCGCGGCGGGCGCTCGGCTGATGAGGCCGCCACCAAGCCCGGCGCGGACCGCGGCGATCGCCTGCTGGTCGCTGAACCTGGCCGGGATTGCCGGGTATCCTTGGGTATTCTTCCAGCGCAAGCGCCTGGGCGCGAGCACGGCCGTCGCGGGGACAATGTTCGCCTCTGCCGCGGCGCTGGCATCGACGGCGGCACGGGTGGACCGCGTGGCGGCCGGGCTGAGCATTCCCCTCGTGGTATGGCTCGGGCTGACAACGCTCCTCAACGCGGAACTATGGCGCCGGAACCGCTGAACGCGGACCACTCGCGCCGGTCTGGAAGAATAAGTTGGGGGCGTCACGGCGAACAGCGCCTGGTGATGCTTGCCATGCCGGGTTGTGGCTCCGGCCAGGGCGCCGCCTCGGCAAGGGGCGGCTAAACCGGGCGGGATCAGGCGGTGCGGCTGGACGGCGCGGGAAACAGAGCGGGCCATGGCCGGCCTGCTGAGACTGGCGCGACGCGCCAGCCTGAACAGGCCACAGGCACGGACGGTTGCGGGGAAAGCACTCGGGATTGGACCGACGGTCAGTTATAGCCGCCGCCTTCCGCCCGATCCTTTGCAGCGTCCTCCTGCGCCGCCTGATCGACCGGCTGCACGCGACCCGGCGCGTCCGGCTGGGCGGGCTTGGCGGGTGCATCCTCCGTTGCCCCTTTGTCGGCGGGCACGGTTCCGTCTTGATCCGGTGTCGTGTTGCTCGTCATAGTTCTAGACCTCCTGGGGTGATCACAGCGGCGATGCTGATCCAACGCGGCCGCACGAAGGAGGCGGCTGCACTCCCGCCAAGTTGAAGGCATGGGTCGGCCTGCACCACAAACGGCAAAGCCAGGCTGGAGCGGGCACTGAACGCGCTGTTGCGTGTGGAGCCTCCTCCACGGTGCCGGCTCCACGGTGCCCCGTTTAAGCGTTCAGCCCTTTGAAGCCCACAGCTTCGTCAGCATCTCGCCCAGTTCAGTTTGCCTGAACGGCTTCTGCAACAAGGGACAAGTCCGGTAGCCGCTTGGCAAGCTGTCCCGGCCGTAGCCGGTCAGGAACACGAACGGCACGTCCCGGGCTCCAAGCGCATCGGCGACGGGGTAGCTTCTCTGGCCGTCGAGGCTGATGTCGAGCACCGCCATGTCGATCGCCTCCGCATCGAGCATCGCCAAGGCTTTGCCGACACGGGCAGCTGGGCCGACAACCGTGCAACCCCAGTTGGACAGCACGTCCTCCAGCGCCCACGCCACCATCATCTCGTCCTCCACGGGAGTGTCAGGAACCTGGGGCAGCCTGCTTGCTTGTCTGTCTTGGGCTGATGA
>CALMVT010000584.1 GCA_937873175.1 uncultured Acetobacteraceae bacterium | reverse complement strand
GAGCCTGCCGCATGCTCGAGAGCACCGGCTATACTTGCCGGCACCAGTTCTGACAGAACCCGACCGGGAAGCTAGGCAGCGCCCGGCTCTGCGCAGCCCTGCGGTCAGCCAAGCGCCTGCGGTGAACCCGCCGAACCGTTCGCACCCGGCGCCCGCACAAGGGATGGCCAGCGCTGAGGAACGGGTGGCTGCACTGAATGCAATCATCCGGCGTCAGTCTGGCCGAAGCTGAAAGGGGACATGAGCATGAGTGCAAAGAAGACAGTTGAGGCCGGCGATCCTTCCCCGGGCAGGAAGCCGTGTTTCCTGGGACGGTGGGGGCGCGGTCGGATCGGCGGGACCGCGGCCTTGATGCTGCTGGGACAGCGGGCGCGTGCCCAGTCCCGAACCGTGCGATACCTAGACGGTGATCTCAAATCCGGTACGTTGTCGGCATTCTATAACAGGGAACGCTCCCGGCCGCCGTCGCTTGACCCTGTGGACTTCCGCGGGTGGGTGCTGGAGGCCCTTGACCAGATGGAGGCCGACCGGGTGTCGCGCCTGCTGGACGTGAGTGGCGGCAGCTCGTCCATGGAGGAACTGCTGCGGGACCTGCAATTGCCGAAGTACTGCGAGGCCAATGATTTCGAGTTCGCCTGGCTGTGCGTGCTCGGGCCGGACCTGGAGGATTTCGAGCACGTCCGCACCGCGGTTCAGGCTGGGCACATGAAACCCCGCCACTGGTGTTCGCGCTGAACGAAGGCGCGATCCGCCAGGGGCAGAACCCGGTTGGCGCATTTGAGCCGGTGACGACAAGCGCCGACTTCATGGCGATCATGGCTGACAGCGCCAGCGCGATCTACGTTCCTCGTCTCTCCATCCTGGAGGAGCTGCGCAAGTCACGCCTAGACTTCTACAGCGTGGCGGCTCGCGAGCCGATGGCCGATGGCAGCCGGCCCCGCGCTACCTGGGCGCACATGGTCAACAAGTGGCTGGGCGATGTCGAGGGCCACATCGCCACGGCAGCAGTTGGCAGCCGCGTGCCATGACGCCGGAGAGCACCCGGGACGAGGTTGCGCTGGCCCGGCTGGACGTTGCCGCCAAAAACGACGGCATCGAACCCGGCACCTACCTTGGGGGCTGGGTCGAGGCGTAACGCGATTTGGTCGAAGCCCTGCTTGGCCTGGAACACAGGCGGGAAACGCAGTCGCAGGACGTGCTCGCCAAAGCTAAGGCGGTGACGGAGGCCAGCGCCGAAATTGCACGGTTGCAGGTCGAGGCCATGCAGCTTGAGTTGCGCAAGATCGACCGCTTCATCGAACAGGCCAAGGTCAGCCTTGGCGAGAAGGAAAGCATCACGGTGCAAGTGCTGGTGGACGGCTTCACCGAGAAGGCAAACGAGGTGATGGTGGCCCGTGCCAGGGCCTGGAGCCGGACACGCTATCTGCAAACCGCCGGGGCGCTGGCGTTCGCCGGCTTCCTCCTGCTCGGGGGCGGCTACTGGGCGGGGGCCAGCCGGCCGGGCAACGGGGCACCGCCCGATTTCCTCCAGCAATGCGCCAGCACGCTGCGGCGGGACCCGGCGACGAGTAGGACGTTCTGCGCGGTCCAGGTCGTAGCCCGGTAGCAAAATCTAGCAGCATGGCGTCCTAGCGTACAGGGACGCTAGGCGCAGGGCACCCTATTGCGCTTTGAGGCTAGGGTTCCGGAAAGCCGGGAGCGAGTCGAATGCGCGTGGTGATGGTGGCAAAACAGAAGGGCGGCGCGGGGGCAACCACGCTGGTGCGGGAGCTGGGCGTGGCAGCAGCCGCGGCCGGCAAGTGCGTCGTCTTCGTGGACCTTGACCCGCAGGGCACGCTGCGGGGCTGGTGGAACCGGCGGACTGAGGGCGTGCAAGGCGATCCGAACCCCGGCCTTGCCACGCCGACGCCGGACCAGATGCCAGCCGCGCTTGACCAACTTCGGGCATCAGGCATGGACCTGTGCATCGTGGACACGCCGCCCAGCGTCCACCCCTTCCTCGGTGCCGTAATGCGGCTTGCCGACTTGATCCTGTTGCCGACGCGGCCGACCACGGATGACTTGGACGCCTTGCCGGCCATCCTTGACCTAGTGGAGGAGGCGGGGCGGCCGTTTGCGTTCGTGGTCACGCAAGTTCCCCCTGGCCGTTCGCGTCTGCTGGATGACGCGGTGCCAGTCCTAGCCCAGCGTGGCCGCGTAGCTCCGCCCCTGCGCATCCGCATTGATTTCCCGGTCGCGGCGGCCACCGGCAGCGCGGCCACGGAAATCGCGCCCAAGAGCAAGGCTGCGGCGGAGGTCGAGGCAGTGTGGCACTTCGTCTCGGCTGACTTGGCAAAGCTGGCACGCAAGCGTGCCAGGGCGATGGTGTCCTAGGACGATGGCAAGCCAGAAGCCGCGGCCCTCTGTGGTCGCCGGCAACCTGCTGGCCCGGCCGGGTGCCGCCCCGGCCCGCAGCGTGCCCGTCGAGGACTTCCCTCGTGCTGTCCCCGGTGAGCGGGCCGAGACGCCCGCACCCTCAGCGCCGCCTGGCCCGGGACCGGCGACCCAATCCGAACGCGCACCTGGTGGCATCAAAGCCGCGACCATTGGCACGACATTGTATCTGCTGCCAGCCGAGCACAAGCGCGTCCGGCGGCTCGCCTTGGATATGGATGTACCAACGGTTCATGAACTGTTGCTGCTGGGCCTGGACAAGCTGCTTGCCGAGCAAGGGGAACCGCCGATCATCCGTTACAGCGAACCGCGGCCGAAGAAAGGATGATGGGATAAATACCGGATAGCGTCCGTCAACGTGGTGGAAATCGGGTGTAGGTTTGGGTGGCCGTGGG
>CALMVT010000583.1 GCA_937873175.1 uncultured Acetobacteraceae bacterium | reverse complement strand
GGGCAGGTCACCACCTTGGCCCGTCGGTGCCGGCGGTGAGCATCCATCCCGTTAACGCTGAGATGCGGTGCATCTCACTTTTCCCTACGGTGCTCCAGAAGCGCCCTAACTTCCCGCATCCGATGTCGCAACGTCACAAGGCTGTCGAGCGTCCGCCGACGCTCTACTTCAAGCCTGTTGAGTTCTTCTCGCAGCTTAGAAAGATTTATGCTGGGTGAGGTCTGCTGCGCGACTGCTTGGATCTCCTTACGGAAGGAAATGACAGCATTGCGGGAAACGTCAGATCGTATCAAACCGCGCTCGCGGGCAATACTAAGCTGCCCAGGCGTGAGTAGCGCCAATTGATACGCGGTGCCGTAAGAGCCTGGGCATGCCTGCAAGGGAAGGCGACCCTCATCAACAGCGCGCGCGATTTGACGAAACTGCGTTGCTACAGTTTCGGAGAACGGGAAGAGTCGCGCAAAACCGCGCCGCATCGCGTCTTTCTCGGCTGGCTCCAACTCCAGTTCAACAGCGTTGAGCGCCCGACCAATCTCGATGAAAGCGTCGCGCGCGTGTCCCCACGCTTCGGCGACCTCTCCTCTCAACTTAAGGATACTGCTGACTTTGTGCGGGTTCTTCGGCAGCATTGTGCCTTCAAATATTTGTTCAATCTCCAGGAGGACTTTCGGGTCTGAGGCGGTAAGGGCCGCAATGTCCCGGGCTCTCCGATCTGGAATGCCGCCTTCGGGCGAAATGTGGTCGGTGTTGATGTTGCGCAGAGCGCGGCGAGAAAGCCCTTTCACAACCGGGCTTCCCGGGCGACGTAGGACCAAAGGGCGTCGAACGTATCACCCGCCTTGGCCTTTGCGAAGTCCAAGACTGCCAAACCCTTTCCGGCCGAAACGTGAATGTCTTCCAATAAGGGAATCTCCACTGGGCAAAGTGGCCCGACTTGGAGGAGCTTCGTGCGTGCCGTCTCATAACTCTTGGTCCGCCGGTTCGTCTTATTGAGGACAAAGGCTGCCGGCACGCCAGCTTGAATCAAAGTCGCCATCCAAGGAGTCGAGGCGTCCACGTCATCCTGGGTGGCGCCACAAGGGACCACCACGAAATCTGCTGCCGAACAAAGGCTCATGGCTGCGTTGTAGTGAATTTCGATGCTGGGGGGAGTATCGAGCACGACGAGATCGAACTCGCCTGTTGTCTTCAGTGCGCTTCGCCATTCCCCGATAGCAGCAACTTTGACCTCCACTTGGAGGCAGTCGGGAAATCTCTCGCGAACTTGTTCGCGTCGCAAAAACCACTTGTGCAGTGTTCCTTGCGGGTCGAAGTCAATCCCGAGGACTCGCATGTCCGATTTTGCGGCGCTGACGAGAATGTTCCTGGCCAAGGATGATTTGCCTGTACCTCCTTTGGGGCTGGAGAGCAGGATAATGCGCCCGTGCGGGCGTGCGGCCGCCTTTGGTCGTGGCATGTTCACCCTCCGGTGTAAGGCTGGGACGTGGTCCTACACCCGATGACAGCAGCACCGAATTTTACAAGGGAAAACCGTCCCAGCTTCAATCTTACGCCGAGGTATCCTGAGCGTCCGTGTTTGCCTTGCAACTCTGAAGCGTGTGGATTGCGCCCCGTCTATGGTGCGGGAAAGACATCGGCCTTTATCGGAAGCGTTCGCCGCCATGAGCTATGCCGGAGAATGGGTGACGACGGTTTGAGAAGGGCGGCGTATCGAGGTGGGTGTGAGCCTGCCTGAACTCCTGAAGGAGCCGATACGCCATGACAAGCACTACCACCGTTGTTTCACTCCGTCAGCCCGATGAGGTCGACGATCCGCTGACGGCGGTTCTGAGGAGTGGTGC
>CALMVT010000582.1 GCA_937873175.1 uncultured Acetobacteraceae bacterium | reverse complement strand
GCCCTGTTCTGCGGCCTGGTCGGCTGCGCCATGATCAGGCAGTCGGTCATCGACGTGTCGGCAAGTGGCCGGAAACGCCTGTCGTGCTTGTGGGCCGGGATGCTCCTGCTGTCCCTTGCTGTCATGGTTGACCCCTGGATGGAGCAGATCCCGATGGCGGCGCTGGTGTCCGTGACGATCATGGCGTTGGTCAACACCTTGCAGTGGCGATCCAATCGCACGCTCGCCACAAGCCAAGAAAATCCCGGCGTCGTCATGCCGGCGACGGTGGCCCGGGTCGTCGCGACCCATGGCCCAGCCTTCGAGATCCCTTCGGCCATGGGTGGCGCCACGGGCACACGCGTATGCCGGGCGACGGATCAGGCATCCCTCGGCACCGCCTTGGCCTTCCATAACGCTTTCGGCCTTCTGGAAAAGCTCAGGGCCGTCCTCCTCGACATGCATGCTGCCCATTTCTGGGTCGCTGCCAGCATCAATGCCCTCGATCGAGTGATGCTGAAATTTTGCCGTCATGACATACCCGTCGGGATCAGCGGTATGAACGAGGCGCCAAACTCTGGTGGGCCGGTTGGCGCTGCACGGCAAGCAAGGCACCGCGCTGACAGCCACCGGCCTCTGACGCAGCCTGCAAACAGGCACTGCCCTCGTTTGTGGGAACCGTCATGAACGATAATCTGAATGCCATCCGGCTGTGTCTGGCCATGCTGGTGCTGTTTTCGCATTCGTTCGCAGTGCTCGGCCTGCCACAACCGGAGGCCCTCGGCTGGGACCTCGGTTCCCATGCCGTGCACGCATTCTTCGCGGTCAGCGGCTACCTGGTCGTCGGAAGCTACATGCGTCGCCCGAACCTCGTGCAGTTCGCCCTCAACCGCCTATTGCGCATCGTGCCAGCCTTGCTGGTCGCTTATGTGTTCGGGCGAGTGCTGTTCGAGTGGTACGACCAGTATAGCGGGAACCCGCTTCCTTTCCGGCGGAACAACTCTCTTTGGACGATTCCATGGGAGATCACCTGCTACGCCGCCTGTGCGTCCGCGGGCGTGACCGGCCTGCTGCATCGCGACCGCTACAACGTCATTTTCGCTTCGGTGTGGATCATGGTGTTTGCACGCTTCGGCCCGGAAGACGAAGCATACATGCTGATCCTGCCGATGCTGTTGAGCTTTCTGACAGGCGGGTTCATTGCCGTCTATGAGCGTGAGATCAACATGCAAATGGCAGCCAGCATCAGCAGCTTCCTGCTTGCGGGGCTGTCGCTCGACCGATGGTTGGGAATGCTTCCGCGCACGCTTTACTTTGTCCCAGAATTGTCTGCGGCTAACATCGTCACGATCCAGCAGTGGCCCGTCATTGTCAGCATGGCATTCTGTGTCATCTACCTTGGGAAGTATGCACCGCCCCGGCTCGTGTGGGGTGAGGATTACTCATACGGAGTGTACCTGTTCGCATGGCCGATACAACAGATTGTGGTCGCAACCAGTCTGTCAGTGGGGCTATCGCTCAACCCATACAGTCTGAGCATGATTGCCGCCCTGCTTACATTTTGCATCGCGGTTCTGTCCTGGCATCTGATCGAGAAACCGGTTCTGAAGTTGAAGAAGCGGGGGACTGCTGGCGACCACCTCTTCGTCAGACAGGAATAGGGGTTCCGGTAGCGGGAGATGCCCTGGGCGATTTGACCGAACTGCCCGGACTCAAAAGCTGCTACGAGACACCACGTCGATGTCACAGATCAAAATGGAATGTCTCGAGCAAGTCGCGCCAGAAAACGCGCGGACCGGATCGCGGCTTTGGCCGAGCAACTGGGCCTGCTGAGCGCCGGCCTGGAGGGCAACCCCGACTTGGCATCGATGACCGCGCAGATGACGCCGGTGTCGGCGCGGCCGGCGTCGCCCCGCGTGCCTTTCCGCAACCCTGATCCGTTCAAGGAACCAGCCTACCCGAATACCATCCGGGCCAAGCCCAGGGCTCTCGCACCAAACTTCTGTTGTCACAATCAGCATGTGCGATGTGGCGCAGTGCTGGATCCGTCATAGCCGGGCGACGTTGTTGGCGCCTCATCAGAGGCATGCGCCATGGTTCCTTCCGCTTGCAAGCTTTTCGCCGGGATCGACGATCCGCGGGTCACTGGTCGGATCACCCATGGGCTGGCGAAGGTTTTGTTTGCGGCGCTCTGCGCCACCTTGTGCGGGTTCGGGTGCTTCGACGGCTACGCGCAGTTCGCCAAGGCAAAGGTCGATTTCCTGCGCCGCTACCTGCCCTACAAAGACGGCACGCCGTCCCACGACACCTTCGGGCGGATGCTCCGGCTTATTAGGCCGGAACAGTTCGAGGCGGTGCTCGTCGACCTCGCCCGGCGCGTCACCGCAGGCTGTGCGAGCCATGTCGCCATCAACGGCAAGACGGTGCGGGGCAGCGCGGATGCCCGGCGCGGCGTCCGAGCCCTTCATCTGCTGCACGCGTTCGCCACCGACGTCGGCCTGTGCATCGGCCAGGTCGCCGTGGACGGCAAGTCCAACGAGATCACCGCGCTTCCGGAACTGCTCAGGCTTTTGGACCTGCGCGGGCGGGACGTGACGATGGACGCTCTGCACACCCAGCGCGCCAGCGCCACGCTGCTGCACGAGGCCGGGGCGCACTACGTCATGGCCCTGAAAGGCAACCAGCCGAAGCTGCTTGATGACGTGCGAAAGGTCCTCGGCGACCCGCTCGTCCCCGTTCTGAAGCATCAAGTTACCAGCGTCGGGCACGGGCGGGTGGAGACCCGTGCGGCGCGCATCTGTACCGACATCGCCGCACTGGACCACCACTGTTGGCCCGGGCTTGCAGCCATCGGCTGTGTCGAGCGTGCCCGCATCTGCAAGCGGAACGGCGCGGCAACAGCGGAAAGCCAGATTTACCTGCTCGGACACGCCTGCACGCCCGAGCGCCTGCTTGTCCTGTCGCGGGGTCACTGGGCTGTCGAAAATAACCTGCATTGGGTTCTGGACGTGACCATGGGCGAGGACGCGTCGCTGGTGCGGCGCGACCACGGCCCACGCAACCGCGCCACGCTCAAGCGCGTGGCGCTCAACGCCGTCCGCATCGTCACGGGTAAGAACTCCATACGCTTTGCCATGCGCGATGCAGCGCTGGACGTGCGCGTTCTCGCCGACATCCTCGACCACATGCCCGTCGCTTGATGCGAAACCCCTGGAGCCAAGCCTGCTATCGCCAACCTGCTTGGCCGCCCGTTGATCCGGCTGTCCGACGAGAAGCGCCTGGATCAACGGCCTGCTTCTCAAAACCCGCATCAAGGCCGCCATACTGACCCGCGTGCGCGCCTTGGTGGTGATCGGTTTGGAGGATCAGGACTATGCGTTCCCGGTCTTGCAAATGACAAAGGCGGTCATCCCGAACGCGCAGCTTGCCGTCATTTTGGGCGCGTCGCACGCCAGCATCTTCGAACGGCCGTGACAAGCCAACCCGGCGGTCCTGGACTGGGCAGACGTCCGCCGCTGACGGGTCGCCGGGCCCGCCCCTGCCAGCGGGATTGCCTGCTGGCAGGGGCGGGCTTGGTGAGTTGCGATGTTCGAACATCTCGGAAGCTGCCACTTCGAGCGGCACACATGCTCGCTGAATGTTCTTTTTCAGCGTCGGTTTTGCCGCAGGCTCCTGAACCGCGGAAGCCGATTGGGGCGGACCAGTCTTGTCCGCCCCGGCAACCATCAGCGGATGGTGCCGTTGGCCTGGTTCGGCAGGAAGCCGCCGCCGGTGCTGCGGCCGTTGTACACGATGTTCAGCACCTCCGTGGTGGTGCGGCGGAACGCGAGCGAGTCGCTGTCCGCCGGCGAGGTGTTGATGGACAGGTTGGCGAGCGACAAGGGCTGCTCCTTGCCGCCGCCCACGGATGCGCGAACGGCGGAGATGGCGTTGGCCGCCGCCTGCTGGCCGAGGCTGCCGAGGACCGTGCGGACCGTGCCGGCGTGGTAGGCCTCGATGGCCAGGATGCTGGCGGCGGCCGCCAGGTAGTCCTTGTTCTGGATCAGTTGCGCGGCACCTGCATACGCGGTGACGCCCACGTCCTCGAAGATGAACGCGCCAAGCAGGAAGCTCACCTCGTCGGCAAACGGGTTGAACTGCGTGTTGGTGTCCGGCACAAGCCCCGCCGCGAACGCCAGGGCGTTGAAGCTGTTCAGCAGGTCGATGTTCGGCTGCGCCACCGCGGCGTTGCCGAGCACGCGCCGCAGGAAGCGGACATGGTTGACCTCGTCGATCGTGATCTTCTGCGCGTAGGCGGCGATGGACGCTGTCTGGAACGGCACGGCCGAGCCGCCGAGCACGAAGCCCGCATTGCCGACGCCGTTGGGATCATTGATGTCGGCGGGGTCCAGGCCGCGGCCCAGGAAGGCGCGGATGTAGTACTGGGCTTCGACATACTCCAGGTTGAGCGCGAAGTTCAGGATGTCGGCGTCGGTGATGCCCTGTGCCTCGGCCGGCAGGCTGGTGAGCGTCACGCCGGCGGTGGCTGCCGCTCCCACGGCCATGACGGCGGCGGCGGTCTTGCCGAATTGGCCGATCAGCGAGCGGCGGTTGACGCCGTCCCGCGCCGGCTCGGTCGAGGCGACTGGATTATTCATAAAGGCTGGCTCCCACGTTGTGCGCGGCGATTCGCGTGCTGCCTGCGCCATACGGGAAAGTTCGCTGCTCGGGTGCAGGAATGCAACACGTTTCGTTCTTGCACCGTGTTGTATCTGGATCGTTGTGCATCCTGTGCCGTGGCCGCGACGCAAGGCATCAGGCCAAAATAAGGCGACCCCGGCC
>CALMVT010000581.1 GCA_937873175.1 uncultured Acetobacteraceae bacterium | reverse complement strand
CATCGCCAGCAGCATCGAGCTGGTGCAGCGCCGGGCGGAGCAGGGGCGCGTGGCGGACGCGCACCGGCACATGGAAAGCGCGCTCAAGTCGGTTGACCAGGCGGCGGCGCTGGCCGGCCGCCTGCTTGCGTTCACCCGGCGGCAAGCGTCGCAGCCCGTGCCCCTCAACCCGGACCCGCTGATCCTCGGCATGGAGGACCTGATCCGCCGGGCGGTGCGGCTTTCGGTGGAAGTCGAGCTGCGCGGCGGCGGCGCCTGGACGGTGCTGTGCGATCCCAACGAGCTTGAGAACGCCTTGCTCAGCCTCGCGATCAACGCGGGCGACGCGATCCCCGGCGGCGGGCGGCTTGCCATCAGCACCCGGCAGGTGCGCCTGGACGAGGCGAACATCGCGGGCCACGAAGGCGCCCGCCCCGGCGACCACACGGAAGTCGTGGTTGCCGACGCTGGAACCGGCATGGACGAGGAAACGCGGGCACGCGCCTTTGAACCGTTCTTCACCACCAAGCGCGCCGGCCGCGGCACGGGGCTTGGGCTTTCGCAGGCGCTGTCCTTCGTGCGGCTGACAGGCGGTCTGGTGCGGATCGACAGCGAACCCGGCCACAGCACCACCATACGGCTTTACCTGCCCCGGCACGAGGACAAGCAGCCGGCGACCAACCCGCCGGTGCCGGCCTGCTAATCAGGCTTCGGCACCCCCCCGCTCCAGCCGCGCCGTGGCGTAATCGGGGTCCATCATCAACTCGAACAGCAGGATTGACCGGCCGGTCACGGTGTAGCTGGCGCCGAACTCGAAGGTCGGCTCGTCGGCGTGGTCGAGCTGGTTGGTGTCGATCAGCCGCGTCCAGCGATGCCCGCCGACCACCTCCGGCAAATGGAACCCCACCGCGTCGTGGTAGGAATTCAGGATCAGCAGCAGGCTCTGGTCCACGCCGCGCTTGTGCACCCCGGTCGGCTGCGCCCGCCCGTCCAGCAGCATGCCGAGGCAGCGCGCGTTGCCGTCCGTCCAGCTTTCATCCGTCATTTCGTCACCGGAGGGGGTCAGCCACGCCACGTCCTTGACCCCGATCTCATCGTTCCACTGCGCGCTCAGCCAGCGGGTGCGGTGCAGGACGGGATACTTGTGGCGCAACGCCGCCACGCGCTGCACGAAGCTGAGCAGCCGCCGGCCCTTGTCCCCCCTCTCCCAGTTCAACCAGGAGATCTCGTTGTCCTGGCAGTAGGCGTTGTTGTTGCCGCCCTGGGTGCGACCGAACTCGTCGCCGGCCACGATCATCGGCGTGCCGCGCGACAGCAGCAGGGTGCCCATCATGTTGCAGATCTGGCGCTCGCGCAGCGCGTTGATCTCCTCGTCCTCCGTCGGCCCCTCGGTGCCGCAGTTCCAGGACCGGTTGTCGGAGCTGCCGTCTTTGTTGTCCTCGCCGTTCGCCTCGTTGTGCTTGTCGTTGTAAGTCACGAGATCGTTCAAGCAAAACCCGTCATGGGCCGTGATGAAGTTGACGCTGGCCCAGGTCTGCCGCCCGCGGTGGTTGAAGAAGTCGGCCGACCCCGTGAGGCGCGTCGCGACCTCCGGCAGCTTGCCTTCCTCGCCTTTCCAGTAATCTCGCACCGTGTCGCGGTAGCGGTCGTTCCATTCCGCCCAGCCCGGCGCGAAGCCGCCCACCTGGTAGCCGCCGGGTCCGCAGTCCCAGGGTTCCGCAATCAGCTTGACCTGGGACAGCACGGGGTCCTGCCCCACCGCGCGCAGGAAGCCGCTCTGCTGGTCGAAGCCGTAGGGCTCGCGCGCCAGGATGGTGCCGAGGTCGAAGCGGAAGCCATCGACGTGCATCTCCTCCACCCAATAGCGCAGGCTGTCCGTTACCAACTGGATGACGCGGGGATGCGACAGGTTCACCGTATTTCCGGTGCCGGTGTCGTTGATGTAGTAGCGCTTCTGGTCCGGCAGCAGCCGGTAGTAGGAAGCGTTGTCGATCCCCTTGAACGACAGGGTCGGGCCGCGCTCGTTGCCCTCCGCCGTGTGGTTGTAAACCACGTCCAGGATGACTTCGAGATGCGCGCCGTGCAGGCGGGCCACCATCTCCTTGAACTCGGAGAACGCGAAGTCGGGCACGCTGGCGTACCGCCGGGCTGGGGCGAAGAAGCTGATGGTGTTGTAGCCCCAGTAGTTCACCAGGTCCTTTTCCAGCAACTGGCTGTCGTCCACGAACATATGCACCGGCAGCAGCTCCACCGCGGTGACGCCGATGGACTTGATGTGCTGGATCACCTCCGGCGCCGTCAGGCCGCGGAACGTGCCGCGCAGCTCCTCCGGCACAGCCGGGTGCAGCTTGGTCAGGCCGCGCACGTGCGCTTCGTAAAGCACGGTGTGCTCCCACGGGATCTGCGGCGGGCGGTCGTTGCCCCAGGTGAACGCGGGGTCGATGACCCGGCACTTCGGCATGAACGACGCGCTGTCCCGCTCGTCATAGGTCAGGTCGTCCATCGACTCCATCTGGTAGCCAAACAGCGCGGGATCCCACTTGAGATGCCCGACCAGCGCCTTGGCGTAGGGGTCGATCAGCAGCTTGTTCGGGTTGAACCGGTGCCCCTCCTCCGGCGCGTAGGGGCCGTGGACACGGTAGCCGTACACGGTGCCGGGCCGCGCGTCGGGCAGGAAGCCGTGCCAAACCTCGTCGGTGTATTCCGGCAGCTCGATCCGTTCGAGCTCGGTTTCCCCGTCATTGTCGAACAAGCAAAGCTCGACCTTGGTCGCGTTGGCGGAGAACAAAGAGAAGTTCACGCCCTGCCCCGTCCAGGTGGCCCCGCGCGGGTGCGGCCGACCCTCGGTCACGCGGGATCGGTTTGCTGAAGCAGCCATTAAAACGTCCTCAAGAACGGGGGAAAACGAAGCGCCTACCATACGCTCAACCGTGGGGCAAAGTTCTGCGGCCGGTGGCAGGTTCTTAGGGATGAAGCGCGAAGCGAACCGCAGCGGTATCCGCCCAAGCGGTATTGGTATGGTTCAATACTAAGATGCCACCGCGAAACATCGCGGCGGGACGCGGCTGATCCCCGCGACATCGTCCTATGTCCGCTTGCAGGACAACCAAGCGTCGTCTTTCCGGACAGCGCCCGCCCACCCGGGTTCATTTGTCCTTGAAAACTCTCAATCACGCCATGGCACGCCGATTGCTGATCCCTCACTGGATCTCATCATGCGGAGGCACCGTGGCAACCCATCAACACCGGGCCGAATCGGGCACAAAGGCGACGACGGGATTAGCCCCGCCGTCGGCGCGTTCGCTGCGGGGCTTGGACGGCATCAACGTGCTGATGGCGGACGTGCGGGACGGGGTGGGGCCTTACCTGGCCGTGTTCCTCAAAGGGAGCGAGCGCTGGGACGCGGGCGCCATCGGCATCGCCATGGCGGCATCCTCCGTCGCCGCCGCGGTGTTCCAGGTGCCAGCGGGGCTGCTGGTGGACGGCACGCGCGCCAAGCGGCTGCTGATCGCCGCCTCGGGGCTGACCGTCGCGGCCGGCTGCCTGCTGATCGTGCTATTCCCGCGCTTCTTCGCCGTGGTCGCGGCGCAGGCAATGCTGGGCGCGGCCTCGGCGGTCATCCCGCCGGCCATCGCCGCGATCTCCCTGGGCCTGGTCGGGCGCAAGCTGCTGGACGGACGGGTCAGCCGCAACGAGAGCTTCAACCATGCCGGCAACCTGCTTGCCGCCGTGCTGGCCGGGGCGCTCGGGACGTATCTCGGCTACCACTGGATCTTCTACCTCGTGTGCGCCTTTGCCCTGGCGAGCGCCGGGATTGTCACCCTGATCAACCCGGCCGAGATCGACCACGACCGGGCTCGCGGCAGCGAGGACCCAGCCAACAACTGCGAGCCGGTGCCCGTCCGGGATTTGCTGAAACGCCGGGACCTGCGGGTGTTTCTCGCCTCCGTGGTGCTGTTCCATTTCGGCAACGCGGCGATGCTGCCGATGGCCGGGCAGGTGCTGGCGCAAACCCACCCGGGGTCCGACGCGGCCGCGCTGTCCGCCTGCATCATCGCCGCGCAGTTCGTGATGGTGGGGGTGGCCTGGGCGGTGGGGCAAGCCTCGGCGAAGGGCGTGGGGCGCAAGACCATCTTCCTGGTCGCCATGGCCGTGCTGCCGGTGCGCGGCGTGCTGTTCACGCTGACCGACAGCCCTTACGCCGTGGTGGGCATCCAGCTCCTGGACGGGGTGGCGGCGGGCATCTTCGGCGTGGTCTCCGTGCTGATCGCGTCCGACCTGATGCGCAGCACCGGGCGGTTCAACTTCGCCCAAGGGCTGATGGCGCTGTCGGTGGGGATCGGCGCCGCGCTGAGCAACGCGACGGCCGGCTACGTCGTGCAATGGTTCGGCTTCACGGCGGGGTTCCTTTACCTTGCGGCGATTGCCGGGTGCGGGCTGGTGTTCTTCGTGGCGTTCATGCCGGAAACCCGGGACCCCGGCGCCCACCTCGCCTCCGGCACGCCGGCCCTGGCATGACGGGTACGCTTGCCGCATCACCCTGGACCACCTGGGGCATCGCCGCCGTCGCCACCGCCGGGGTCATCCTGCGGCCGTTTGCCTGGCCCGAGTTCATCTGGGCCGGCGCCGGCGCAACCCTGCTGGTCCTGCTCGGCCTGGTATCCGCATCCGAAGCGCTCGGCGGCGTCGCCAAGGGCACGGATGTTTACCTGTTCCTCCTCGGCATGATGCTGCTCGCCGCCGTGGCCCGACATGCGGGGCTGTTCGACTGGCTCGCCGCAAAGGCCGCCGTGCTGGCAAGAGGCTCCGCCGCCCGGCTGTTCACCCTGGTCTTCGCGGTGGGCACAGTTGTCACGGTGTTCCTGTCCAACGACGCGACTGCCGTGGTGCTGACCCCCGCCGTCGCCGCCGTGGCCCGGGCCACAAAGGCGGAGCAGCCCCTGCCCTACCTGCTCGTCTGCGCCTTTATCGCCAACGCGGCCAGCTTCGTGCTGCCCATCTCCAACCCGGCGAACCTCGTGATCTACGGCAGCCATATGCCGCCGCTGCTCGCCTGGCTGCCGCGCTACGCGCTGCCCTCCGCGCTTTCGATCTTCGCCACCTACGCCGTCCTGCGCTGGACGCAGCGGGCCGCGCTGCGGCAGGGCATCTCCTCCGAGATCGAGCGGCCCCGGCTGTCTGCCGGCGGCACGATGGCGGCGTGGGGCATCGCGGGCACCGCGGCCGTGCTGCTCGCCGCCTCGGCATTCGGCCTCCAGTTGGGCTTGCCGACCTTCCTTGCCGGGGTTGCAACGGCGGCGCTGGTGCTGCTGCGCTCGCGGTCCGGCCCGATGACGGTGCTGCGGGATGTGTCCTGGGGCGTGCTGCCGCTGGTCGCCGGGCTGTTCGTGCTGGTGGAGGCGTTGGAGAAGACCGGCGTCACTAGCGACCTGGCCGGGCTGCTGCAAGCCTTGGCGCAACGCTCGGCGACGCTTGCCGCCTGGGCGTCGGGCGTGGCGCTCGCGGTCGGCTGCAACCTGGTGAACAACCTGCCGGCCGGCCTCGTCGCGGGGCGCGTGACCGAGATCGCGAACGTGCCAGAACACGTGCGGGCCGCCGTGCTGATCGGGGTGGACCTCGGCCCCAACCTGTCGGTCACCGGGTCGCTCGCCACCATCCTGTGGCTCATCGCGCTGCGGCGAGAAGGGCAAAGCGTGGGCGCCTGGACCTTTCTCAAGCTCGGCGCGCTGGTGATGCCGCCGGCCCTCGTGCTTGCCATCGCTGGCGTGTTCGCCTTCGGCTGACCCCGGCCCGTTCGGCATGAGTCCTGCGGTTCCGGCGTGCGGCACAGCATCGCTGCGGGCGACGGGACGGGCCATGCGGGCCACAGTCGGCCGGCGCGTGGCCCGCATGGCGCTTCCTGCCCTCGCGCGGGCAGGCCAACATTGAACAACGCCCAGACCCACACGATATCGGCGCCGTCAATCCGTTTGGGGGACGACCTCATGGCCTACGCCGGCACCATTCCGCTGCCCACACGTCCCGATGCGTTGGCCCGGCTGAAGCGGCTGCGCCGCCTCGCCTGGCTGATCGACGGGGTGTTCAAGCTGCCGGGCACGCGCTTCCGCTTCGGCCTGAACAGCGTCGTCGGCTTGGTGCCGGTCGGCGGCGACGCGGTGCTCGGGGCGCTGTCGCTTTACATCATCTACGAGGCCTCGAAGCTCGGCGTGCCGGGGCCGCTGCTGGCCCGCATGTTCGGCAACGTGGCGCTGGAGGTCGTCGGCGGCAGCGTGCCGGTGCTGGGCGACGTGTTCGACATGGCGCTGAAGGCCAACCTGCGGAACCTCGCGATCATCGAGCAGCACCTCGGCACGCTCTGACCCCGGCGCGATTAGCCCGCGGGGGCCGGCGCGGGGTGGGGATGCTCCCCGAAGAAGCGCAGCATCTCCCCTGTGGCATCCGGCCCGCGCGCGTCGGTGTAGGAGCCGGCGGAACTGCCGCCGAACCAGGCATGCGCCGCGCCGTGCACCACCCATTGCTCCACCACGGTCTTGCCGTCCGCGTCCACCCGCCGGGTGCGGCGGTAGGCGTGGCCGCCGGCAACCTGGCCGTCCTCCGACTGCGTGCTGAGGGATGCGCCGCGGGCCGATTGCTCGACCACCGCGTCGGCGTTGCGCGGGTTCACGGTGGTGTCCCGGTCGCCGTGGAACACGATGGCCGGCACCACCCGCGAGCCGCCGGGCGCCCGGGGGGCCGCGCCGCCCCGCTGCATCGCGGCGAACGCCGACTGCATGTCGCGCGCAGCACCACAGGCCAGGCCCGAATGCACGCCGATGGCCGCATACAAATCGGGGTAGGTCGCTCCCAGCACCGCCGCCGCGGCGCCCCCGGCCGATAGCCCGGCGACATAAACGCGCGCGGGATCGACGGCGTAATCGCGCATCACCTCGCGCGTGATCCCGGCGATCAACGACGGCTCCCCGGCGCCGCGGTGCTGGTCGGCCTCGTTGAACCAGTTCCAGCACTTTTGCAGGTTCGCCGAGCTGGTCTGGCCGGGGTAGGCCACCAGGCAGGTGTGCTGCTCGGCCGCCAGATTCATCCGCGTGCCGGCGGCGAAGTCGTCGGGCGACTGGGTGCAACCGTGCAGCATCACGATCAACGGCACCGGCTGCCCGCGGTAGCCGCTGGGCACGTAAAGCTTGTAGGGGCGGCTGCCGGCTGGGCCGCTAAAGGTCTTGGCCAGGAACTTCGCGCCGTCCGGCTGGCCCGCCGGCACCGTGCTTGCGGCGGCAGGCTTGTCTGCGACGCCCGGCATGGAGAAGCCGCCCTGGGTGACCCGGTCCAGCAGCCCGCGCAGCGCCTTGGGGATCGGCAGCCCGACCCCTTCCGCCTCGTTCGGCGCCCCCTCGGCGGTGCCGTCGATGGTGGGCGGGGCGCGCCGGGCTTGCGGGGCCGTGTCGGACGCTCGCTGCCCCGCCAGCATGTCCTGCAAGGCCGCCGTGGCTTCGGACAGGCGCCCAGCCTTGGTGAGACGGGCCGCTTCGATCAGACCTTGGGGAAGGAGTGGCTTCATGACTTTGGCTTTCGTGTTCGGGACCCCATCGGGCATCCCCGTTCGGAACCGGGATCGGCTTCCGTTGACGCCGGCGGCGTGGGCTGCCGCCGGGCGACTACTGCGTGCGGTCGGCCAGCGCCGCCTTGACTGCGGCGCTGGCGTGCAGCGCGCCCAGCACCTTGACCGAGGCGATGACCGCGCGAGCCAATTCGGGCGGCACATCGGGGGCGATGCTCGCCAGACCAAGCACGTTGATGTGCAGCGCATCGCCCCGGCGCTGCGCCGCTTCAAGCTCGGCCCGGCCGTAATGTCGCAGGCCGAGGTCCAGGCTGCGTCGCGCCACCGACTGCCGCATCACGTCGGCGTGGCGCTCAAGCTGGTTGCGGATGGCCGTGCGGATGAAGTCCGTGCGATTCGAGTAGAAGCCGTCCTGCACCATCAAGTCGATGTGGCCGAGATCGACAAAGCCGAGATTGATGGTGATCTTCTCGCTGTCAGCCGCCTTCGGCCTCAGCTCACGCAACGCTTCCATCGTGCCCATCCACAAACCATCCAACTGGATGGTAAATGGATGGGAGGTGGGGGAATGCAAGGGCCGGCGCCGCGTCAGGCCGGCAGGAAGTCCGGCACGGACAGGTAGCGTTCGCCG
>CALMVT010000580.1 GCA_937873175.1 uncultured Acetobacteraceae bacterium | reverse complement strand
GAGCGGCGGCCTTCTAATCCGCATGTCGGGGGTTCGAATCCCTCAGGGCGCGCCATGGCCAGCCGCAACCCTCAAGCGAACCGGTTGGCGCCGGCGACGCAAAGAACAACAAAGCCCGTTGCCGCGACCATCGTCCAGGCGACGGGTTCATGCAGCAACGCGCCCGCCAAGGCTAGGCCAAAGAAGGGTTGCAGCAACTGCAACTGTCCCACGCCCGTGATGCCGCCCAGCGCGAGGCCGCGATACCAGAAGATGAAGCCAACCAGCATGCTGAACACGGAAACATAGGCCAGCCCGAGCCAGGCCGCACCGCCGATGCCGTTCCAGGAGCCGGGCAGGGTGATCAGCGCGACCGCCGCCATCAATGGCAGCGACAGCAGCAAAGCCCACGAGATGACCTGCCAGCCGCCGAGGCGCCGCGACAGCGTTGCCCCCTCGGCATAGCCCAGGCCGCAGAGCAAGATGGCGGCCATCATCAGCAGGTCGCCGGCGAGCGAGCCTCTGCCGCTTTGAACAAGGGCGAAGCCTGCGACCGCTGCCCCTCCCAGGCCCGAGAACAGCCAGAACGCCGGCTTGGGCCGCTCGCCGCCGCGTAGCACGCCGAAGATCGCCGTCGCGAGCGGCAGCAGGCCGATGAAGACGATGGAGTGGGCCGAGGTGATGTGTTGCAGCGCAAGCGCCGTGAGCAGCGGGAAGCCGACCACGACGCCCAGCGCGATGACGGCGAGGGAAGCAAGGTCGCCTCGCGCGGGCCGCGCCTGCCGCAGCAAGGCAACAAAGGCCGCCCCGAGGAGCGCCGCGACCACCGCGCGGGCCGAGGTCAGGAACAGCGGCGGGAAGTCGGCAACGGCGGCGCGCGTCGCCGGCAGCGAGCCGCTGAAGATCACGACGCCCAGCAGGCCGCTGCCCCACCCTTGCGTTGTCCGGTCCATGTCGCCTCGCATTCCAAAGCATGATCTGCCGGCAACGGGTCTCGCGTGAACAGGGACAATGCGACACGATTCGGCAAAACTGTATTGACACGTTAGGCAGTACGGTCGCGGGAGCGCAGGCGGCGGGCATGGAAGCGACACGCACCGGAGAGGTCATGGCGGCCATCCGCGCAAGGGTGGCGAGCCGCGCCCTCGTGACCGGGGACCGGCTGCCCTCGATCCGCGGCTTTGCCGCAACCCTGGGCGTGTCGCCGTCCACGGTGGTGGACGCCTATGATCGCCTCGCGGCAGAGGGCGTGATCTGCGCCCGGCGCGGTTCCGGCTTCTACGTTGCCCGGACGGGGTTGCCGCCGCTGGCGCTCACGGAGGCCGGGTCGGGGCGTGACCGGGCCGTCGATCCGTTCTGGGTATCGCGGCAGTCGCTCGACGCCGATCCCGCCGCGCTGAAGCCCGGATGCGGCTGGCTGCCGGCGGACTGGATGCCCCATGCCGCCCTGCGCCGTGCCGTCCGGACGCTCGCGCGGGCCGAGGACGCGGTGCTCGCCGACTACGGCAGCACGCGCGGGTCACTGGCCCTGCGCCGGCTGCTGCTCGCCCGCTTCATGGAAGAGGGCATCGAGGCGGCGCCCGAACAGCTTCTGCTGACGGCGTCCGGCACGCAGGCCATCGACCTGATCTGCCGCCTTCTGCTCCGGCCCGGCGAAACGGTGCTGGTCGATGACCCCTGCTACTTCAACTTCCGGGCGCTGCTCAGGGCGCACCAGGTCAGGATCGTCGGCGTGCCTTACACGCCCACAGGCCCCAACATCCCAGCCTTCGAGGCTGCGCTGATGGCGGAACGGCCGCGCCTTTACGTCACCAACTCCGCGCTCCACAACCCGACCGGCGCCAGCCTGTCGCCGCAGACGGCCCACCGGGTCATGCGCGCGGCCTCCGCCCATGATCTGACCATCATCGAGGACGACATCTTCGCCGACTTCGAGCCTGAGCCGTCGCCGCGCTTGGCCGTGCTGGACGGGCTTGACCGGGTGATCCGGGTGGGCAGCTTCTCCAAGACCCTGTCCGCCTCGGTCCGCTGCGGCTACGTCGCCGCCCGGGCAGACTGGATCGAAAGCCTGCTTGACCTCCAGATCGCTACCAGCTTCGGCGGGCCAAGCCCGGTCGCGGCCGAGCTGATCGCAGGCGTCCTCGCGGGCGGCGGCTACCGCAAGCACATGGACGGGTTGCGGCAGCGCCTCGTGCGGGCCAGGCGGGAAACGGCGAAGCGGCTGGAGCCTCTTGGCATCCGCCCCTGGCTGATGCCGCGCGGCGGCTTCTACCTTTGGTGCCGGCTTCCGGATGGGCAGGATGCTGCCGCGCTCGCCCGCAGGGCCTTGTCTGAGAACGTCGTGCTGGCGCCGGGCGACGTGTTCAGCGTGTCGCAGACGGCGTCTGCCTTCCTGCGCTTCAACGTCGCGCAGACGAACGATCCCCATATCTTGGCGGTCCTCCGACGAGCGATGGCGGCAGCGGTTTAAAAGAAAGGCGGCGCTTTCCCCGCGACGGAGCCCGATTGCGGCCTGAGCGCCGACCGCTTGTTTCCCTTGCCAAAGGCTCGGCGGCGAACCTCGCAACCCGGGTGGGCTGTGATGGTAGTCAGTCAGCTCCCTCGGAAGCTGCCTTTGGAAAGACCCGCTGGGCGATCTTCTCGAACTGGACGGTGAGGGTGGCGGGATCAACGGTGCTGACCAAGGCGCCACGGACCTTCAAGCCTGACTCGATGATGACGCCGAAAACCTGATCCACATGGACAACGGACCCATCCCCGCGGAACACGGTGATCTCGAAGCTGACGGAGCAGTTCGGCTGGACGGAGTAGGTTCCGGAAACCGGCGACATCGCCACGTTCCCTGCCAGGACGCGGTAGCCGCTGCCGCTCAGGCTGCCCGCGCCATCAAGCACCACAAGGCGCTGTGAAACGAAAGGTTGGAAAGGAGGCTCTGTGCCGACTTGGCCGACGACTTGGTATGAATACCCACCAGACAACGTCTTGTCGCTGCAAGACTGTGCGTGAGCAGCGATGGAGCTAAGCGACAGCAGGAGCGTTGCTCAGAAAACTGGTGTCAGCTTGTGAAAACTCATTATTCTTTCCTCCTCGTATAATAGGTACAAACACCATCTGTTGCCATCCCAAACCGCACAATTTTTATAATGTTGCTGTGGATTGTATGACAATTGTTTAGGCGGCAAGGTTAACGGGAACTGTAGCAATAAGCGGTTCAGCAGGCGTTTGCCATCGGTTGACTTTGCGCTTGGTGATCTGACCCGATACCGGCAAGGGCCATGGCAACTGTAGTGGACCATCGCAAGGATTTACACGCGATCCTTACACATCGGTCGTTTATGGAGCTTACGGGCACGTTTGCGTAGTGCGAGAGCCGCCGAACACCAATGCCGGAGCAAGCAGCGGAGTGCGGCGGCGCATCCCGTCGCTCACATTCGGCTGGCCAGGGCCGCGGCATTCCGCCAGCGCCCACAAAGGGAGAACCACCCCATGCTCGACGTTCCAACGGCCAGCGACCAGATCGCGGCCCTTGACTGGTCCGGGATCGCCGATGCCCTGAACGGGCACGGCTATGCCACGACGCCGCCATTGCTGACCGGGGCGGAGTGCCGCGCCCTGATCGAAGGCTACGACGACGCCGATCGTTTCCGCAGCCGGGTTGTGATGGCCCGGCACGGCTATGGCCGGGGCGAATACCAGTACTACGCCTAACCCTTGCCGACGCTCATCGGCGAGCTGCGGGCGGCGCTGGCGGGCATCGCGAATCGCTGGGGCGCGGCGCTGGGCATGGCGGGGTTCCCGGCGGACCATGCGGGCGTCCTGGCGCGCTGCCATGCCGCCGGGCAATGACGGCCCACGCCGCTGCTGCTGCGCTACGGACCCGGCGACTACTACTGCCTCACCAGGACCTCTACGGCGACCTGCACTTCCCGCTGCAGGCCGCCATCCTGCTCAACCGCCCCGGCGAGGACTTCACCGGCGGCGAGTTCGTCCTCACCGAGCAACGCACGCGCATGCAGTCACGCGCCGAGGTCGTCACGCTGCATCAGGGCGAAGCCGTCGTGTTCGCGACGAACCAGTGGCCGGTGGCCGGCACGCGCGGCACCTACCGCGTGGCGATGCGTCATGGCGTCAGCCGCTTGCATACCGGCCATCGCCATACGCTGGGCATCATCTTCCACGACGCCCGATAACGATCCTCAGGCTTTCTTGGCCTTCCCCTTGGCGGCGGACTTGGCTGGCTTGCCGGCGGGCGCGGCCGGGTTCATGGCGTCCTTGACCTGCTTGGCCGGCGTGAAACCGAGCTTCTTGGACGCGGCGATCTGGATTGTTTCGCCCGTGGCGGGATTGCGGCCCTGACGCGCTTCGCGCGCGGCCACCTTGAACTTGCCGAAGCCCGGCAGCGAAACCTCCTCGCCCTTGCTGGCGGCCTGGACGATGGCGGCGAACACGGCCTCCACCACCTGCTTGGCCTGCGACTTGTTCATTTCATGGCCGGACGCGATGTGCTCGGCGAGTTCGGCAGTGTTCATAACGGAGTCTCCAGAGTGAGCCTTTCGCCATAGCAGCGGAATCGCGCGTTGTGGAAGGGGTCTGTGCGCCGGATCAGTCCGATCTGAACCGGCTGAGCAGCCGACGCCACCGCGCTGGGTCGTCCTCCTCGGCCTTGGACGTGCCGCCGCGGCTGGAAAGCTGCTCGATCAGGTGGCTGGCGATCAACCCGCGGTGGCCGCGTTCCCAGTGGTCGGCGTCGTCGTCCCCGGCTGTCCAGCCCGGCAAAGGCAGCAGCAGGTAGCGGGCCAGCCCGTCCAGCAGCGGCTCGTAGGTTGCCCGTAGCGCAGCCAGCGTGTCCTCGGCTTGCGAACCGCTGGTCCAGCCCACGCCGGCTTCCTCGAACACCGCCATGAGCCGGGCAAAGGCGGCGCCGTCCAGCCGGTCCCCGCCGTCGTAGCGGGACGGCTGGATCTGGAACGACCGCGCCATCTCGACCAGGACCTGCCGGGCCATGGTGAAGGTCATGCGCGCTTGCAGCGGCCGGATCGCCTCCACCCCCACCAGCACCAGCGCGCAGGTGTCCATCACGCAGGCCATGGCGGCAAGCCAGGACTGGTTGTCGTGCTGGCTGCGGTAGTAGGCCAGCATGGGGTAGGACAGGTGGCTTTCCAGCAGGTCCGACCCCCAGATCTCCCACTCGCGCAGCAGCTCGTCCAGCTTGTCCAGGCCATCCGCCTCCGCGTGGCGGGCCAGCATGGTGCCAGCGGTGGGCGGGGACCCGGCGCGCCCGTCGAGCTGGATGACGTGCGCTTCCCGCCGGGAGAACAGTTGGTAAAGCACAGGCAGGTAGCCGATCACCACGGCGATGAAGCCGATGCCGGTGCCGGCCTCGAACACGGCGACCAGGCGCGCGCCGGCGGTGTGCGGCACCACGTCGCCGTAGCCCAGGGTGAAAAAGGTAACGCCGCTCATGTAGGCCTGCTCGGAAAAGAATGAGGCCCCGCTGCCGGGGGCTGGCCCGGGCGGCTGCAGGGACCATTCAATCAGCGCGAAGGCCAGGATCAGCGCCGTCGCCCAAAGCGCGAACAGCAGAACCATGGACAGCGCGCCGAACACGCTGAGAAACCGCTCGCGCCGCGCCCCGGCCGGCAACCGGGCGCCCAGCAAAGACCAAACGGTCCAGGTGGCGCGGAAGTATAGCCGCATGAACCGCAGCGTGCGCTGCACCCGGCGGGGCAGCAGCATCACCTCGAACGCATCCTGCAGGACGACCAGCAGCAGCGCGACGCCAACCAGCATCGCCAGGATGGAAGTCAAGGCAGGGCGCCCGGCAGCGCGCCGTCCAGCAGGCGGCAGCCAACGCCAGGCTCGGTGAGGAGCAGCCGGGCCGTCGCCGGGCCGAGCTTCTGCCGCAGAAAGCGGCGGGTCTGCGGCCCGTCGTCAATCACCAAAATGCGTGTGCGGTGCAATCGGAGGGTCCAGACGTCACACCGTGGATGTAGCGGGAAGCAGCAGGACTACAACGGCTCCGGGCACGGGTTGATAGCCTGAACCGTGCCGC
>CALMVT010000579.1 GCA_937873175.1 uncultured Acetobacteraceae bacterium | reverse complement strand
GTGCGCGCGCTGTTCGCGGCCGTGCGCCGGGACGGCCGTCCCGGCCTGCTGCAGGACGAGGCGCTGGCGGTGCTGTCGGCTTACGGCATCGCCGTGGTGCCCAGCCGCTCCGCGCTGTCGCCGGACGACGCGGCCGACGCCGCCGGGCTGCTCGGCTTCCCCGCCGTGCTCAAGCTCCGCCGCAGCGCGCAGCCCCGGGCCGGCGGACCCGGCGGCGTGACCCTCGACCTGCACGACGCCGACGCGGTTCGGGCGGCGGCGGCCCGGCTCGACCGTCGTCGCGAGCGCATCGGGGGCGAGGGCCTGGCCGAAGGCTTCCTGGTGCAGCGCCAGGTGGGCCGCGCCCGCGAGCTTCGGGTCAGCGTGGCGGACGATCCGACCTTCGGCCCGGCCATCGGCTTCGGCGGGGGCGGCAGCGCCGCCGAGGGATCGGGCGACATGGTGTTCGACCTGCCCCCGCTCAACCTCGCCTTAGCCCGCGGCCTGATCACCCGCACCCGCGCGGCGCGCGGGCTGGAAGAGTCGCACGAGCGGCCCGCCGCCGACCGGGAGGCCGTGGCCGACGCCCTGGTGCGCATCAGCCAGCTCGTGCTCGACTTCCCGGAGGTCGCCGCGGTTGAGCTGAACCCGGTGTTTGCCGACCCGTCCGGCGTTTCGGTCGCCGACGCCTGGATCGCGCTGCGCCCGCCCGGCGACGCCGCGCAGCTCGCCATCGCGCCCTACCCGGCGGAACTCGCGGAGCGTTGGGTTGCGGGCAATGAGACCGTGCTGATCCGCCCGATCCGCCCGGAGGACGCCGAGGCGCACGCCGCCTTTTTCGCCCGCCTGTCGCCGGAGGACATCCGCTACCGCTTCTTCAGCCTGCTCCGCGCCTTGTCCCCGGAGCAGGTCGCCCGCATGACCCAGGTGGATTACGACCGCGAGATGGCCTTTGTCGCCGTGCGCGAGGCGACGGGCGAAACGCTCGGCGTGTGCCGCCTGGTGCGCGAACCCTACACCGAAACCGGCGAGTTCGCCGTGGTGGTGGAACCCAGCATGAAAGGCCGCGGTCTGGCCCGGCGCTTGATGCAGCGCGTGATGGACTGGGGCTGCAGCCAGGGCATGACCCGCATCACCGGGCAGGTGCTGGCGGAGAATGCGCCGATGCTCGCCTTCATGCGCCGCCTGGGCTTCGCCGTCGCGCGGCTGCCGGACGAGCCGGATGTGGTGGAGGTTATGAAGGGACTGGCGTAGGGCGGTGGATCAGGGAGCTGTCACTCAGTGGCTTTGTTTTCGCTCTGTATGTTACAATGTGTACAAGATCACACAAGAATGGAGCGACCATGCCGGACAGTGGCACCCTCACCGTTCGTCTTTCCAATGACACGAAAGGCAAGCTCGCCACGCTGGCGGATAGTACGCAGCGCACACGCAGCTTCTTGGCGGCGGAAGCGATTGCCGCTTATGTCGAGCGCGAGTTGGCGATCGTCAAAGGGATCGAGCGTGGCCGGGCAGATGTGCGCGCCGGACGGCTGACATCGCATGATGATGTGGCGCGCGAAGCCCTTACGATCATTGAGGCGGCCCGAGCCAAGGCGTGAAGCGGCGCGTCGTTTGGTCAAACACGGCAAGCGACGATTATTTCGCCATCCTCCGACATATCGCCGAGGAGGATCCGGACGCGGCCCAGCGCGTGGCGGATCGGACAGAGAGCGCCGCCGCTGGTTTGTCGAACTTCGCCACTGGCCGCGCTGGGCGCGTGACTGGCACCTATGAAAAGGTTCTGCCCGGCTTGCCGTGTATTCTCGCGTATGAGCTGGTCAGCCGCCCGGAAGGCGGGGAGATGGTTGCCATTCTGCATGTGATCCGTGGCGCGCGGGACTGGCCAGCGGAGGAATGGCCATCGGGTTGACGAATCTGGGAGTTATCCAGGTGCCTGCCGCATGCCCCTGCGGCTCTAGGCTAAAAGTCCGGCCCATCGTGGGCCGGCGCCTTCTCATGCGTAAGCTGCTCATCGAAACCTTCGAGACCGATAAAGGAGCTGTCCGCAAACAAGGCGAACAGGGAAGTTTTCGCCGTGGCCGGCGCTAAGCGGGCGTAATCGGCCGTTGAAAGCACGACGACTTCATCCTGTCCGCAAGCCATAACCGGTTGCGGCCGCTGCTCGCAGGCGAAGCGCGCGACCTCGCCCAAACGAGTCTCCACCTCCTTCAACTCCCATGCTGGCAGGACCTCTGCCATGGGGGCACAGTTCTTGACATCATCACCCTCGAACAAACGAGTCCCGTCCGATTAGACTGGCTCATGGTCATGCCGCAAGAAGACCGGCGTGCACGCCGCTGAACCCGCTTCGCCCCAGGTAGGCTTTCCGCCGCAGCAAGCCCGTCACCCCGCCATATCCCCCTCCACGGTGCTCGCCGCGCGCCTGCGCCGGCGGGCCATCCTGTGCGTGCTGGGGTCCTCCGCGTGCTTCACCGTCGCGGCGGCGTTCGTGAAGGCCATCGGCAGCGCCGTGCCGACGTGGGAGGTCGTGTTCTTCCGCAGCGCGGTCGCCGCCCTCTGCATGCTGCCGCTGATCCGGCGAGCGGGCGGCTGGTCCGTGCTGCGCACGCGCCAGCCGCTGGGCCACGCCGGGCGGCTGCTGGCGGGGCTGGCCGGGATGTATGGCTCGTTCTACGGCTATGCCCGGCTGCCGATGGCGACCGTCACGGCGCTTGGGTTTTCCATGCCGATCTTCCTGGCGCTGCTGTCGGTGCCGCTGCTGCGGGAGCGGGTCGGGCTGGACCGGGGCCTGGCGTTGGCCGCCGGGTTGGCGGGCGTGCTGCTCGTGCTGCGGCCGTGGCAGGGCAGCGGCGGGTTGCCCTCGGTGCCCGCGCTGGTCGTCGTCACGGGCGTCGTGTTCTGGGCGCTGTCCATGATCAGCATCCGCCGCATGGGGCAATCGGGGGAGCGCAACGTCACCATCGTGCTGCTGTTCACGCTTGGCAGCAGCGTGGTGTCGGGGCTGCTGTGCATCCCGGTTTGGGTGATGCCGTCCGGCCAAACCCTGGTTGCCCTGGTCGGCGTGGGCGCCGTGTCCGCCGTGGCGCAATTGCTGATGACGGAGGGCTACCGCAGCGGGGAGGCGACGGTGCTGGCGCCATTCGAGTACGGCGCGATCCTTTACGCGGTGCTGCTGGCTTTCCTGGTTTGGGGGGAGGTGCCGGGCGCCTGGGAGTTGGCGGGCATCGCCGTGCTGGTCGCGTCCGGCCTGTATGCATGGTGGCGGGCGGGCCGGGCGGCGTCCTGAGGGTGGTCAGGCGATCTGCGCCAGCATCGCCGACAGCACCGCCCGCAATTCCACCGCCGCCTGGCTGCGCGGTGCGGCCTCCGTCACGCCTAGGCCTTCGGCAAAGGCGTGGCTGAACGCCGCCCGGTTGCCCAGCTCCGCCGGCAATACGGCCAGGCCGCGCGCCCGCAGCTCGCCGTCCGTGGTCTCGCGCAGCCGGCGACCGGTCGGCACGCGATTTAGGATCAGGCAGGCCGGGCGCTTTTCCTCGGCGGCAAGCTTCAGCGTGCCTTCGGCCGCCCAGATGTCCGGCGGGCTGGGCTGCACCGGCACCGCCACCAGGTTCGCCCCGCGGATCGCCCGGCGCGAGTCGGCGTCGATCACCGGCGGGGTGTCGATCAGCAGCACGTCGTGGGTGCGCCGCAGCCGGTCCAGCTCGCCCGCCAGCCGCCAGCCCGCCAGGTCGGAAAACGTAAGCGCCGCCGCCGGCGCCGTGCGCGCCATACGGATCGCGTGCCAGCGCGCCAGACTGTGCTGCGGGTCGATGTCGAGCACCGCGACGCGCCGCACCGCCGCCAGGGCCGCCGCCAGGTTGGCCGCCAGCGTGGACTTGCCCGCGCCGCCTTTTTGCTGCGCCACCGTGATCACGATCGACATGCCGAAGTTCCAACCGCCCAAAACCGCGCACAACGCCGCGATTCGCATTTTGCCCCGGCGGGCAAGCTGGCACAGTGGCGGGCATGACGCACGAACTCCTGACCCCCGACGAGATGGCCGCCGCCGACGCCGCCGCGACCCGGGCCGGCGTGCCCGGCGCCGTGCTGATGCAGTCTGCCGGGCGTGCCGTGGCCCGTGCGGCGCGGCGGTTCGGCCCGTGCCGCACCCTGGTGCTGTGCGGAACCGGCAACAATGGCGGCGACGGCTACGTGGCCGCCCAGCTCTTGGCGCAGGACGGCTGGCCGGTGCGGCTCGCGGCCCTTGGCCCGCCGCGCGCCGCGATGC
>CALMVT010000578.1 GCA_937873175.1 uncultured Acetobacteraceae bacterium | reverse complement strand
CTTAGAGAAGCCCGCCTTTATGGTTTGCCATCGCGAGGAGAAATCCGCGTCGCCGTCCGGCAATGTCCAGATGCAATGCATACGCTCCGGCAGGACGACTCAGGCGTTGATGTGGAACCCTGCGTGGGTTTGAGCGCATCGAACGGCATCGCGCAGGTTTTTGGCATGCCGGCAGAGCAGATCGCTCCTCCGATCGAGCAGGTTCACCGCGAAAAAACAGGTCTCGCCAGGCACCCGGTCCCGCCGGTAATCGGTCATGGGCGTATGCTGATGCTTTTGCAGCCGTCAGCTAAGGACAAAGACGGTGCCTAGGCCAGTTCGCAGCGTCGCAGGGTGCGGCTTTGATGATCCATGGGATTCATCGGTGCGCAGAATGGGCATGATGGGTCAGGACGCGTCGAGAGCGATGGGTTACACCCATCCTACGCTTGCTGGACTTGGAGGCCGTGTGCACCAACGAAGGCATCATTCTCTGCCCTGCCAACCACACCCCGCCAACACTCGTTGCCGCCCGTCCAAGTGCCCCCGGTTATGAGGCTGTCGCCACCTACCTGGTGCCGCCCGAAGTGCGGGCACGAACGGAAGGCGTCATCGCGTGGCGGCCCCAGTTGGCATGAGTGCCGTGCCACTCCGCCGATGACCAACTGACCGAACGCCATGTCCCAACGTTGCTCCATGGATGTTGAAGGGTGCTGACACTGTATTTCGCGCCAGGCGCAGGTTCCATGGCCGTTCACATTGCGCTGCATGAAGTGGGCGCCCCGTTCGAGGCACGCCCGCTCTCCTTCCACCGGCGGGAGAACAAAATTCCGGCTTACCTGGTGCTCAATCCGGAGGGCAAGGTGCCCACCCTCCTCGTTGATGGCCGGCCACTGGCGGAGGTGGCCGCGATCCTGTTCTACCTGGCCCGGCGCTTCCCAAAAGCCGGGCTGCTGCCCGAAGGTGACGAGGTCGAGGCGCAGGCCCTCTCATGGCTGTCCTTCATCGCTTCAACGCTGCATCCGGCCCGGCGGCGTGGTCTCGACCACGCCATGACCGTGTATAGGATCGTAGACGCGAGGATGGCCGGGCCGGGTTGGGTTCTCGGTCGCTACTCCGTGGCCGACATCCACCTGTTCCGTTTGTTCTGGCGGCCGAATGCTTCACTTCGGCCGCCGCCGGATGCCTTTCCGAACCTTATTGCCCACCACACCCGCATGTTGGCCCGTCCAGCCGTTCGGCGGACGCTCGAAGAAGCCGCCATCGGCTATGAACTGCCGGCCTGAGCTTCATCTCTTGAAGTACGACACCCATTTCGAGTGCAGCGGTTAAGAGAAGAATGCCGGCTGGTAAGTGTCCGTTTGGGTTCGTTTGCCGGACAGCTATACTCCCACGTCTCATGTCCTGACACTTGCAGCCTTACCGGAGGAAGCGAGGCGGTCCGGGTTTGTGGGACGCGCCGCCGCAAGCCGCCGGGCATATTGCTGGGCCAGCGTCGCGCACGTGAATAGCTGCGCCTGGTGGAACAGCATCAGCGGCAGCACGATCAACCCGATGGCGTGGCCCGGAAACAGCACGTTTGCCATCGGGATGCCACCCACCATGCTCTTCTTGCTGCCGCAGAACACGATGGTGATCTCGTCCTCCTTGCTGAACCCGGCGGCGCGGCTCGCCCACACGTTGGCGACCAGCACCGCCCCCAGGAGCAGCAGGTCGGCGGCCAGCACGAGCAGCAAGTCAAGGAGGCCAACCTGCCGCCATATGCCCGCGACCATGCCGGCGCTGAACGCGGCGTACACCACCAGCAGGATGGAGCCGCGGTCCACCACGGAGGTCAGGCGCTTGTGTTGCAGCAGCCAGGTTCCGACGAACGGGCGCGCGGCCTGCCCGAGGATGAACGGCAGCACCAGTTGCAGCGCCACGTTCTCGAACGCCTTGGCGCTGAACCCGCCGCCGCCCGCGCTCAGCAGCAGCCCGACCAGCACCGGCGTCAGCACCATGCCGGACAGGTTGGACAGGGATGCGCCGCACATGGCAGCGGGGACGTTGCCGCCGGCCATGGAGGTGAAGGCGATGGACGCCTGCACGGTCGAGGGCAGGACGCACACGAACATGACGCCGACGGCCAGCGCCGGGTCGAGCCAGCGTCCCAGCGCGGTGGTCAGGATCAGGCCGACGATGGGGAACAGGACGTAGGTGCTGGCGAACACCAGCGCCTGCAAACGCCAGTGCAGCAGCCCATCAAGCACGCCACGCGGCGCCAGGCGCGCGCCGTAGAGGAGGAACAGCAGCGCCACGGCCCCGAACACAGCCGCGTCGAGGAGCTTGGCGCCGCCGCCCCGCACGGGCAGGATCGCCGCCAGGGCCACCGTGCCGGCCAGCAGCAGCAGGTAGGGGTCAACACGGGCCAGCAGGGTCGTCAGGGTCATGCGGTCGGTGCTCTGTCTATCGGACATGCCACCTCGCATAAGCCGTTCCGCACCCGCGCGGCAGGCATAACGGCTATCATGAACCATGATGACGACCTTGAACGTTGACCTGCTGCGCTCCTTCCTGGCCGTCGCGGAGGGCGGCAGCTTCACCGGAGCCGCGCAACGGCTCGGGGTGCGGCAGTCCACCGTCAGCCAGCATGTCGCGCGGCTGGAACGAGCGCTCGGCCGCTCGCTGCTGGCGCGCGACACGCACCATGTCGCGCTCACGCCCGATGGCCAGTCCCTGACGGGTTTCGCCCGTGGGGTGGTGGATGCGCACGAGCGGCTGCACGGGTTCTTCTCGGCCGGCGGGCTGCGCGGCCGCATCCGCCTGGGCGCGTCGGAGGACTACACCCTGTCCGCGCTGGCCCAGGTGCTGGCACGCTTCGCCGCCCGCCATAGCTCGGTAGACCTGCAGCTCACGGTGGGGCTGAGCAGGGCGCTGTACCAGGGCTACGACGCGGGCGAGCTGGACGTCATCTTCAGCAAGCGCCGTGCCGGCGACCCGCGCGGGCTGCTGGCCTGGCGGGAGCAGTTGGCCTGGGTCGGAAAGCCCGGCTACGCGCCGGACCCTGCGTTGCCGCTGCCGCTGGTGCTCTACCCGTCTCCCTCCATCACCCGCACGCTCGCAATCGAGGCGTTGGAGGCGGCGGGCCGGTCATGGCGGGTCGCCTGCACGACCGGGAGCCTGATGGGATTGCGCGCAGCCGCCGAGGCGGGCTTGGGCATCGCGCCCCACTCGACCAAGCTGCTGCCGCCCGGCCTGGCGGCCATCGCGCCAACAGCAGGGCTGCCAGAGTTGGGGGCGGTCGAGTTCGTGGTGATCGGGCCAGGACGCCATCACGCCGTTGCCACGGCGCTGATCGAGACGATCCTGGCGAGCACGGTCGAACTGCAAGGGCTTTGACGCTCATCACAGGTCGGAACGGGTAAGTGTCCGCCTGGGGTCGTTTGGCGGACGCTCAAGGGGAGGTGTTGCCTGCCCCTCTGTCTCACCCCTAACGTGTCGGAAGCGAGCATCTGCACGGGGTTTTTACGTTCATGCGCCGTTTAATCTCCTCGGGTTCACCCTTTGAGGCCGGCATCGGCTACTCTCGGGCTGTTGTGGACGGGGATTGGATCTTCGTCTCTGGCACGACCGGCTTCGACTACGACACCATGACCATCTCCTCTGATGTGCATGAGCAGGCCGAGCAGACGATGAACAACATCAAGCGGGCGCTGGGGGAGGCAGGCAGTTCGCTCGCCGATGTCGTTCGCGTTCGCTACATCTTGCCCGATGCAGCCGATTTCGAGCCGTGTTGGCCCGTGCTGCGCCAGCATTTTGGCGAGGTCCGCCCGGCAGCGACAATGATCGCAGCCGGCCTATCCGATCCTCGAATGAAAATCGAGATTGAGGTCACGGCACGCCGAGCCGCCAAAGGCGGCGAGTAGGCTTAGCCTGAACAGGACTGCCATCGCGGCCTGTCCGGCAGGGTTGGTTGGCCGGACGGCCCTCCTGTGCGGCTTGGGGGCGCTGTTCCCCAGCCAGCTAGCCGTGCTATTCCCGAGGGATCAACGCCGAATGGCGACCGCGGCGCCACGCCGCCCGAGGGGGAGCACGCACACCATGCTGAAGGGCCTGCATCCGCTGATCTCGCCGCCGTTGCTGGCCGTGCTGGCGGAGATGGGCCACGGCGACGAGCTGGCGGTCGTCGATGCCAACTTCCCCGCCGCCGCGGTGGCCCGGCGCCTGGTCCACGCGGGCGGCCTGCCGGCGCCGGCCGTGCTGGAAGCGGTGCTGACCCTGCTGCCGCTGGACGACTTCGTGTCCTGCCCCGCCGCGATCATGACCCCGTCCCAGGGCCGTCCGCCCGTTGCCGCCGACTTCCAGCAGGCGCTCGACGCGGCGCAGGGCCATGCCGTGGCCATCGAGGATATCGAGCGCTTCGCCTTTTACGAGCGTGCCGCCGGCGCCTACGCGGTCATCGCCACCGGGGAAACCCGGCTTTACGGCTGCATCCTGGTCCGCAAGGGGGTGATCCGGCCATGACCCTTCCCACCCGCACGCTCGGCCGCACCGGCATCGAGCTGACCACGCTCGGCTTCGGCAGCACCAGCCTGGGCAACATGTACCGGGCGCAAACGGAGGACGGCGCGATGCAGGCGGTGGAGGCCGCCCACCGCGCCGGCATCCGCTACTTCGACACCGCGCCGCTTTACGGCTTCGGCTTGGCCGAGCACCGCGTCGGCGCGGCCCGGCGGCGGCTGCCGGAGGACATCGTGCTGTCTACCAAGCTGGGCTGGCGCTTGTTCCCGCGCGGGGCATCCTCCGGCCCCGGCAGCCCCGCCGATGCCCTGTTCGACCACCCGGCGCCGTTCGCGCCGCGCATCGACTACAGCTACGACGGCGCCATGCGCTCCTTTGAGGACAGCCTGCAGCGCCTGGGCACCGACCGTGTCGATATCCTGCTGCTGCACGACTGCGATTGCCGCAACCACGGCGACGCCTACCGCGAGCGGTTCGGGGAAGCGATGAACGGCGCCTACCGCGCCCTGCTGTCCCTGCGCGAGCAGGGGGCGGTGCGGGCCATTGGCGCCGGGCTGAACGAGTGGGAAGCGTGCCAGGATTTCGCGGAGGCCGGGGATTTCGACTGTTTTCTGCTGGCCGGGCGCTACACCCTTTTGGATCAATCGTCGCTCGACAGCTTCCTGCCGCTGTGCGAGCAGCGCGGCATCGGCATCATCCTGGGCGGACCCTACAATTCCGGTATCCTCGCCACTGGCCCCGTCCCCGGCGCGCGATACGATTACGCACCGGCCTCGCCCGCGATCCTGGAGCGCACGGGCGCCATCGAGGCCGCCTGCCGCCGCCACGGCGTGCCGCTGCGCGCGGCGGCGCTGCAATTCCCGCTGCAGCACCCGGCCGTCGCCACCGTCATCCCCGGCGCCCGCGACGCGGCGGAGGTGGAGGAGAACCTGCGCCTCATCACGCATTCCATCCCCTACGCGCTTTGGCTGGAACTGCAGCAGGCCGGGTTAATTCGTTGATCGACGCGCATGTGCATTACTGGCGGGTGGACCGCGGCGACTACGATTGGCTGACGCCCGACCTGCCGATCCACCGCGACTTCCTGCCGGTGGACGCGGCACCCTTGTTCGACGCGGCCGGGATAAACGGCATCGTGCTGGTGCAGGCTGCGGCGACGGAGGCCGAAACGCGCTTCCTGCTGTCCCTGGCCGAGACCGACCCGCGGGTAAAGGGCGTGGTCGGCTGGACCGACATGATGGCGCCCGACGCCCCGGACCGCCTGGCCGCGCTGGCGCAGCACCCGCGGCTGCGCGGCATCCGCCCGATGTGGCAGGACATCGCGGATGACGAGTGGATGCTGCGCCCGGAGCAGGACGCGGCCTACCGCGCCGTGATCGGGTTGGGCCTCGCCTTCGACGCCCTGGCCCGGGTCCGCCATCTCCCCCACATGCCGCGCTTGATCGAGCGCCACCCGGACCTGCCCCTCGTCATCGACCACGCCGCCAAGCCCGAGATCGCCGCCGGCCACCACGCGGAATGGCGGGCGGGCATGGCGCTGCTCGCCTCCTTCCCGCACGTCCGCTGCAAGCTGTCCGGCCTGGTGACGGAGGCCGCGCCTGGCGCCCCGCTCGACGCCCTCCGCCCCTACGCCGACACGCTCCTGGAGCTGTTCGGGCCGCAGCGGCTGATCTTCGGCAGCGACTGGCCGGTGCTGACCACCCGGCAGGATTACGCGACGTGGTGGGACTGGTCCCACCGCCTCACCGCTTCCCTCTCGCCCGCTGAACGCGACGCGGTGTTCGGGCAGAACGCCGCCGCGTTCTACGGGCTGCACCCAACTGCCAAGGAAACCCAACCCGCATGATCGGCTTCGCTTTGTTCGGCTGCGGTCGCATCGGCCGGATGCATGCTCGCAACCTCCATGCCCACCCTGGCGCGGAGTTGGTTACGTGCTTCGACGTGGCCGGCCCGGCGGCGGCGGCGGTCGCGGCGGAACTCGGCGTGCCGCAGGCGCAGTCCGTAGACGAAGTTTTGGCCAACCCCCGCGTCCGCGCGGTGTTCATCGCGTCCAGCACGGACACTCACGTGGACCTGATCGCCCGCAGCGTGCAAGCGGGCAAGGCCGTGCTGTGCGAGAAGCCGGTCGATCTCGACATCGCCCGCGTGGATGCGTGCTGGCAGGCCATCGCCGGGCTGCAGCCGCTGGTGATGCTCGGGTTTAACCGCCGGTTCGACCCGTCCTTCCGCGCGCTGCGCGACCGCCTGGCCGCGGGCGAGATCGGCCGGCTTGAGCAAGTGGTGATCACCAGCCGCGACCCGGCGCCCCCGCCGCCGGCCTATATCGCCGTGTCCGGCGGGCTGTTCCGCGACATGACGATCCACGACTTCGACCTGGCGCGCTTTCTCGCGGGCGACATCGTGGAAGTGCAGGCGATGGGGGCGAACCTGATCGACCCGACCATCCAGGCGCAGGGCGACATCGACGCGGCCATGCTGGTGATGCGCGCGGCCTCCGGCGCGCTGGTGCACATCAACAACAGCCGGCGCTGCGCCTACGGCTACGACCAGCGGATCGAGGCGTTCGGCGAGGCGGGGATGCTGCAGGCGCACAATCAGCACCCCACCACGGTGGAAGCCTGGGGTGGGGCGCGCACGCGGGCGATGGACCCGGTGCCGCACTTCTTCATCGAACGCTACGCCGACGCTTACCGGTCGGAGCTGGACCATTTCATCGATTGCGTGAACACCGGGGCCGCGCCGCTGGCCGGCTTCGCCGAAGGGCGGGAAGCCCTGCGCCTCGCGGATGCGGCGCTGGACAGCATGAAGAGCGGCCGGGCGGTGCGCCTCGCCTGAGAAGAAGCAGGTCAGCTCCGACCTCGCCAACGGCTACGACATGAACCAGGCGGCGGTTACGGCGCGGCGCCGGCCGCGATCACCAGGTCCAGCGCCCGGCGCAGCATCGTCATCGTCGCTTCCGGCGTCATGAACCCGGCATGCGCCGTCAGCGTCACGTTGGGCAGGCTCAGCAGCGGGTCGTCCGGCGACGGCGGCTCCGGCGAGAACACGTCGAGGGCGGCGTGCCGGACGTGCCCGGACGTCAGCAGGCGGACCAGGGCCGCGTTGTCCACCAGGTCGGCGCGGGCCGTGTTGACGAAGATGACGCCGGGTTTGGTGCGGGCCAGCCGGTCGGCGTGGAGGAAGCCGCGCGTGTCCTCGTTCAGCGCCAAGGTCAGGCACAGGATATCGGAACGCGCCAGCACTTCGTCCAGCGCGGCGCCGGCGCCCGGCACGAGGGCGTCGGACACCGGGCTGCGATTCCAGGCCAGCACCGTCATGCCCAGCGCACCCGCCATGCGCGCCACCTCCCGCCCGATGCCGCCCAGGCCGATGATGCCGAGCGTCTTGCCCATCAACTGCACGCCCGGGATCGGCCGCCATTGCCCCGCCCGGACCTCGCGGTCCATGCGCGAAACGTTGCGGGCGGCGGCCATGGCCAGGGCGACCGTGTGCTCGGCCACCGCCGTGTCGCCGTAGCCCTTGATGGTGTCCACCGCGATGCCGCAGCGTTCCGCCGCCGCCAGGTCGATAAAGGAGGACGCGCCGGTGCCGAGGAACACGATCCGCTTCAGCCCGGCGCAGCGGGACAGGGTGGTGGCGTCGAAGTAGCTGTGGTCGTTGATGCACACGTCGTAGCCGGCCAGCAGGGCGGGGATGTCCCCGGGCTGCCCCGGCGACATGTTGACCGCAACCGCCGGGTCGCCCGGTTGCTGCACGGCTCCCCAAAGCGGGGCCAGATCGTCGGTGCAGTCGAGAAAGATCGCGGCCATGCGGCGGCTCCTTGGCTTCAGGATTGGGCGTTCGTGGCGGATACATGCCGGCGTCAAGCATGTTCCGTGCCCAAGCCCCGGCACCGATCTTGCTACTCCTGACCATTGCGGACAGCGCAGCAGGGGACAGCGGGATGATGCAGGGTCGGCGGCAGATGCACCTCATCGCGTTTCTGATGACCGGACCCACCTGCCACCACCACGGCGCGTGGCGGCACCCGGAGTCGGCGGTGGACGACCTGCTCAGCCCCGGCCGCTACGAGCACATCGCCCGCGTGCTGGAAGCGGGCCGGTTCGACGCGCTGTTCTTTGCCGACATCCTGGGCATCTATGACCTTTACGGCGGCACATTCGACACGATGGCGGGGCGCGGCGGCCAGGTGTGCCTGCTGGACCCGGCGGTCGTGCTGCCGATGATGGCGCGGGTGACGGAGCATATCGGGCTGGGGCTGACCTACTCCTCCACCTTCAACCACCCGTACCAGATCGCCCGCATGCTGAGCAGCCTCGATCACCTGAGCGGCGGCCGGGCGGCCTGGAACGTGGTGGCCTCCACCAGCACGCTGGAAGCGCGCAACTTCGGCATGGACGAGATGCCGGGCCGGTCCCGGCGCTATGACCGGGCGGACGAGGTGCTCGAAGCCTGTTGCGCGCTGTGGAACAGTTGGGAAGAAGGCGCCCTGTTGTTCGACAAGGCGTCCGGCGCCTTTGCCGACCCGGCCAAGATCCATTACGCCGACTATGCCGGCCAATGGGTCCGCAGCCGCGGCCCGCTCACAACGCCGCGCAGCCCGCAGGGCCGCCCGGTGATCATGCAGGCCGGCAGCTCCGACCGGGGGCGGGATTTCGGGGCGCGCTGGGGCGAGGTGATCTTCACGCTGCAGCACCAGAAGGCCGACATGCAGGCGTTCTACAGCGACTTCAAAAGCCGCATGGCCGCACGCGGGCGCGCGCCGGAAGAGTGCGTGATCCTGCCGTCTATCGACGTGGTGATCGGCGAAACCGAGGCCATCGCGCGGGAGCGCGCGGAGCACGTCAACAGCCTGGTGGACACCCAGCTCGGCCTGGCCCAGATGTCCGGCCATATCGGGATCGACCTGGCGCGCTTCGATCCCGACCAGCCGCTGACCGACATCGCGATCGAAGAAGGCTCGCGCGGGTCGTTCGACGTGATCCTGCAGGGCACGCAGGCGGGGGGGCTCACGCTTGGGGAAGCCGCGCGCCGCTTCGCCACCAGCGAGCTTTGCCCGCAGCTTGTGGGCACGCCGGAAATGATCGCCGACCAACTGACGGACCTGTTCGACGACCGGGCCTGCGACGGCTTCATCCTCACGCCCACCACCTTCCCCGGCATGTTCGAGCAGTTCGGCCGCGCCGTGGTGCCGCTGCTGCAGAAGCGGGGCGTGTTCCGAACGGAGTACGCGGGGCGGACCCTGCGCGAGAACCTGCGCGCATGAAGCCGCGCATGCACCTCGGCTTCGACTTCTCCTACACCCACATGGGCGGGCGGTGGCGCATGCCGGGCGCCTGGCCGGGCCGCACCTTTCCCGACGTGGCCATGTACGAGGACGTGGCCCGCATCGCCGAGCGCGGCTGCCTCGACATGATCTTCTCCGGCGACGGCACCGGCGTGCCGGACACCTGGCGCGGCTCGCGCGACGCGGCCATCGAGTGGGGCATGAACTGGCCGCGCCAGGACCTGAACCCGATCATGGTCGCCATGTCGCGGGTCACGCGGCACATCGGCTACGGGCTGACCTACTCCTCCACCTTCATGCACCCTTACTACATGGCCCGGCTGATGAACTCGCTGGACCACGTGACCGGCGGGCGCATCGCGATGAACCTCGTCACCTCCACCCGCCCGGCCGACGCGGCGAATTTCGGCTTCGACGAGCTGATGGAGCACGGCAGCCGCTACGACCGGATGGAGGAGTTCGTCGATGTGTGCCGCAAGCTGTGGGACAGCGCGGAGCCGGACACCATGCTGTGGGACCACGCCACCGGGCGCGTCGGCGACCCCTCCAAGGTGCACGGCGTGTCGCACCATGGCCGCTTCTTCAAGGTGGAGGGTCCGCTCAACACACCGCCCTCGCCCCAGGGCCGCCCGGTGCTGATCCAGGCCGGTGGCTCGCCCCGCGGGGTGCGCGCTTCCGCTTACGTCGCCGACCACGTGTTCGGCGCGGACATGCCGCTCGCGTCGCAGGTAAAGCAGCGCGCTGCCCTGGATGAGGCCTTGATTGCACTGGGCCGCGACCCGTCCGCGGTCGGCATCCTGTGGCAAACGCCCATCGTGGTGGCGGAAACCGAGCGGGACGCCCAGGCGCAGCGCGACCGCCTGCTCACCGCCGTGCCGGCGGAGGCGGTGGGAGCCTATCTTTCGTACAACGCGGCCTATGACTTCTCCACCCTGCCGGCCCGCTTCACCCTGCGGCAACTGCATGCGGAGATCGTGGCCGCCAACGCGTCCCCGGTCGGCTTCGTGCATGAGTTGTCGCTGCGCCTTGGCGCCGACACGGAGATCACCCGGGACGAGTTCTTCCATCACGGCCTGCGCAACGCCACCGCCTGGGACACCACGATCGCCGGCACCCCCGCCCAGCTTGCCGACCGGTTGGAAGAGGTGTTCGAGGCGACCGGCAGCCGCGGCGGCTTCATGCTGGGGCACATCGTCTCGCTGCCGGGCGACTTGCTCGCCATCGTGGACCTGCTGGTGCCGGAGCTGCAGCGCCGCGGCCGGTTCCGGACGGAGTACAAGGGCCGCACGCTGCGGGAGAACCTGGCGGAGGATTAGGGCCTGGCACGGGCTTTGCCCGGCTTGGCACAAGCCTTGCATGGCTCCCGGCACCGAACCCGCTCTGGGTTCCCACCGGGAGTTGTCACAAGATGACGATGAATTCTCGATGCGCCCTCCGACGCGGGTTCGCCGCGATGGGCCTGGCCGCCACGATGCTGAGCGCCGCCGCGCATGCGGAAACCTTGGGACCGGTGACGGACGAGGTGGGAGTGGTCAAGGTCGCCCGCGGCCAGCCCATCCTGATCGGCGCGCTGCTGGTGCTGTCCGGGCCGGACCTGTCGCTCGGCGTCGATGCGTCCCGCGGGGCGGAGATCGCCTTTGACGACCACGGCAACAAGCTGGTCGGCCACCCCATCAAGTACCTCCCGGAAGACGGCCAGTGCAGCGCGGAGGGCGGCCAAACCGGCGCCACCCGGCTCGCGTCCAACAAGCAGATCGTGGGCGTGCTCGGTACCGCCTGTTCCTCCGAGTCCCGCGGCGGCGCGCCCATCTTGTGGAACGCCGGCATGCCGCAGGCGGTGACGAGCGCCACCGCGCCCGCCTTGACCGCGGCCGACCGTCCGATGGGCCTGCAAGGCATCGTGCGTTTCGTCTACAACGACATCAACGGGGCGGCCGCCGCGGTCAAGTACGCGCAAACCGTGCACGCGACCAAGGTCGCGACGATGCACGACGGCAGCCTATATGCTGAGGAACTGGTCAACGCCTTTGCCAAGCAGTTCAAGGCGGCCGGCGGCGCCATCGCCGCCGCGGAGGCGATCTCCCCCTCCGACACCGACCTGCGCCCCGTGCTGACCCGGATCGGCACGACCAAGCCCGAGCTGATCTTCGCGCCCATCTTCACCGGCGCGTCTGCCTACCTGGTGCGGCAGGTCAAGGAGGTGCCGACGCTTGCCAGCACCCCCGTGCTCGGCACCGACGCCGTGCTCGCCCCCGCCTTCCTGGAAGCGGCCGGGGACGCTGCAGTCGGCTACCGCCTGACCGGCGTGGACAACGACCCGAAGCTGATGGGTGTCCGCTACGGCGATTTCCTGGCGAAGTACAAGGAGAAGTTCGGCGAGGACCCCATCGGCGGCTTCCACGGCAACGGCTACGACGCGGCGCTGGCGATGATGACTGCGATCGAGAAGGTGGCCAAGACCGAGGCCGGCGGCGACACCTATATCGGCCGCAAGGCGCTGCGCGACGCGCTGATGCAGACGGAGGGCTTGGACGGCATCACCGGCAAGCTGACCTGCGACAAGAACGGCGATTGCGGCTCGTCCCACTTCGCCGTGTTCGAGTATGCCAGCGGCGACCCCACCAGCTTCAAGCTGGGCGCCAATCCCAAGAAGGTGTTCCCGTAGCGCGGCGCCGGCGGGATGGTGCAGGACTGGCTGCGGCGTGCAACCCCGGTTGACTGGTTCCTGCTCGCGCTGCGCGTGGCGGTGGTGGCGGTGGTGGGGACCGGCTTCGTCGCCGGGCTGCTGCACCCGCGCTACAGCCGGGCGGAATGGTTCTCCTTTCTCACCTTCGGGCTGACCATCGGGGCGATCTACGCGCTGATCGCGCTCGGCTACACCATGGTCTACGGCATCCTGCGCATGGTGAACTTCGCCCATGGCGACGTGTTCATGTTCGGCGCCTACGCAGCGTGCTTCTCCTTGCTCGCCTGCAACCGCGCCGGCATCCTGGGACCCGACCCGGCGCTCAGCTTCGTTATCGCAACAACCGTGTGCATCGCCGTGTCCGCCGGGGTTGCCGTGCTGGCGGAGCGCATTGCCTACCGCCCGTTCCGCCGGGGCCGCTCGCTGGCGCCGTTGATCAGCACGCTGGGACTGTCCTTCGTGCTGGAGTACTCGGCGCGCGGCATGTTCGGGGCGCAGAACAAGGCGTTCCCGTCCATGCCGGCGGTGGACGGGATCGTGTCGATGGCCGGGTTCTCCGTGCCGCGGGCGCAGGTGGTGGTGGTCGCCGTGGCGCTGCTCACCATGGTGGTGCTGACCCTGATCGTCATGCGGACCCGCATCGGCACCGCCATGCGCGCCGTGGCGGAGGATCGGGACGCCGCGACCTTGATGGGCATCAATGTGGACGGGGTGGTGGTGTTCACCTTTGCGCTCGGCGGCGCGCTCGCGGGGATTGCCGGGCTGCTGTATGGCCTGGTGTTCAAGCAGATATCGTTCTTCATGGGCTTCTTCCTGGGCGTGAAGGGATTTGGCGCGGCGGTGCTCGGCGGCATCGGCAACATCCCCGGCGCCATGCTCGGCGGCTACGCGCTGGGCCTGGTGGAAAGCCTCGGGCCGGCGGCGTTCCTGGAGGGATTGGGCGTGGACTCGCCCTACCAGCTTCGCGACGCGATTGCCTACACCATGCTGGTCATGGTGCTGATCTTCCGCCCCCGCGGCCTGCTGGGCGAGCGGCTGTCGGCGGCAAGGGCCTGACTGCATGGCGAGCGGCTTCACCGACGCGCCGCGCAGAAGCCTTGCCTTTGGCGCGGTTCCCGCTTTGGCCGGGCTGCGCGTCGCGGGCGCCGCCGCGCTGTCCGTTGCCGCGTGCTGCGCCTTCACCGTGTTGGTCGGGCTGTTCGGCCAATTCAGCAACAAGGCGCTGGTGGTGGGCGTGCTGGACATCGGGCATGCCCTGATGCTGGCGGTTGCCCTCGGCGGCGGCGCGGCACTCGCCCGGCGCGTGCCCACGGCGGCGACGGTTGCAACTGCGGCGGTGGCGGGCGCGGTCGCCGGGGCGCTGCTGGTCGGCC
>CALMVT010000577.1 GCA_937873175.1 uncultured Acetobacteraceae bacterium | reverse complement strand
GGCGTCGGCTGCTGGGGCGTCCGCGGGGCGGGCTTCAAGGCGTCCAGCGCGCCGTTGTTCACCGCAGGGGCCTGCGCCCGCGCGCCGCCGCCCAGGCAGAGAAGCACGGCCAGCCCAGCGGCGAGCGGGCGCCCGCGCATCAGCCGGTGCGGCCTTCGGCGGCGGCCACGCCTTCCGCTACCACTTCCCGCAGCCGGGCGTGCATGTGCGGGTTGGCCGCCACGATGTCGTTCGGCCCAGCGTCGTGCAGAATGCTTTCCGCGCCCGCCGGGTCCGTCACGAAGCCCCCGGCTTCCCGCACGATCAGCAAACCCGCCGCCATATCCCAGGGCTTGAGGCCCAGCTCCCAATACCCGTCATAGCGCCCGGCCGCGACCCAGGCGAGGTCCAGCGCCGCCGCGCCGAAGCGCCGGATGCCCGCCACCTGCGGCATCAGCACGCCCAGCGTGCGGGCGAACGCCAGCCGGTTGGCCCCGGCCACGGCGGCGAACGGGATACCGGTAGCAAACAGCGCGTCCTTGAACTCGCGCCGGGCGGACACGCGCAGGCGACGCTCGTTGAGGAACGCGCCGCCACCCTTTTCCGCCCAGAACATCTCGTCATTTACGGGGTTGTAGATCATCGCCGCCGCGATCTCGCTGCCGCCGGCCGGCAACCGCCGCTCCAACGCCACGGAAATGCACCATTGCGGGATGCCGTGGAGGAAGTTGCTGGTCCCATCGAGGGGATCGACGATCCAGCGCCAAGCCCAGTTGGCGCCGCCGGACATGCCGCTTTCCTCCATCAGGAAGGCGTAGCCCGGCCGCGCCCGGCCCAACTCCTCCCGCATGGTGGCTTCCGAGCGCAGGTCGGCCTGGCTCACGAAGTCGCTCGGCCCCTTGATGCTGACCTGAAGCTGCTCGACCTCGTTGAAGTCGCGCAGCAGCCGCTTGGACGCCTTTTGCGCGGCGTTCTGCATCACCGTCATGTGGGGCGACAGGCGAAGCGCCATCAGCCGCGCGCCCGCTCCACATAGGTCGAGTCCTCGGTCCGTACCACGATGCGCTCGCCCGCCTCTACAAAGGGCGGCACCTGGCACTTGACCCCGTTGGACAGCCGGGCCGGCTTGTAGCTGCTGGTGGCGGTCTGGCCGCGGACCACGGGATCGGCTTCCACGACCTCCAGCACCACCGTGTTGGGCAGGCGCACGCCGACCGGCTCCTCCTCCACCATGTCGACGGTGACGGGCATGTTGTCCTGCAGGAACGCCGCTTGGTCCCCCAGCAGGTCGAGCGGCACCATGGTCTGCTCGTAGCTTTCGGGGTCCATCAGCACGACGTTGGTGCCGTCGGTATAGGAGTAGGTGAACTCCTTTTCCGAGGTGGCCAGCCGTTCCACGGTGTCAGCGGTGCGCCAGCGCTCGTTGGTCTTGTTGCCGGTCTTGAGGTCGCGCATCTCGACCTGGATGAAGGCGCCGCCCTTGCCCGGGGTGATGATCTGCTGCTTCAGCACGGTCCAGCGGCGTCCGCCGTGGTCCAGCACCTGGCCGGCGCGTATGAGGTTTGCCTGCTGCTTCATCGAACAAAACCTGACTGATGGGAGACGAATCCCGGGCGGGCGCGGCCCGCCTGGGGAAACGCCGCTTCTAGCCCGTGCCCGGCACCCGGGCAAGGATGCGGCGTCCCGTGCGGGGATGGGGTGGGCTACGCTGGTTTTGGCGAGCGGTCCGATAAAGTGGCGTATTGTCCTTGTAGGCCCGTCACCGATGCTGCCGCGGATCGACAATGCTCAGCCCATAGCCGTCGAAGTCGGCGACGTTGCGCGTGGCAAGCGTCGCGCCGTGCGCCAGGGCCATGCCGCCGATCAAGGCGTCCACCGCTGGGACGGGCCGCCCCGCCTGCTCCCGGCCGACGCGTGCCTTGGCATAGCCCAGGGCGCAATCGGCATCGAACGCCAGGACGCGCGCGGCGAACCCGGTCGCAAGGAAAGTGCCAAAATCCCGTTCAAGCTCGTCGCGCCGCTGGCCCTCCGGCAACCGGCGCAGGCCGTAGCGGATCTCGGCCACAATGAGGCTCGGCACAAACAGGTCGGCGCTGGGATGGCGTCCGATGAGGCCGTCACCGCCGGGTGGGGCTGCCGGCGCATCGGCTCGGACACCACGTTGGCGGCGAGCAAGACCAGCGGCCATGCTCCGGCCCGGAAAAGTCCGGCGCCAGCCGCTGCCCGTCATCCATGCGGGACGGCAAGTCGAGGCCAACGCCGCGTTCCGGTCCGAACAGCCGGGCGGCGAGCTGCAGAATGGTTTCTTCTTCTCCGTCTGCGTCCCGGGCCAGGGCGCTACGCAAGGTTTACCGCGCTTCCTCCTCCAGGGAGCGGTAATGGGCGCGGGCTTTCAGTCGGGCACGCAGGGCGTCATCGACATGGCGGATCAGCAAGCTGGACACAGGGAGCCTCCACCTCGCCGACAATTTTGCCGCGCGACATTGCTGTCGAATGACAGCGCGAGCGGGCAGCGAGTGACTACACAGCAAATCTCACCGTGGGATGCCGACCTTATCTCCCCGCGCAGGCTGAGGACCTCCGCACGGCGCTCCGCCCTCATCCAGCGCATGCAGCCGCCCGGCCGCGTCCCGCACCGCCCCGTCCTCCAGAAACCCCGGCCCCACCGGCACCTTGCCGTGCCCGCCCGGGATGTCCAGCACAAAGGTCGGCCAGGCCAGCCCCGTCACCCGGCCGCGCAAGGCCCGCAGGAGGCGCTGCCCCTCCTCGATCGGCACCGCGAACCGCGCGGTGCCCGGCGCCGGGTCGAGCTGATGCAGGTAATACGGCTTCACCCGGGCGCGCAGCATGGCGCGGAACAGGTCCTCAAGGGCTTGCACGCTGTCGTTCACCCCGCGCAGCAAGACGGATTGCCCAAGCAGCGGCACCCCCGCCGCCCCAACCCGGCGCAGCGCCGCCACGGCATCCCGGGTGAATTCCCGCGCGTGATTGGCGTGCAGCACCAGCCAGACCGGGACATTTCCCTCCATCGCCGCCGCCAAAGCGGCCGTCACGCGCGCCGGGTCGGCCACGGGCACGCGGGTGTGGACGCGCAGCAACTCGATGTGCGGGATGGCGGCCAGGCTGCGCAGGATGGCGCCGAGCCGCCGGGGCGACAGCATCAGCGGGTCGCCGCCGGTCAGAATCACCTCGCGCACCGCGGGATGCGCGCGGAACCAGGCATAGGCGGCCTCCAATTGCGCATCGGACAGCAGGCCGCCGCCCGGCCCCACGTGCTCCCGCCGGAAGCAGAAGCGGCAATACACCGGGCACACCAGCAGCGGCTTCAGCAGCGCGCGGTCGGGGTAGCGGTGGACCACGCCGGGCAGAGGGGACAGCGCATCGTCGCCGATGGGGTCCGCGCGCTCGTGCGGCGCGGGGTCGAGTTCCGCCGGGTCGGGGATGAACTGTCGCCCGATGGGGTCGTCCGGGCGCTCGATCAGGGCGCGCACCGCCGGGGTGATGGCGACGGCGTAGCGCGCGCCGACCCGCTCCAGCGCGGCGCGGTCCTCGGGCTGGGCGAGGCCGGCGTCGATCAGGCCCGCGGCGCCGCGGATCATGCGCCCACGATCTCGGCGGCCGTGTAACCCTGGATGAACAACAGCGCGCGCAGCCCGCAATGCTCGATCCGCGCCTGCGCTTCCGCGCTCACGATGGGCTTGGCGTGGAACGCCACCCCCAGCCCGGCGGCGCGGATCATCGCCAGGTCGTTCGCCCCGTCCCCCACCGCCAGGCAGTCCTCCATCGAAAGGTCCCGCCCGGCGGCCAGGTCCCGCAGCGTGTCGAGCTTGGCCGCGCGGTCCAGGATCGGCTCACCCACCCGGCCCGTGAGCGCCGCGCCGTCGTCCAACAGCGTGTTGGCCCGGTGCACGTCGAAGCCGAGCTGCGCCGCGACGCGGGAGGTGAAGTAGGTGAACCCCCCTGAAACCAGCGCCGTAACCGCCCCGTGCGCGCGCATGGTCGCGACCAGCTCCGCCGCCCCGGACATGATCGCGGTCGCGTCCCAGGTCCGCGCCAGCGCGTCGAGCGGCAGGCCGCGCAGCAGGCCGACCCGCTCCCGCAGCGCCGCGGCGAAGTCGATCTCCCCGTTCATGCTGCGCCGGGTGATCGCGGCGACCCGCTCCTGCAGGCCGGCATAGGCCGCGAGTTCGTCCAGGGTTTCCGTGGTCACGATGGTGCTGTCCATGTCGGCGATCAGCAGGCGCTTGCGGCGCCCCTCCGCCGGTGTCACCACGGCGTCCACGGGGGCGGCGTCGAGCGCCGCGTGCACCAGCTCCGGGTCCGGGGCGGCGGGAACGGGGATCTCGGCGGCCTCGTCGGGCGAGAGGATGCGGGGCGGGCCGCCGCGCACCGCCTCCGCCACGCGGGCGATCAGCGCCGGGGTGAGCGCGGCGGCGGCTTGAGGGGCAACAAGGGTGAGGACGTGCATGGTGGCGGAGGGATGCCAGGGGTTGCGCCGTGGGGCAAGCTGACATGGCTGCGCTTCCACTCGCGCTGATCGTGGCCGGCCCCACCGCCAGCGGCAAGTCGGCGCTCGCCGCGGAACTCGCGCAGCACTTGCGCGGCATGGTGATCAACGCGGATTCCATGCAGGTGTATCGGGAGCTGCGCATCCTCACCGCCCGCCCCACCCCGGCGGAGGAGGCAGCGGTCCCTCACGCGCTTTACGGCGTGCGCCCGGCCGCCGAGCCGAGCAGCGCCGCCTGGTGGCGGGCCGCGGCGCTGGACGCCATGGAGGCCGCGCGAACCGCCGGGCGGATGCCGATCCTGTGCGGCGGCACCGGGCTGTACCTGCAGGCGCTGACCCAGGGCCTCGCCGACATCCCCGACCCCGGCCCGGCGGCGCGGACGGAGGCGCGGTCCTTGCTCGCCGATGGCGGCCCCGCCGCCCTGCATGCCCGGCTCACGGAAGCCGACCCAGCCACCGCGGCAACGCTGCGCCCCAGCGACGGGCAGCGCCTGGCCCGCGCCTGGGAAGTGTGGCGCGGCACCGGGCGCGGCCTCGCGGCCTGGCACGCCGCCGCGCCGGCGCCGCCGGCATGGTCCTTTCGGATGATGCTGCTGGACCCGCCGCGTGATATGTTGCGAGATGCGATTGAAAAACGGTTCACGGCAATGCTGACGGCCGGCGCTTTGCAGGAAGCGGCGGCGCTGCTCGCGCTCCGGCTCGACCCGGCGCTGCCGGCCCTGCGGGCGCACGGGATGCCGGAGCTGTCGGCGCATTTGCGCGGGGAACTGACACTGGAAGAAGCGAAGCGCCGGGCGATATCGGCGACACGGCAGTACACGAAGCGCCAGGCAACCTGGTTCCGCCATCAGCCCGTCGTTGTTCCGCGCGCCACGCATACGATCCATGCGCGGTTCGCGGACAAAACGCAATTTTCGGAAAGCTTGTGGTGTGGTTTAATGAATTTCATTAAGGCGGGTGGGCGCGGCGCATCGCACGGTGCGCCGCCCGGCCCATTGGGAGCATCAACATGACGGCCATGCAGCAGCCATCCGGCGCCGAGATCCTGCTCCGCGCGCTCCGCGACCAGGGCGTGGAGGTGATTTTCGGCTACCCCGGCGGCGCGGTGCTGCCGATCTATGATGCGATCTTCCAGCAGAACAGCATTCGCCACATCCTGGTGCGGCACGAGCAGGCGGCGGTGCACGCGGCGGAGGGCTACGCGCGCAGCACCGGCAAGGTCGGCGTCGTGCTCGTCACCAGCGGGCCTGGTGCCACCAACGCGGTGACGGGCCTGGTGGATGCCCTGATGGACAGCATCCCCGTGGTCTGCCTGACCGGCCAGGTGCCGACCCACCTGATCGGCAACGACGCGTTCCAGGAGGCGGACACCACGGGCATTACCCGCGCTGCCACCAAGCAGAACTACCTGGTCCGCCGGTCGGAGGACCTGGCCCGCACGGTGCACGAGGCGTTCTACATCGCCCGCAGCGGCCGGCCCGGCCCGGTGCTGATCGACCTGCCCAAGGACATCCTGATCGCCCCGGCCCCCTACCAGCCCGCTTCGGCCGAGCCGCACCGCAGCTACCGCCCCGCTACCGAACCCGATCCGGCCCGCATCAAGGAAGCCGTGCGGCTGCTCAAGGGGGCCAAGCGGCCGGTCATCTACACCGGCGGCGGCGTCATCAACGCCGGCGACGCCGCGTCCGCGGCGCTGGGCGAGTTCGTGCGGACCACGGGGATGCCGTGCACCAGCACGCTGATGGGGCTGGGCGCCTATCCCTCGGAGGATCCGCAGTTCCTGGGCATGCTCGGGATGCACGGCACGTTCGAGGCCAACAACACCATGCACGGCTGCGACGTGATGCTGAACATCGGCGCGCGGTTCGACGATCGGGTGACCGGACGGATTAACGCCTTCAGCCCCGGCAGTCTCAAGATCCACGCCGACATCGATCCCAGCAGCATCAACAAGAACGTGCCGGTGGACGTGCCCATCGTTGGCGATGCCGCCCGGGTGATGGAAGCGCTGCTGGCCGCCTGGCACGCGGACGGCACGCGGCAGGACCGGGACGCCCTGGCCGCCTGGTGGCGGCAGATCGACGCTTGGCGCGCGGTGGACAGCCTCAGGTTCACCCAGGACCCCAGCCCCGGCGCTATCATCAAGCCGCAGCATGCCATCCGCCGCCTGTATGAGATCACCCGGGAAACCGGGCGGGAAACCTTCATCACCACGGAGGTCGGCCAGCACCAGATGTGGGCGGCCCAGCATTTCGGCTTCGACAAGCCGAACCGCTGGATGACCTCGGGCGGCCTCGGCACCATGGGCTACGGCCTGCCGGCGGCGATGGGGGTGCAGATCGCCCATCCCGACGCCCTGGTGATCGACATCTCGGGTGAGGCCAGCGTGCAGATGAACATCCAGGAAATGGCGACGCTGGCGCAGTATCGCCTGCCGGTGAAGGTGTTCATCCTGAACAACCAGTACATGGGCATGGTGCGGCAGTGGCAGGAGCTGCTGCACGGCGGGCGCTACTCGGAAAGCTATTCGGAATCCCTGCCGGACTTCGTGAAGCTGGCGGAAGCGTTCCACGGCGTGGGCATGCGCGCCACGGGCGTCGATGACCTGGACCGGGTGATCCGGGAGATGATCGCCATCGACCGCCCGGTGATCGCCGACATCTGCGTGGACCAGAAGGAGAATTGCTTCCCGATGATCCCGTCCGGTGCGGCGCACAACGAGATGATCCTAGGGCCGGAGCACCAGGACCGCACGGCGTCCATCACCGATGAAGGGCTGATGCTGGTCTGATGCCCGACGACACACCCCCTGCGGCGGCGCCCCCTTTCTCCGGCCGGCCGGCGCCGCCGCACCGATCCGCTACCATTTCCGTGCTGGTGGACAACGAAAGCGGCGTGCTGGCCCGGGTGATCGGCCTGTTCGCCGGGCGCGGCTACAACATCGACAGCCTGACGGTGGCCTCCGTCGATGCCGGCGGCAGCCGCAGCCGCATCAACATCGTGACCAGCGGCACCGACATGGTGATCGAGCAGATCAAGGCGCAGCTCGACCGCCTGGTGCCGGTGTACCGCATGGCCGAGCTGTCTCAGGAAGGGCCGCACTTGGCGCGGGAGCTGGCCATGGTGAAGGTGATCAGCGACGGCGCCAACCGGGCGGAGGCGCTGCGCCTTGCCGAAGCCTTCCGCGCCCGGGTGATCGACGCCACCGTGGAAAGCTTCGTGTTCGAGCTGACCGGCGGCACGCAGAAGCTGGACAGCTTCATCGAGCTGCTGCGCCCGATCGGATTGGCGGAGGTCAGCCGCACCGGCGTCGCGGCCATCGCCCGCGGCACGCGGACGCTGTCGGCCGCCCCACACTAGCCAGCGGCGCCCAGGTCGCTAGAACCGCCGCTGGAACCCACACGCACACAACCAAGGACTCCGCCCATGCGCGTTTATTACGACCGCGACGCTGATGTGAACCTGATCAAGGGCAAGAAGGTCGCGGTGATCGGCTATGGCAGCCAGGGCCACGCCCACGCCGCCAACCTGAAGGACAGCGGCGTGAGCGAGTTGGCGGTCGGCCTGCGCGCCGGGTCGGCGGGCGTGGCCAAGGCGGAAACCGCAGGCATCCGCGTCATGGACCCGGCAGAATGCGCGAAGTGGGCCGACGTGGTCATGGTGCTGACGCCGGATGAGGGGCAGGGCGACCTATATCGCGAGAAGCTTGGCCCCAACATGAAGCCCGGCGCGGCGCTGGCCTTTGCCCACGGGCTGAACGTGCATTTCAACCTGCTGGACCCGCGCCCGGACATCGACGTGTTCATGATCGCGCCCAAGGGGCCGGGCCATACGGTGCGCAGCGAGTACCAGCGCGGCGGCGGCGTGCCCTGCCTGGTCGCCGTGGCGCAGGACCCGAGCGGCAACGCGCTGGACGTGGCGCTGAGCTACGCCAGCGCCATCGGCGGCGGCCGGGCCGGCATCATAGAGACCACGTTCAAGGAGGAGTGCGAGACCGACCTGTTCGGGGAGCAGGCGGTGCTGTGCGGCGGCCTGGTGGAACTCATCAAGGCCGGCTACGAAACGCTGGTGGAAGCCGGCTACGCGCCGGAAATGGCGTATTTCGAGTGCCTGCACGAGGTCAAGCTGATCGTGGACCTGATCTACGAAGGCGGCATCGCCAACATGAACTACTCGATCTCCAACACCGCGGAATACGGCGAGTACGTCACGGGTCCGCGCATCATCACGGCGGAAACCAAGGCCGAGATGAAGCGCGTGCTGGAGGACATTCAATCCGGCCGCTTCGCCCGCGATTGGATGCTGGAGAACCGAACCAACCAGGCCAGCTTCAAGGCGACCCGGCGCCGCATGGGCGAGCACCCCATCGAGCAGGTCGGCGAGCGGCTGCGGGCGATGATGCCGTGGATCGCGCAGAACCGCCTGGTCGACAAAGCGAAGAACTAGGACCGAAACCTAGGCCGGCGCGAGATCGTTGAGCATGGATGACGAATCTCGGAGGGGTGAAGCCATGTTCAACCTGAAGCCGGCGCTGGCGTTGGGCGCCCTGCTGGCGCTGGGCGGCTGCTACAGCAACCCGGACGCTATCGGGCCGGTGCCTTATGCGCCGACCAACCCGGTGCTGGGCGCCGCCGGCACGCCGCGGGAAGGGCAGGTGGTCGGCTATGTCGGCACGACCTGCAAGGCCGGCTTCTATATCTGCCAGGTGCCGCCAGGTCCGGTGGGCACGCAATGCGCCTGCCCCGGGCTGGGCGCACCGTCCTACGGCAATATCCGGTAGATTGCCGCGTCACGCGTCGGCCCGTCGCGTCGCGCATCGGTCGCCGCGCGGAGTTGTATGCGCGGCACCATTTATCAACCTGTGCACGGGATCTGATGGGTTGCACCCATCCTACGCGACCTATGCTGTAGGATGAGGGCCCATGGGCGGACGATAGTCACCCAACCAAGTCGTCCGTATCAAGCGGCGCGGCGGCTGGCGAGCGCAGCCGGCAGACCCTGGATCGCCCGGTCGATCAGCGTCGCGTCCGCTTCAGCGGAGAAGTTGTCGGCCAGGATGCGCTCTGCGGCACGGCCGGCCAAGTCGGCGGCGGCCTGGCGCACATCCGTGACCGCCGCCTTTTCGGCGGCGGCGATGCGGTCCATCGCCATCCGCTCGCGCCGGGCGGCGCTGCCGGCGGCTTCGGCACGGGCGGCCTCGCTGGCGCGCTGCGCTTCCGCCCGGGCGTTGTCCAGCATGGCCTGTGCTTCCTGCAGCGCCGCCTGGCGTCGGGCCTGGGCGTCGGCCAGCATGGCTTCTGCTTCCTGGCGGAGCCGCCCGGCCTCCTCCAGCTCGCGCTTGATGCCGGCGCTGCGGTTGTCCAGCACGGCCAGCAGCGGGGTGAACATCTTGCGGCCGAAGATGGCGAAGAACAGAAAGAACGCGAGGCCCACCCAGAAGCGCGGGTCGGCCCAAAGGCTGGCGTCATGGTGCATGGGACGTGATTCCTGGGGAGGGCCGGGTCAGGACCGGGCGGCAGCCATGGCGCCCTCAACGGCGCCCTGGACGGCGGACGGGTCGGGCGCCTGCCCGGTGAGCCGGGTGATAAGCGCGCCGGCCGTGTCCCGTGCCACCTCGCGCAACGCGCCCATGGCGGCGCGGCGGGCCTCGCCAATGCGCTTTTCCGCCTCTTCCAACTGCTGGTTCAGGCGTTCGTCCGCGGCGCGGGATTGTTCCTGGGCCTCTGCCTTGACCTGGGCGATGGCGTTGTTGATGGCGGCCTGCGCTTCCGCGCTGGCGCGGCGCCCGGCCTCGTTGACCTCGGCGATGGCGGCGTCCGACTGCGCCTTGGCGGCGCGGGCGCTGTCCAGGTCGCCGGCGATGCGGTTCGCTCGGCCGTCCACGACCTCCGCCACCTGCGGCAGCGTGTAGCGCGCGAGGACGTAATAAAGCGCCCCGAAGATGATCGCCATCCAGACGACCTGGGCGATGGTCAGCGGGTTGGAAAAGTCGAGCTGTGGCATGGAGAAGGTCCCGCAGGCTTGTTGGGGGCGGGGCCGGCGCAGAAACCGGCCCCGGCAGGCGGGCTTAGGTGAACAGGATCAGGAAGGCGATCAGCAGGGCAAACAGCGCCACCGCTTCCGTCAGCGCGAAGCCCAGGATGCCGATGGGGAACACGGCGTCACGGGCGGCCGGGTTGCGGCCCACGGTGGACACCATGGAGGAGAAGATGTTGCCAATGCCGATGCCCACGCCCGCGAGCGCGATGACGGCCAAGCCGGCCCCAAGGGCCTTTGCAGCAGCGACTTCCATGAACTCAGTCCTTTTTCGGTGAAGGTGAAAGGGTGCGCGCCGGCGCCAATGCGGGCCGGCGTCAGTGCAGGTGCACGGCGTCGTGCAGGTAGATGCAGGTCAGGATGGCGAACACGTAAGCCTGCAAGGCCGCGACCAGCAGCTCAAAGCCGACCAGCACGACATTCAGCACCAAGGGCAAAATGCCGATGGAGGCCCCCAGCACGCCCGCGCCGCCCAGCAGCACGATGAAGGTTGCGAACACCTCGAACATCACGTGACCCGCCACCATGTTGGCGAACAAGCGGATGGACAAGGACACCGGCCGCGACAGGTAGGAGATCACCTCGATGGGGATGATCAACGGCGCCAGCAGCTTCGGCGCGCCCTCCGGAAAGAAGTAGCTGAAGAAGTGCATGCCGTGGATGCGCAGCGCCACGGCCGTGACCACCACGATCACCAGCAGCGCGAGGCCGAAGGTGACGGCGATGTGGCTGGTGTAGGTGAAGGAATAAGGCAGCAGGCCCAGCATGTTGCCCATCAACACGAAGAAGAACAGCGTGAAGATGAACGGGAAGAAGCGCCGCCCTTCCGGCCCGATGCTGCCTTCCGTCATTGACAACAGGCCACTGTAGGAGATTTCGGCCAAGGATTGCAGCCGCCCAGGCACCACGGCGCGCGGCTTCATGCCGTAATACAGCAACCCGATGATCAGCCCGCCGCCGAGCAGCATCATCAGGTTTGAGTTCGTGAAGTTCACCGACCGCCCGAGGCCGCCGAGCGCCGTATGCAGCTCGAACTGGCCCAGCGCGTCCATCTTGCCTTCAGCCGCCACGTTTCCGTCCCTCTCCAACCCTACCGCGGGCTGCGCGGCATCATCAGGCGCCACACGTTGGCCACCCCCGCAGCGCCCCCCAGCAGCACGAACAGTGCCAGGAACCAAGGCCGGGTGCCGAGCCACCGGTCCAGCCCCCAGCCGATGGCGACCGAGACCGCCAAGGCCGAAACCAGCTCGATCCCGACCCGGACGCCAATGCCCATGGGGCTCGCCGTCCCCTTCGCGCCGGAAGCGGGAGCCGGCGCGTTGCTGGCCTGCCTCGTTTGCGCCGCCTGCAGCCGCTCTTCAAAGGAGCCGCCCTTGTCGTCACTCATTCCGTGCCCCCCGCACGCCCATCCGGCCGCGCCTTGCAGGCCGGGGCTTGCTACCGGCGGGGGTGCGGGGTGTCAAGCCGTTGTAGGACGGGGGAATGGGGGGACTACTCGGCCGCCACCGCCTCCACCATGCTCACCGCCGCGCGCAAATCGACGGACAGCACGCGGGACACGCCGCGCTCCTGCATCGTGACCCCATACAGCCGGTCCATGCGGGCCATGGTGAGCTGGTGGTGCGTGACCACCAGGAAGCGCGTCCCAGTCTGCGCCACCATGTCGGCCAGCAGCGCGCAGAAGCGGTCCACGTTGGCGTCGTCGAGCGGCGCATCCACCTCGTCCAGTACGCACAACGGCGCCGGGTTGCATTGGAACACCGCGAACACCAGGCTGAGCGCCGTCAGCGCCTGCTCGCCGCCCGACAAGAGGGACAGCGCCGCCAGCTTCTTGCCCGGCGGCTGCGCGTAGATTTCCAGTCCCGCCAGCAGCGGGTCGTCGTCGCCCACCAGTTGGAGGTGCGCCCGCCCGCCGCCGAACACGCGGGCGAATAACGCCTGGAACCGCCGGTCCACCTCCTGGAACACCCGGCCCAGCCGCTCGCGCCCTTCGCGGTTCAGGTGGCCGATGCCGCCGCGCAGCTTGGCGATGGCGGTGGCCAGCTCGTCGCGGTCGCGCACGATGGCAGCCGCCGCCTCGTCCAGCGCCGCCGCTTCGATGTCCGCCCGCAGGTTCACCGGGCCAAAGGCGTCGCGCGTCCGCACCGCCTGCTCGAACCGGGCGCGGGCGCGGTCCTCCGCGGCTTGCGACAGGTCGGCGGGCGGGTCGGGCAGCGCGGCGTCCGGGCCGAGCCGTTCCTCGATCTGCGCCGCCGCCCGGGTCAGCCC
>CALMVT010000576.1 GCA_937873175.1 uncultured Acetobacteraceae bacterium | reverse complement strand
GCACGAGAAACGTCTGCTGGAGTCAGCCCAGTAGGACTCTAACGTCGCGCCCAATAGCACTTAAGCTGAGCAAGGATGGAGGCACGCGGAAGTTCCTGGCTGCTACCTGCTCGTTGTTTTCGGCCAACTGGCCTGCATACTCACAAACTCAAAACTATCCACAGTACAATATTCCCAGCGGCCCATTGGGACTCTACAGCACATGTTTTACAAACGTTCTCAATCGAGGTGGCATTCCGAAAGAATACAAATGGATACGTGTTCAATGTTCTGGTCAACCCGCTAAACGGTTTTATGATGCTCTAGAAAGATTCTCGGAACGACTTATTTCTACTTATAAAGATACTCACTTGGTGCGCCCGATAACCAGTCATGGAGAAAGCGATGATCGGCAAAGTCAGTGCAAGCACACCGTCTAAGACGCTTATGGAAACTCGACTAGCACCCATACGTGCTTTCTTTATTGGTTCACTGATGACTACATAAATAGGTATCTGAATTTCGAAGAACTGATGTGCTAGGCGCCACTGGTGCTGGAGGCCGATGTCGGCTGCTGGTTCGCCCGCGAGCGGGTCGGCAGACTAAAGGGGGCTGGCCCGTCCGAGCCAGCCCCTGCCGGACCTACCCCGCGTTGCCCAGCGCGGCGCGGATGGCCGAGCGTGCGCCGGGGATGTCGCGCGCCGCCAAGGCTTGGCGGGCCTGGCCGATCTGCTGCACCATGGGCATGTCCGCCGGGGTGGACGCCGCAGACGCCTCGGTGGAGCGGGTCAGCAAGCGCGTTTCGGCACGTTCGAGCGCTTCCTGCGCCGTGCCGGTCCGGCCCGATGCGAGGGCGCGCTGCGCCGCTGCGAGGTAAGCCTCCGGAGTGGTGCCGGCGCTGGCCGGGTCCGGCAAGCGCGGGGCGATGTCGGAGCGCGTATCGGACGGCCCGATGTTGCTGGCCCGGTTGGACCGCGGCGAGCCTGCGCCGCCGCGGTAGGCGCTGGTCGGCGGCGCATCGACGCCGGCCTCGCCGTCCGCCATGCGGTGCTGGCGCATCCGGCCCCGCATGGGTTGCGTGCCCGTCGTGTCAGAGGCCATCGGCCGCGCCCGCGGCCGGGCCGTCCGGGTTGTGCCGATGTCGGTGCCCGCTGGACTGCGGGTCGCGGTGCCGGCCGTGTCCGGCAGGCTGTTGGTCGGCTGCGGCGTGCCCTGCGAGGAGTTCGGCGCCGGTGGACTCTGGGTGGACGACAACGAGTTCTGTGCAAGCACCGGCCCCTGAGCCAGGGCAAGCAACGCTGCCGACATGAGCAGTGTCTTACGCATTTGCGAAGTTCCTTTATTGATCGCTCGCGACGCGCCAGGCATGGCATGTCGAAGCAACACAACAGCGATGCCCGCTCTGGGTTTCATTATCAATCCTGGATTGATGCGATCAGTTCACGAAGGTCGGCCTGCGGCCGGGCGCCATATTGCGCGATCACCGCCGCCGCAGCCCGGCTGCCAACCTCCCCGCAGGCGCGCGGGCCGCGCCCAGCCGCATGGGCGGCCAGGAACCCGGCCGCATAGGCGTCGCCGGCCCCCGTGGTATCGACCACGCGCACGGGCGCCGCGGCCACCTCCACCCGCTCGGCGCCGCGCAGCACGATGCTGCCCGCCTCGCTCCGGGTCAGCGCCGCCAGCGCCACCTCCGCGCCCGCACGCCGCGCCGCCGCCTCGAACTCGTTTTCTTCGTAAAGGCTGCACACCTCGGCCTCGTTGGCGAACAGGATATCGACGTGGTCGCGCACCAGGCCGCGGAACGCCGCCCTGTGCCGGTCAACGCAGAAGGCGTCGGACAGCGACAGCGCCACCAGCCGCCCGGCCGCGTGCGCCGCCCCGGCCGCGCGGAGAAAGGCCGCCTGCGCGGAAGGCGGGTCGAACAGGTAGCCTTCGAGGTAGGTCACGGTGCTGTCGGCCACCAAGGCTTCGTCCAGGTCCGGGCCGCCGAAGCTGACGCAGGCGCCGAGATACGTGCTCATGGTGCGCTGGCCGTCCGGCGTGACCGCGATTAGGCAGCGCGCGGTGGGCGCCCCGTCCCGCAGCGGCTCGGTCGGAAAGTGCACGCCCGCGGCGGTGATGTCGCGGCGGAATGCTGTGCCCAGCGGGTCGTCCGCGACCTTGCCCATGAACGCCACCCGGGCGCCCAGCCCGGCCGCCACGGCGCAGGTGTTCGCCGCCGACCCGCCGCTGCTCTCCTGGCCCGGCGGCATCGCCGCGTATAGCGCCTCCGCCTGGTCCGCGGAGATCAGCGCCATGCTGCCCTTCCGCAGGTCGTGCCGCGACAGGAAGTCGTTCCCGGTCGGTGCCACCACGTCCACGATGGCGTTGCCGATGCCGAGGATGTCGAACCGGGCGGGGGGACGGGAAGAGGACATGGCTGCTCCTGATGCGCTCCCCGAAACGCGAGGACCTGGCGTGCGCCTAACATTCGGCTTACCTGCCCGCAACCTGCCTTGCCTCGTCCTGTCGCAACCCCGGCCTTGAGGTCGCCCGCATGCTGTCCCCGCTTTCCCGCGCCATCGCCCAACTGCAGGACCCGGTGTTCCTGGGCGTCGTGTGGCGCAGCCTCGCACTGTCGGGCGTGGTGTTCCTGAGCCTGCTGACCGGCAGCGTGTGGGCGGTGGAGCAGGTGGTGGCGCAGCCGGGCTGGCTGGGTTGGCTTGCCGGGCTGGCCGGGGGCGTGGGCGCGGCGCTGCTGGCCTTGTGGCTGTTCGTGCCAGTCGCCCTGCTGATCGCGACGCTTTACATGGACCGCATCGCCGCCGCGGTGGACGGCCGGTTCTACCCGGGCCTGCCGGCGCCGCTGGGCGCGCCGCTGGTCGTGCAGGCGTGGGACGGCCTGACGCTCGGGGCGCAGGTTTTGGCGATGCAAGTGGTCGCCCTGCTGCTGGCGATCCTCTTGCCCGGAGTCGGCCTGGTGCTCGGGTGGCTCGTCGCCGGCTGGGCGATCGGCCGCGGCCTGTTCATGGGGGTCGCCATGCGCCGCATGGGACGGGCGGACGCGCTGCGGCGCTACGCCGGGCTGCGCTTGCCGGTGCTGGCCCAGGGCGTGGCGCTGGCGCTGGCGGGCAGCGTGCCGGGCCTGAACCTGCTGGTTCCCGTGGTAGGCACAGCGGCCATGGTGCACGTGCTGAACCGGGCGCGCTGAATGTTCGTAACGGGTTGTGAAATGACGCCGGCTTATGTTAGGCCACGATGAACGCGCGCCGTGACGCGGCGCGCAGCCTCGAAGGAGGACCCGCTTGTTCAAGCGCCGCAAACCCGAAGGTTCCATGGGCAACGACTCAGCCACCTCGCAGCAAGATACGCTTGGCGCCGCCGACGGCATGACGGACGGCCCCGTCGCGCTGAACGCGCCGCGCCCGCCCTGGCCGGCCGACACCGGCCTCGGGGTCCCCCCTTACCGCCCCGTTCCGTCCCAGGAGGCTCTCACCATGGCCCGCACGCCGTTGTCCGCCCCGAGCGTCGGCATGCCCAACGCGCCCGCGCCGCCTCCTGCCCCGGCGCCCAGCCTCGTTGCCCCGCCGCGCCCCGTCGCGGTGCCAGACCGCGTGCGCGAAGCGTCGGAGCGCCGCACCCTGGTGGTCGGCCGCGGCATCTCCGTTCAAGGCACCGTCGCGGACGCCGAGCGGCTTGTCGTCGAGGGCACGGTCGAGGCCAGCATGATCCACGCGACCGAGCTGAGCATCGCCCCGGGCGGCGTGTTCAAGGGTGAGGTCGAGGTTGAGGATGCGGAGATCGGCGGCACCATCGACGGCACGCTGACGGTGCGCGGCAACCTGATCGTCCGGGCGACCGGCAAGGTGCTGGGCACCGCCCGGTGCCGCCGACTGCAGGTCGAGGACGGTGGCCAGATCACCGGGCGGATCGAGATGCTGACCGAGGGCGTGGCCAAGGTTGAGACGCCGCGCCAAGCCGAGGCTGTGGGTTAACGCGGCAGCGTGTTGCGCGGGTCCGTTCGGAGGCCGGCGCAGTCAGGGGTGCCGGCTGTGCTGTGTTCCACCTGGGTCTACTGCGCGTGCCGCCGCTCCCGCCCAAATCCCTTTGCTGAAATCACCGTCACGATGCGGACATGGTTTTTGCTTTCTGCATGGCGCCATAGGTCGCCACGAACAAAGTTGCCACGACGACCGACCAAGTTCCGGCCATGGTTGCCGTCCAAAACACGTCTGCGTCGCTCAGGCGAAAAATCGCGAATGCGAGGGCATTCATGGTTGCGAAGGCAAGCCCCAAGCCTGCCACAACGAAAAACCCAATACACAGGCGCCGCTGAACTCTGAATACTCTCATCGTATCCACATCGGTCGGGCGCTCGTCGGTGCACACGAACCGATCACGGAGATGACCTCCCAAGAGGCTTACAACCGAGGATAGGATGAAGAGAGCGGTCGCAGCGTTGTGCATCGGCAAGCTTTCAGCCGACAGGTTTCATGGTCAGCGCTCGGCGGCCTTGCTTCACGCTGCTGCGTGGCACAATTCCAAAGCAAGCACCGAAATGCCCGGGCCGCCGCCCACGATCTTCTGCCATATCAACCGAATCGTTGCTGGATAATCGGTTCTTACCTTGCAACGTTGATCCAGGCTTGGCAACTGACGACATGGCAGACTACGCCGCCGGCGAACCACTTGATGCCCGTGCTTGGAAATTCAGTGACGTTGCTCGAACGCGAGGGCCTGCTTCTTATTGCTCCATGCGCGTGTGTGCCTTGGTGTCCCGCATCAGCGCGTAAACCAGCAGGGACAGGAACGTGAGCGCCGTCACGTACCAGTAGAACCAGCTTTCATGCCCCGCTGCCTTGAACTGCAGGGCGATCAGCGGCGCCGTGCCGCCGAACACCGAGGCCGCGAGCGCGTAGGGCAGCCCAACTCCCAGCGCCCGCACCTCCGCGGGAAACAGCTCCGCTTTCACCACGGCGTTGATCGACGTGTAGCCGGACACGATCATCAGCGCCGCCAGGATCAGCAGCAGCGCCTGCGTGTATCCGGTCGTGGACCCCAGCGCCGTCAGGATCGGCACGGTGAACAGCGTGCCCATGACGCCGAACCACAGCAGCACCGGGCGCCGGCCGATCCGGTCGCTGATGGCGCCGAACACCGGCTGCATGGCGGCGTAAAGGATCAGCGTGATGAAGCTGATCTCCGCCACCCACTCGCGCGGGAACTTCAGCGTGTTGGACAGGTAGGTCGGCATGTAGCTGCTGAAGGTGTAGAACGCCGTGGTGCCGCCCATGGTCAGCCCGAACACCAGCAGCAATTCCTTGGGATGCGTAAGCAGCTCCCGGATCAGGTTGCGCCGCGGCTCGCGGCTGGCCCGCTCCCATTCGGCGGTTTCCGCCAGGTTGCGGCGCAGGTAAAGCCCGTAAAGCGCGCCGAACGCGCCGATGGCGAAGGGAATGCGCCACGCCCAAGCCTCAAGCTCCGCCGCGCTGAACGCCTGCTGCATGACCAGCAGCACCAGCGCCGCGACCACCTGCCCGCCGATCAGCGTCACATACTGGAAGGAGCTGTAGAAGCCGCGGTGCTTCGACCCGGCGATCTCGCTCAGATATGTCGCGGATGACGCATACTCCCCGCCCAAGGACACCCCTTGCAGCAGCCGGGCCAGCAGCAGCAGCAGCGGGGCGAGCACGCCGGCGGTGGCGTAGGTCGGCAATACCGCGATCAGGCCGGAGCCTGCGCACATCAGCAGCACCGACAAGGTCAGGGCCGCGCGCCGTCCTTTCCGGTCGGCGTAGTATCCGAGGATGAAGCCGCCGATGGGCCGGATCACGAAGCCCACGGCGTAGATGCCGAACGCGGTGATGAACTGCACCGTGGGATCGGTGCTGCTGCTGAACGACTTGGCGAAGTAGATCGCGAACGAGTTGTAAACGTAGAAGTCGTACCATTCGATCAGGTTGCCGATCGACCCGGCAAAGATGCTTTTCAGCCGCGACGCAACCTGCGCTGCTTCCTCGCCAGCCGCGGGGTTCAGGCTCGCTTGATCCAACGGTTTGATCCCAGCCAGAGGTTCACGCGCCCTTGATCGCCCGGGCGTCGATGGCTTGATAGGCGGCAAGTCCGGCCAGGTCCACGATCTGGCTCACCGATGCCCCCATCGGCACGATCTGCGCCGGCCGCGACAGCCCGAGCAGCAGCGGCCCGATCGTGCTGCCCTGGCCGAGCCGCGGCGCCAAGCGCGAGGTGATGTGCGCCGAATGCAGGCCCGGCATCACCAGGACGTTCGCGTTCCCCGTCAGCCGGCAGAATGGGTAAAGCGCGCGGATCGCGGGATCAAGCGCCACGTCCGGGCTCATGTCCCCGTCATACTCGAAATCGACGCCGCGGCTGTCCAGGATCGACACCGCTTCCCGGATGCCGTGCACCGTGCGGTGCATCGGGTTGCCGAAGATCGAGTGCGACAGCAGCGCCACACGCGGCTCGTGGCCAAGCTGCCGGGCGGCGGCGGCGCTGCCCATCACGATGTCGGCCAGTTGCTCCGGCGTCGGCCGCTCATGCCGCAGCGTGTCGCCGATGAAGATCGTGCCCTGGCCGCCCACCATCAGCGTAAGGCCGAAGCTGATCTTGCCCGGCTCCGTGTCGATCACCTGGGCGATGTCGTCCAGGCACACCGCGGCGGAGCGGGTCAGCCCGGTCAGCATCGCGTCGGCGTCGCCCGCGGCCACCATGCAGGCCGCGAACACGTTGCGGTCCTGGTTCACCATGCGCTGGCAATCCCGTTCCAGCGCCCCCCGCCGCTGCAGCCGCTCGTATATCAGCGCCACGTAACGCTGGTTGTGCTGGGACAGCCGGGCGTTGTGCACCTCGATCCCGTCGGCGACGCCCAGGCCCAACCCGGCCATCGTTTGCCGCACCCGGTCCTCCCGCCCGATCAGCACGGGGGTGCCGTAGCCCGCGTTGCGGAAGGCCACGGCGGCGCGCACGACCTTTTCCTCCTCGCCCTCTGCGAACACCACGCGCTTGGGATTGGCCCGAACCCGCTCCATGATGGCGTCAAGCGCGTTGGCCGTGGGATCGAGCCGCCCGGACAAGGTGCGGCCATACTTGCGGAGGTCCGCCATGGGCCGCCGGGCGACGCCGCTTTCCACCGCGGCGCGGGCCACGGCGGGGGGCACATGGCTGATCAGCCGCGGGTCAAAGGCGTTGGGAATGATGTAGTCGGGGCCGAAGCGCAGCCGCGCGCCGCCGGAGGACGCGGTGTGCACCTCGTCCGGCACGTCCTCCCGCGCCAGCGCCGCCAGCGCCTCGGCGGCTGCGACCTTCATCGCGTCGTTGATGGTGCTGGCCCGCACGTCCAGCGCGCCGCGGAAGATGTAGGGAAAGCCGAGCACGTTGTTGACCTGGTTCGGGTAGTCGCTGCGCCCGGTCGCGATGATCGCATCGTCCCGCACGGCGCGGGCGTCCTCCGGCGTGATCTCCGGGTCGGGGTTGGCCATGGCGAAGATGATCGGCCGCGGCGCCATGCTGCGCACCATCTCCGCGGTGAGCGCGCCCTGCACCGACAAGCCGAAGAAGGCGTCGGCGCCCGCCACCGCGTCCGCGAGCGTCCGCGCGTCGGTGGCGACCGCGTGGCCCGACTTCCATTGGTTCATGCCGGCGGTGCGGCCCCGGTAAACCACGCCCCGCGTGTCGCACAGCGTCACGTGCTCCGGCCGCACGCCCATCACTTTCAGCAGCTCGACGCAGGCGATGGCGGCGGCGCCGGCGCCGTTCACCACCAGCCGGGTGTCCGACAAGCTGCGCCCGGTCAGGTGGCAGGCGTTGATCAGACCGGCCGCCGCCACGATGGCCGTGCCGTGCTGGTCGTCATGAAACACCGGGATGTCCATCAGCTCGCGCAGCCGGCTCTCGATGACGAAGCATTCCGGCGCCTTGATGTCCTCCAGGTTGATGCCGCCGAAGCCCGCGCCGAGGAAGCGCACGCAGTTGACGAACTCCTCCACGTCCTCCGTTGAAACTTCCAGGTCGATGCCGTCCAGGTCGGCGAAGCGCTTGAACAGCGCGACCTTGCCCTCCATCACCGGCTTGGAGGCGAGCGCGCCCAGGTTGCCGAGGCCCAGCACCGCCGTGCCGTTGGAGACCACGGCGACCATGTTGCCCTTGGTCGTGTAGTCGTAGGCCAGCGCCGCGTCGCGCTGGATATGCAGGCACGGCTCGGCGACGCCGGGCGAGTAGGCGAGGCTGAGGTCCCGCGCCGTCACCAGCGGCTTGCTGATCCGCGTTTCCAGCTTGCCCGGCCGGCCGCTCGCGTGCAGCGCCAGCGCTTCCTCGGCGGACACGCGGCCCGCGCGCGGTTCGATGATGCCGTCAGCCATGGGTCAAACTCCTGAAACGTGCCGGCTTCCGTCCGGTCGGATCAACCTGCATACGCCAGCGGTGCCGGGTGCGTAACCCAGCCGCTTCGCAGGTGCGGCATGGCTTGTTAGAATGATGGGATGGATCTGCCCAGCGCCGCCGGCGCGTCCCCCGCCCCCAGCGCCGCAGGCGCGACCTCCACTCTCAGCGCTGCCGGCGCGACCCCAGCCATGGCCCAGTGGTTCGCGCTCAAGGCCGACAACCCGGACGCCCTGCTGTTCCTGCGCATGGGCGACTTCTACGAACTGTTCTTCACCGACGCGGAGGCCGCCGCCGCCGCCCTCGACATCGCGCTGACCCGGCGCGGCGAGCACAACGGCGAGCCGATCCCGATGTGCGGCGTCCCGGTGCACGCGGCGGAGGCCTACCTGTCCCGCCTGATTCGCCGCGGCTTCCGCGTCGCGGTGGCGGAGCAGATGGAGCCGGCAAAGGGGCGCACCGGCAAGGGTCCGCTGCGCCGCGCGGTGGTGCGCCTGGTCACGCCGGGCACGCTGACGGAGGACAGCCTGCTCGACGCGCACCGCCCGAACCTGCTGCTGGCGCTGGCCCGGGTCGGCGCGACGGTGGGCGCCGCGTGGCTGGACGTGTCCACCGGGCTGTTCGAGACCGCCGCCCCCTCCCCCGCCGACCTGCCGCCGCTGCTGGGTCGGCTGGAACCGGCGGAAATCCTGGCGGCGGATGACATCCCGTTGGGCGATTGGTCCGACCGCCGTGGCCCGGCCGCCGTCGCCCTGGCGCCCGCCGCCGCCCAGCGACGCGTGGCCGAAGCATTCGGCGCCGCAAGCCTCGACGCCTTCGGCACGTTCACGGAGGCGGAGGCGGTCGCCGCCGCCATGACGCTTGACTACGTGCGCACGACGCAGGCCGGAGCGATGCCCCGGCTGTCCCGGCCGCAGCCGGCGGTGCTCGCCGGGCAGATGATGCTGGACGCCGCCACCCGCGCCAGCCTGGAGATCACCCGCGCCCGGGACGGCGGAACCGCCCACACCCTGCTCGCCGCCGTCGGCCGCACGCTGACCGCGCCCGGCGCCCGCC
>CALMVT010000575.1 GCA_937873175.1 uncultured Acetobacteraceae bacterium | reverse complement strand
CCTAGAAATCTTGGATCGATTCTGGGCCTGGGTAATCTATCCGGCCTGAAGCTGCCCTTTAAGCTTCCGCGTGTCGGCAACCGCATCATCCGCAATTTGCTGAGATGCTTGGGCTGAAGCACGGAAGGCATTCGCGTCAGCCGCTGCCTTTTGAATCGCGTCGTTGAACTGCGCCTCGCTGCTTGCCCGGCTTAAGTTGTTGCGCGCGACGGCAAAGCCTGCGCCGGCGCCCAGCGCCCCGCCCGCGGCGGCGCCGATCAGGGCGGCTTGGCTGCGATTCCGCCCACCCAACGCCAGGCCGGCGACGGCCCCTAGCAGCGCGCCCGCACCCGCGCCGGTGCCGACCGTCTGGTTGAAGCGCGCGTTGGACTGCCGGAGCTGGTTTTCCGCCGGGCTGAGGCTGGGATCGTAGCCGCCACTGCCGCCGCCGGCGCACCCGGCCAGCAAGATCGCCGCCGACACCACGAACGCGACCGGCCACAGCCGAAGCGCAGACCACCGAAACACCATGCCGCGCTTCTCCAAACGCCGGAACGATTCCAGCTTACCATGCACGCCGCTGCAACCTATAATTGCAGAATGTCAGGCTTCTACAGCTTCGGGACCTGCCCATCCGCCGCAGGTCCGCTTCTCAGCCGCCGCCCAGCCGCCTGTACAAAGAAACAAGGTTGGCCGAAACCGTGGCGGTGCTGTCGGACAACTGCTGCTCCGCCGCCAGCACCGTGCGCTGGGCCGTCAGCACTTGCAGAAAGTCGGTGACGCTTTGGCGATACTGCTTCAGGTTGAACGCACGGCGGCTTTGCGCCACCCGCTTCGCCAGGCGGTTGCGCCGACGCTGCTCGGCTGCATAGGCGATCAGGGCGTCATCCACCTCGGTGAAGGCATGCAGCACGGTGCGTTGTGACATCGGCGCTTTCCACGGTGCGGCGCACCCGGCCCCACAGGTCAAGCTGCCATGATGCATCGAAACCGCGCTGGAACAGGTTGAACGGCGGGATGGCCGCGCCACCGGCCGGGAAGCCGCCTTGCTGGCCGCCGAGGCCGTTCGACTGCGTGCCGGGCGAGCTTGCGCCCGATCCGCCGCCGCTACCAAAGGGGCTGACCACGCCCTCCTTGCTGATGCGCTGCCGGGTGGTGGAAATGCCCGCGCCATTGAAGCTGCGTGGTGGCGATGGACATGCCCCAGGTTGCGCATCAGGTTGATATTGGCGGTGGCGTCGCTGTTCTTGTCGGGCGGCACGCTGGTGAACTGCACGGCGGACAGCGGGACGAAGATGAACGGCTGCCAGAACACCTGCAGCATCCGAAACAACAGCATCATCCAAACGCTGGTCGCAAACGCGCAGGCCACCGACGCCATGGTGAACAGCACGACGCAGCCCATGTAGAAACCCTTGCGCCCGATCACGTTGAACAGCCAGCCGCTGACCGGCAGGATGATCGCATTGGCGACGACGTAGCTGGAGACGATGTGTGTGCTCTCGTCCTGCCCGGCCGCCAAGCTCCCCGCGATGTGGCGCAGCGCGACGTTGGCGATGGTGGTGTCCAGCACCTCCATGAACGCCGCGATGGACACACGACCGCCAGCAGCCAGGGCGAGTTCGGCCCCGCCGCGGACCGCGGCAGCGCAGGGCCAGCGATCAGAGCACCGTGACGCGCGGCGTGACGGACATGCCCGACGCCATGCGGCAGCGGGACAGGTCCTGCTTCTCATCGTAAGGTGATCCGCACCGGCACGCGCTGCACCACCTTCACGTAGTTTCCCGTCGCGTTCTCGGCGGGTAAGCTGCTGAACACGGAGCCGGCCTGGAAGCTGTCCACCCGGGCGCTGATGTCGAGGTTGGGGCAGGCGTCCACGCGCACGGGCTGGCCGGGCTGCATCAGCGCCAAATGCGTTTCCTTGAAGTTCGCCGTCACCCACAGCCGGTTCGGCACCATCGCCAGCAGCGACTGCCCGGGGTCACGTAGTTGCCGAGGTCCACCGTGCGCTTGGTCGCCTGGCCATCCGCCGGCACGGCGTCGGCGCTTCGGGCGCATGATCCTCGTCACCTGCCACGGCCTCGTCGTCCTCCGCCTGCTTGCCGGTGTTCCGCCTGCGTGCGCCCGTTTCATCGGCCTCCTCGTTCGGCTCCGCCCGGCGGGCGGGACGCACGGACGGCCGGGGCGGGCTGTCGGGCTGCGCGAAATATCCCCACTCGCCGCCGTGGCAGGCCGCGGGCGGGTCCGGCCTCGGTTCAGCGTCCACGATGCAGCCCTTTGCGTTGCGCCCAGGGGAGCACGGGGGTTGAGGCTTAGTTGCAAAACCGCGTCATAATTCACCATTCTGATTTGAAAGCGGCCGTGGAACCCGGCGCCGGGTCAGGCCGGGGAAAACCGCAAGCCTCGGCTTGGCGTCCCGAACCGGGTGTGGCAGTCAGGCGCACTCATTGCGACTAGGAGCCGAGTCTTGCATACCAAGCTGATCGCAACCGCGGCCGTGCTCGCTTTGGCGGGCTGCGCCAGGACGCCCCCGCCCACGCCGGCCGTGGATCTGCAGAACGAGGGCATCGCCAAGACCTGCACCCCGTCCGCGGTTGACCTGGCGGCGCCGACGCCGGCGACGATCGCGTTGACCAATGACGGCTGGTGCGGCCTCGTCACGGCGGAGAAGGACGGACAGCCGTTCAAGTACGGCCTCGTGAAAACGCGGCCGGAGCATGGGCGGGTGTATATCCGGCCAGTCAACGGGCAAACCCGCGTCGAGTACAGCGCCAACCCCGGCTACACCGGGTCTGACCGGTTCGCCGTGGCCCTGGTGCCGCACGCGTCCGGCGCGCCGGACGCCTCGCTGCAGGTGGACGTGGCGGTGACTCCGGCCGAGGGCCAGGCGGCAGCCCCGGCCCCGGTGGCCGCACCCGCGAAGAAGGCGGCGCCGGCCCACGCTCCGGCCCGGCGGCATACGAATCGGCGGTAACGGCTACTCCGGCAGCGGCCGGGTGGCGGCAAGCGCCGCGGGCTTGCGTAAGGGCGGCAGGCCCGGGCGCCGCGTCGGCGGCACCGCGGCGTCGCGTGACGTCAGCAACCGGCCAAACAGCCGCGCGGCCAAGCGCGACAGGTCGTCCATCACCGTGTAGAACGACGGCACGAACACCAGCGACAGCAGCGTCGAAACGATCAGCCCGCCGATCACGCCGATCGCCATGGGCGCGCGGAACTCGCCCCCGTCGCCCAGGCCCAGCGCGCTCGGCACCATGCCGGCGACCATGGCGATGGTGGTCATCACGATGGGTCGCGCCCGCTTGCGCCCGGCGTCGATGATCGCCTCGGCGCGTTCCATGCCCTCCGCCCGCCGCTCGATGGCGAAATCGACCAGCATGATGGCGTTCTTGGTCACGATGCCCATCAGCATCAGCATGCCGATCACCACCGGCATGCTGATCGGCTCGCCGGTCAGCAGCAGCGCCAGGATGACGCCGCCCAGGCTGAGCGGCAGCGACAATAGGATGGTGACGGGCTGGAACACGTTGCGGAACAGCAGCACCAGCACGCCCAGCACCATCACCAGCCCGGCGCCCATCGCCAGGCCGAACCCCGTGAACACCTCCGCCATGATCTCAGCGTCGCCGCCGTTCTGGATGCGCACGCCAGGCGGCAGCGCCTTGGCCTGCGGCAGCGCGTAAACCTGCTTCAACGCCTCGCCCAAGGCCAAGCCCTTGGCGAGATCGGCGCCCAGCACGACCCGGCGCACCCGGTCGTAGCGCTCGACGCTGGCCGGCCCTTGCCCCAGCTCCACGTCGGCCACCGCCAGCAGCGGCACCGGCAGGCCGGTGGCGCCGGTGACGGTCAAAGCCTCCATGGCATGGAGGTCGCCGCGCAGCGCCGTGTCCACCTCCACGCGGATGGGGATCAGCCGGTCGCCCGCGCGAAACTTTGCGAGGTTCGCCGGCACGTCGCCGATGGTGGCGATGCGCACGGCGTCGCTGATCGCCTCCGTGGACACGCCGAAGCGCGCGGCCTCGTCCACCCGGGGCACCACGCGGATCTCAGGACGGTCCGCGCCGGCGGAGGGCGCCACGTTGCCGAAGCCGGGCAGGCGGCGCATCCCGCTTTCCAGCCCCGCCACGGCGCGGTCCAGCGCCTCCGGGGTCTCCCCCAGCACCGTGACCGACAGCTCGCGCTCCCCCCGGTCGTTCACGTACCAGCCGCGCACGTCGGGCAGGGTGGCGAGGCGCCGGGTCAGCTCCACCTCGATCTGCTTCTGGCTGCGGGCGCGGGTTTCCTTGAGCAAGAGGTTCACGATCATCTTGGCCCGGCGGATCTCCTTGCCGGCCCCCGTGGGCGTCGTGCCGCCCACCACGAACACCGTCGTCACCTCCGGCACCTGCCGGAACTCGGCGGCGATGCGGTCCGTCGCCGCCCCGGTGTCGGCGAGCGTGGACCCCGGCGGCAGCTCGATGGACAGCACCACGCGGCTCTGGTCCTCCGGCGGGATGAACCCGGTGGGGAGCAGGGTCGTGGACCAGATCGACAAGCTGAACGCCAGGAGGCCGGCCAGCAGGGTTAGGCTGCGCCAACGCAGCGTCGCCGCTAAGAAGCGCGTGTAGGCCCGCATGATGGAGCCGTCCTGCTCGTCATGAGCGGCAACCGGGCGCATCAGGTAGGCGGCCATCAGCGGCGTGATCAGCCGGGCCACCAGCAGGGACGTCAGCACCGCAGCCGAGACCGTTAAACCGAACTGCTTGAAGAACTGCCCGGCGATGCCGCCCATGAAGCTGACAGGAGAGAACACGGCGACAATGGTGAGGGTGATCGCGATCACCGCCAGGCCGATTTCGTCCGCCGCCTCCACCGCCGCCTCGAACGGGCGCTTGCCCATCCGCATGTGGCGGACGATGTTCTCGATCTCCACGATGGCGTCATCGACCAGGATGCCGGTGACAAGGGTGATCGCCAGCAAGCTGACGAAGTTCAGCGTGAAGCCCATCGCCAGCATGGCGGCAAAGGCCGGGATAATGGACAGCGGCAGGGCCACGGCGACCAGCACGGTGGCGCGCCAGTTGCGCAGGAACACCAGCACCACGACCGTCGCCAGCGCCGCGCCCTCGATCAGCCCGTGCATGGCGGAAAGATAGCTGCCCCGGGCGGTGCGCACGCCGTCGTCGATCAGCGTGTACGTGACCTCCGGGTGGGCAGCCGAAAGCTTGGCCAGGCGGGCGGCGACGGCGTTGCCGACATCGACCTCGCTGGCGCCCTTGGCCCGGTAGATGCTGAACGACACCACGGGCGTTTCGCCGTTCAGCCGGGCGAAGCTCCGCGGCTCCTCGTAGGCGTCCTCCACCTGCGCCACGTCGGCCAGGCGCAGCTCCCGCCCGCCCGGCAGCACCAGGCGGGTGTCCCGCAACTGCTGCAGGCTCCGCGCGCTGGCCAGGGTGCGGATCGCCTGCTCCTGCGCGCCCACCTCGCCGCGCCCGCCGGACAGGTCGGCGCTGGTGGCGCGGAGCTGGCGGTTCACGTCGCCCGCGGTGATGCCCAGCGCCGCCAGGCGGTCGGCATGGAGGCTTACGCGGATTTCCCGGGTCACGCCGCCCACCCGTTCCACCCGGCCCACGCCCTGCGCGCCTTGCAGGTCGCGCAGCACCGTGTCGTCCACGAACCAGGACAGCGCTTCCAGCGTCATGCCAGGGGCAGAGGCGGCAAAGGTCTGGATGCTCTGGCCCACGATGTCCACGCGCTCGATGACCGGCTCGTCGATGCCGCGCGGCAGGTCGGCGCGGATCTTGGCCACAGCGTCGCGCACGTCGTTCAGCGCGCGGTCGCTGCTGACCTCCAGGCGGAACTCGACGGCGGTCAGGCTGGTGCCGTCGGTGACGGTGGACAGCAGGTGCTTCGCGCCGGTCACGGCGGCGACGGCGTCCTCGATCTTCTTCGTGACCTGGGCTTCCAGCTCGCCGGGCGCGGCGCCGGGCTGGGTCACAGTGACGGACACCACGGGCACGTCGATGTTGGGCGTGCGGGTGATCGGCAGCATGACGAAGCCAACCAGGCCCAGGATCGTCAGCACCGCGAACAGCACCAGCGGCGGGATCGGGTTGCGGATGGCCGCGCCCGAGATGTTGAATGCCACGGTTAGCTGCCCCCGCTCGCCGCGCCCGGCTGCACGGGCGTCACCCGGTCGCCGCCGCGGATAAAGGTGCCGGACACCGCCACCACCGCCTCGCCCGCGCGCAGCCCGTCCTGGATTTCCGCCACCCCACCGGCGCGCAAGCCAACCTGCACGCGCCGGGTTTCTACCAGCCCGTCCCGCACCACCTGCACCACGGCGCTGTCCGGCTGGAACAGCACGGCGGACAGCGGGGCCAGCACGCCTTCGCGCTTCGCCGTCTCGACCTCGGCCCGGGCGAAGCTGCCGATCACCAGCGGGCCGTCGCCGTCCACCGCCACGCGCACGCGGCCCAGCCGGGTGGCGCGGTTCACTTCCGGCGAAACCAGGCGCACGCGGCCGGTGCGCGCGCCGCCGGCGGCATCGATGCGGGCGGGCTGGCCAGGCCGCAGCTTGGCGAGCGAGATTTCAGGCACGTCGGCTTCCAATTCGATAGCGTTGTCCTGGATGATGCGGAACAGCGGGTCGCCCGCGCCCGCCACCACGGCGCCGAGCCGCGCCGTGCGGCGGCTGACCACGCCGGCAACCGGGGCG
>CALMVT010000574.1:3054-3809 GCA_937873175.1 uncultured Acetobacteraceae bacterium | reverse complement strand
CTCGCGGCCTGGCAGCCGCCCCGTACCGGCCAGCGCGGTCGTCCACGCGACTACTCGGACGTGGCGATCGAGACCGGGCACCTGCTGCGCCTGGCCTTTGGCCGTCCGTGGCGGCAGACCGAGGGCCTGCTGCGCTCGATCACCGCCCTGCTCGGGATCGACGTCGGCGTGCCCGACCATACCACGTTCTCGCGGCGCAGCCCCGGGCTGGCGCTCGCCACGGCGCTGGGGCAAGCCCAGGCGAGCGGGCCGGTGCACGTGGTGATCGACGCCACGGGCCAAAAGGTTTACGGCGCGGGCGAGTGGCTGGTGGAAAAGCACGGCGCGCGCGGCACGCGGGCCTGGCGCAAGTTGCACCTCGCCGTCGACCCCGACAACGGCGAGATCCTCGCGTCCGAGCTGACAGGCAACGAGAAAGGCGACGCGTCCCAGGTCGGCCCGCTGCTCGGGCAGATCTCCGGCCCGATCGCCTCGGTGACGGCGGATGGCGCCTACGACGGCGACCCCGTCTACCGGGCGGTTTCGGAGTGCCAGCCCGACCCGCCCGTGGCGGTGGTCATTCCGCCACACTCAACCGCGGTTCCAAGCTCGAAGGCAGGCACCGCGCCCACTCAGCGCGACCGGCACATCCAGATAATCCAAGCCAAGGGGCGCCTGGGCTGGCAGGAGGCGGTCGGCTACGGCCGGCGGTCGCACGCGGAAACTGCCATGTTCCGCTACAAGACCGTCATCGGCAGCCGCCTGCGCGCCCGGAC
>CALMVT010000574.1:856-3044 GCA_937873175.1 uncultured Acetobacteraceae bacterium | reverse complement strand
ACTCTGCCCGCCCAAACGACTGAGGCCAAGGTCGCCTGCTCGGTGCTGAACCGGATGGCCCGCCTCGCCAGGCCGGTGTTCCAGCGCATCCATTGAGAGCGCCCTGAGTTGGGGCTCCACATTCATGATCTGAAATGTGCACCAAGGTCCGTCAGGAGTGGCCCAACTGCAAATGGACAGCGTCGAGATTGAAAGATAGCGCCAACGTCGTTCGAGCTGAGGGGCGGCCCTCCTGCGTGCAGGACGGCGCTTGCAGCCGACGCAGATCTCGTCGTGAATGCTGCCTCTCGACTGCCGCGGCGATGCGGGAGCGCTCCGGTCCGGCTAATGGGCAATCAATGGCACCTCCTGACGATCTCAACCCTTTCAGCACCCGTTCTGGACGCTCCGCAGCCGGCGATGACCTCGCCCGGACGCTCCTGTACTGGATGGACGTCGAGGCGCTGACCCCGCCCAATGTGGAGGACGACCGCGACACCGACGCCCGGGGCACCTTCGAGGCCCGTCACGTGCCGGATCGCGAGTTCCCGTGGCACGATGGCACGTTCGGCCACCCCGACAAGCGCCACAGGCACTTCGTCCGCTTCGGCATCTTCGGCCGGGAACGCTACCAGGCTGACATCATCCGCGCGCTGGCAACGACGCCCGAGACGGATCACGACACCCGGCCTGCGCCTACCGCCAAGCGGTTCGGCTTCGCGGGCGTGTTCGCGGTCGGCCACGACGGCATGGCCATTCCCGACAGCCTGCTGATGCCCGCTTTCGGATTAGCGTTCGAAAGCCTGCGGTCGAGAACCGCTCCCAATCTCGACGACCAGCTTGAGGCGTTCCGCCGCCAGATGAGGGCCACGTTCAACGAGGTAGCCAACGCGTATGCGGGAGCAGAGCGCCGGGTTGACGAGGAGTTCGTGGACGCGATGCGCGAGGTCGCGTCGGAGACCCTGACGTGGTTGCGCGGCCTGCCGCGCGGGCTGCCGCTGGCCGTGGTGCGCTCGGTTGTGGCCAGCGTCTTCGTCGAGGTCGAGATGCAGGACGCCGCCGGCCAGCCCGTGAAGATACGCCGCGAGCGGCACCGCAAGGCGGAGCTCCCGCCCGTGGACAGCTTCTACTTCGAGGACATCCGGCTCGTGCTGCGCGCCGTGCGCAACGGCAACGGCGGCTTGGTGCCGCGCTTCCTGGCAGGAACGACGGAGCGCATCGACTGCACGGACCGGGCCTTTGTCGCCGGGGCCTGCACCGCGTCCACGCACCCCCGCGCCCGCTGGCCGTCGGCGCACGACCTGTCCCTGATGCAGCAGCTTGCGGTCGACCTCGCGACGGACACCCTCTCGAAGGGCGGCCTTTTCTCCGTGAACGGCCCACCCGGGACCGGCAAGACGACGCTGCTCATGGACCTCGTCGCGGCCGTCGTGCTGCGTCGGGCCGAGGCGTTGTGCGCCTTCCGCCATCCTGCCGAGGCCTTTGAACGGGACAGGTGGAACGGCCCGTCCGGCGGGGTGCACGCTCTGCACCCGAGCCTGCGCGACCACCTGATCGTGGTGGCCAGCAGCAACAACGCAGCCGTGGAGAACGTCACCAAGGAGCTGCCCAACGCCAGGAAGGTCGATCGCCGCTACTTGGACGGCTTCGACTTCCTGACGCCGACCGCCGACGCCTTGCTGGCGCGTCCGCCCGACGAGGATGAGCCGGATGACGAGGACCAGGCTGACGACGACAATGGAAGCCCGGAGCCGGACGGAAACGCCTGGGGCCTGATCTCGGCGGCGTTGGGCAAGAAAGGCAACCGCGGGCGCTTCGCCGCCATCCTGGACCGGCACGAGCGCGGGGGGCCGCGCAAGGGCCTGCCTTCGGCTTGCAACGTGTTCCGCCTGCTCGCGGACGCACGCCCGACCGTGGACTGGGACACCGAGAGGGCCGCGTTCAAGCGTGCGGTGGCCGAGGTCGAGGGGCTGCGCGCCGAGCTGTGCGCCGCCGAAGGCGACAACGGCCGGGCCGCGGCGGAGGCGAAGGTGGCAGCGTTGGAAGGCGAGGCCGCGCGCTTAGCGACTGAGCTGCGGCAAGCGGATCATGCCCTGACCGCGGCCGCGGCCGAACTCGCGGAGGCGGCCGCGGCGTTCGAGCGAGCCGACAAGAGCGTTGGTCTCGTCAGGGAAGCAAAGCCGTCCGTCCTGCTCTGCGCGTTCAGGTG
>CALMVT010000574.1:0-846 GCA_937873175.1 uncultured Acetobacteraceae bacterium | reverse complement strand
GGGCAGGTCGGCCAAGTGGAAGCAGGAGCTGTCCGCCACGGCGGCGCTGCGGGCCGATGCCGACCGTCACCTCCGGGCAGCGCAGGCCACCCGGCGCGAGGCGCATCGGATCCGCGAAGCGTTTTCCGCGTCATCCGACCGCATGGCATCGGACCTGGCGAGCGCCAGGCGGGAGGCGGCACGGGTGGTGGAGGCAGCGGCCGCCTTGGCGGCCCGGCATCCAGGGCTGGTGACGGTTGCCGACGTGGCGGATGCTGCTGATCCTGAGATGCGCGAGCAGATGCTTCCGGGCAACAGCGACGTGTTCAAGGACGCCAGGGCACGCCTGTTCGCGGCGGCGATGCGCGTGCACCTTGCCTTCGTGTGCGCGGCGGGACCTGACCTCCTCGACCGGAACCTGCGCGCGGCGCTGGCGATGCTGCGGGGCAGGGGAGAGATCCAGCCCGTGGTGCAGAAGGCCGCCGAGCACCTGTGGGCCACGCTGGCCCTGGTGACCCCGGTGGTCTCGACCACCTTCGCCTCGCTGCCGCGCGGCTTTGCCCACATGGGCGCGGGAAGCATCCCTTGGCTGTTGGTGGACGAGGCGGGCCAGGCGGTGCCGCACCAGGCGCTCGGCGCGATCTGGCGGGCCCGGCGGGCCGTCGTGGTGGGCGATCCGTTCCAAGTCGAGCCGGTCATGGCGATGGACCGTAACGCCGACGCCAAGCTGGCCGAGCGCCGTGGGGCGCCGGACCGCCACCGGGCGACGCTGGCCTCGGCGCAAACCCTGGCAGACGCGGCGAACCCGTTCGGGGCCTGGGTCCGTCCACGCGTAGGCCGGCCCGTCTGGGTTGGCTGCCCGCTCAA
>CALMVT010000573.1:1068-3555 GCA_937873175.1 uncultured Acetobacteraceae bacterium | reverse complement strand
GCACGAGAGCAACCCGGAAACAGCCTTCCGGACCGAGACGGACTCCATGGGAGAGGTTCAGGTTCCCGCCGACCGCCTTTGGGGCGCCCAGACGCAGCGGTCGCGCGTGAACTTCCCCATCGGCGTGGATCGCTTCCGGTTCGGGCGCCCGGTGATCCGCGCCTTGGGCGTGCTGAAGAAGGCTGCAGCAAGGGCCAATGCGGAGCTCGGCCAGATCCCGCGGGACAGGGCCGAGCTGATCGTGAGCGCCGCGGACGAGGTGATCGGGGGGCGCTGGGACGCCGAGTTCCCCCTGGTTGTGTTCCAGACTGGCTCCGGCACCCAGACCAACATGAACGCCAACGAGGTGATCGCGAACCGGGCCATCCAGATCGCCGGTGGGCAGCTCGGCTCGAAGATGCCGGTGCACCCGAACGACGACGTGAACCACAGCCAGTCCTCCAATGACACCTTCCCGACCGCCATGCACATTGCTGCGGTGGAGGTGCTGATCGACACCACCGTCCCCGCCGTTCGGCAGCTGCGCAGCACTCTGGATGCCAAGGCCCAGCAATACGGGCAAGTCGTCATGGTCGGCCGCACCCATCTGCAGGACGCAACCCCCGTGACGCTGGGCCAGGTGATCGGAGGCTGGGTGGCGCAGCTGGACGATGCCACCGCAACGCTGGAGCATGCCCTGAAGGGGCTTTACCGCTTGGCGATCGGCGGCACGGCGGTGGGCACCGGGCTGAACGCCGACCCGCGTTTCGGTGAAACAGCCGCCCGCTTTATCGCGGAGGAGACGGGCCATCCTTTTATCTCTGCACCGAACAAGTTCGCCGCGCTCTCGGCCCATGACGACCTGGTGAACACCAGCGCGGCACTGCGGACGCTGGCCGGCGCGCTGATGAAGATCGCCAACGACGTGCGCTGGTATGCTTGTGGTCCGCGCGCCGGCTTTGCCGAGCTGCGGATCCCGGAAAACGAGCCAGGTTCCTCCATCATGCCGGGCAAGGTCAATCCGACCCAGAGCGAGGCGATGACCATGGTCGCCGTGCAGGTCTACGGCAACGACGCGGCGGTCGCTTTCGCGGGCAGCCAGGGCAACTTCCAGCTCAACGTCTACAAGCCGGTCATGGTCCACAACGTGCTGGAATCAGCCGAGCTGATCGCCGATGCTTGTCGTGCCTTCGACGAGCACTGCGCCCGTGGCATCGAGCCGAACGAGGACCGCATCCGCGAGAACCTGAAGAACTCACTCATGCTCGTGACCGCGCTCAACCCGCATATCGGGTACGAGAAGTCGGCCAAGATCGCGATGACCGCGTATCGCGAGAACTCGACGCTGCGCGAGGCGGCGCTGAAGCTCGGCCACGTCACGGGCGAGCAGTTCGACCAATGGGTGCATGCGGAGGATATGACCGGGCCGAAACCGTAGGCCTCGCCGCCTGGCTCGGCCGTGACCAAGTCAGATGTCAGACCAGCCTACAGGGAGGCAGGGTTACACCTGGCGGACTTAATGGGCGTGATCAGCTTGGCTCGGGGCTGGACTGCAGACTGGTTTGACGGACAGGACGGGTAGCCGCAACTCTGGTGAGCCGGACAGATGATGTCCGCCCTCCGCCTCCTGGTTCTCCAAAGCTGCCAGGCAGCCTTCGGCCAACTCCGGCCATTTTCGGTCGGTCGAACCAGCCATAATCTCGAGTTCCGACGCTTGACTGCAGCCCTTTGCGGCAAGACTCGCCTACCTCTCGGGCGCGTCCACATCCATTTCGGCTAGTGCTGCCCGGATGGCGGACAGGTCCAGCGGCGCAAGCAGGCGCGGCGCGCCAGTTAGAGCTTTCTGCCGCGGCGGCGCTTGCGAGCTGTCGAGGGTGCGGATACGCGGGAAGGCCACCCGCGCCAGCACCCCGTCCCCAGGTGCCCACAGCCACCCTTCGCCGCGCGCGAGCCGGGGCAGGGTGCCCAGGATGTGCCGCCCCTCGGCACGGTCGGCCTGGCCCTCGATCCAGCGACCGACGGCATCCCGGTCCTGGCTCGCGGTCAGCTTCATCGACACCAGGATGTCGGCCTGGCTCAGGACGTCCTTATGCGGCACGGCCGGGCGCTGGGTGATCAGCCACGGCACGAAGCCTCGCACGCGGCCGCGGCGCACAATCTCCTCGACACGGCCCAGCAGTTCGTACCCGCCGGGTTGCGCCCGCTGCGGCGCCCACAGGTCGGCCTCGTCCAGGATGAGGTGCAACGGCTCGGTGTTCACCTCATACAGCGCTGCGGTGAACGCCGTCATAAAGGCGCGCCGGGCGGCGGCGCTGCCGAGGTCGGACACGTCCACGATACAGGCCAACGGGCGCGTGCCGATCAGCCGGCCAAGGGCTGCGCCCATGCCGGGGTCGAGCGCCACGTCCGCGTGCCGGCCACCGAACACCACGACGGGGTAGGAGGAGGGAGCCTGGCCGTCGGCTGCGCTGCGCAGGCCCCACCACACCCCGAGCGGGTCCACGACGC
>CALMVT010000573.1:0-1058 GCA_937873175.1 uncultured Acetobacteraceae bacterium | reverse complement strand
GGCCAATCCCTTAGCGGCGTAGGTCTTGCCTGAACCAGAGGTGCCCACGATGGCCAGCCGGTCGTCCAGCGCCCCGAGCGGCAGCACGCCGGCAACTCCATCATTTTGACCACTGACCTCTATGGCGGCGCGGCCGGCCGCAGGCGCGTCAGCCCTCACGCGATGGGCGGCCACGATGCGGCTAATGGTCGGCTCGCTCACCTTGTAAAGCCGTGCCATGCGGGCCGCTGTGCTCCGACCAGCTAGCACGTCGTCGGCGATCCGCATCTGCTGTTGCTCGGAGAGCTTTGGCCGCCGCCCGCTTCGCCGCCCCTCGGCCCGTGCGGCGGCCAGCCCCGCGTTGACGCTGTCGCGGGCGGCACCGCGGTCCAATGCAGCCAGGCTGCCGATGACCTGCACCGCCGCCCGCCCCGTCGGCGTGGCGGTGTCGATGTCCTCCTTGAGGCTGCGCAGGCCCGCGCCTGCGGCAGTGATGCGTCCCACGCAGCGCACCACCTCGGGCAGGGTCCGGCCGAGGTCGTCTAGCTGCAAAACAAGAACCACGTCGTCCGGGTGCAAAGCCGCAAGCAGCTGGCGCAGCTCAGGCTGTTCCCATCGGCGTCCAGAAATCAAATCCTCAATGACCTGCTCGCAGCCTGCATCCTCCAGCGCCTGCCGTCGCACGGCCAGGGTGGCCTCATCGTCTGTCCTGTTACGGCGATAGCCGATCAGCACGGGGCTGCTTGTTGGTTCTGCAGGATCAGCTCTACCATCCTGGCGTTCACCGGATCTCCTCTCCTGGGCGCGGGGCAAAATACTCCGGTCTGGCGGTGCTGTGCCAATAGCTGAGAGACCTGCCGCAAGGCACCCCTACACTGCTGTTTTCAGGGCTGGGTAGAAGCCGGACGGACACGTTCCCCACTTTCGCTGCTCAAGTTTCACAACCCATTTAAACTATGGGCAAAATCAATAAGATAAATCTTTCATAAAGATATGCAAAGCTGGCATGTTGCATAAGATTATGCAAGGTAGGCTCGGCCATCGCTCGAGGCTCTTATTGGGTTCCGGGGTGGTGAGAT
>CALMVT010000572.1 GCA_937873175.1 uncultured Acetobacteraceae bacterium | reverse complement strand
CTCGGGCGCTGTGGCCGCCAGGCGGTCGAATTCGGCCATCGCGGCGGCGCGGCCCGGCATGGCCTGGCCCTCCGCCGCCGCGGGGCCGCTTGCCTCCCGCATGGCGCCCAGAAAGGCGGAAGCGACCGCGTTCGCCTGCCGCGCCGCGTTCCAGCGCCAGGCTTGCCATCCGCCGACGCCCACCACGAGCGCCACGGCTGCCACGGCCGCGAGCCAGCCGTAGCGGAGCGCGAACTGCTTGGCCCGTTCGGCCCGCAGGTCCTCGTTCACCTCGTCGAAGATGTCAGCCACGCCCGGCCCCTTGTGGTTCTTGCGCTTGCTCGCGCCCGCCTTGATTCGGGCGGACCATAGCGATGGCGGCACGGGGGAGCAAACCGGGCGTAACCCTTTGTTCATTCCGGGGTGGTGAAATGCGCCCCATGCGCACGCTGCTCCTCTTCCTCCTGCTGTTAAGCGTCCCCGGTTGCGCGGAGCCGGTTGGCGCGCTGGCCGCGGCCGAGGTCGCCTCCGTCGTCGTGTTCGGGCGCGGCATCGCCGACATCGGCGTGTCGGCCATCAGCGGGCGAGACTGCTCGATCGTGCGGCTGGACCGCGGGCTGACTTACTGCGCGCCGATCGAGCCGCCGCCCGCGCCCGGCCCGTTCTGCACCCGCAGCCTGGGCGTCGTGGACTGCTGGATCAACCCGGAAGCCCTGCCGACGCCGCAACGGTCCGTGGCTGACGGCCCGGCGCCCACGCCGGCGCAGGAGCAATATCGCCACGCCCGCTGGCCAAAATCGCTCAACGCCGGGTTTTAGCCGTCGGGTGGCTGTTCTCGGTCGTCGCACAGGGGTAAGGAGCCAGGGTGCGCAACGATCATCAAATGTTGACGTTGGCGCGCTGCAATTCTTTTGGAGCAGGCCATGAACCTTACCCGTCGTTTGTGTCTCGCCATTGCCGCTGCCGCGGCGGTGGCCGCCACGCCTGCGGTGGCGCAGCGCCGTGACCCCGGCGTGTCCGGCCCGGTGTCGGGCACTATCTTCCTGTCGGCGCAGGGCGCCGCGGCGGGGGTGGGCTACACCTGGGGCGACGGCGTGCTGCGCTACGGCGGCCGGAGCCACCACTTCACGGTCAGCGGCGTCACCGTGGCCGATGTCGGCTATTCAAAGGTGACCGGGCGCGGCCGGGTTTACAACCTGAAGCGGCTGCAGGATTTCAGCGGCACCTACGCGGCGGCCACCGGCGAAGCGACACTGGTGAACGGCATCGGCGGCCAGGTGCTGCGCAACGGCAACGGCGTCGAGATCCGGGTGGACCAGACTACCCGCGGCGCGCGCCTGCAAGGCTCGGCAGACGGCATCACCCTGACGCTCAAGTAAGCCTCTTCAACCGCGAAACCGCACGAGCCGGCCGACGGGGCTGCCCAACGCCTCGTCGTCCTGCATCACCACATGGCCGCGCACCACGGTCGCGGCCGGCCAGCCCGTCACCTGCATGCCGTGGAACGGCGTCCAGCCGCAGGGCGAGACGATCCAGTCATTCTCGATGACCCGCTGGCACTTCAGATCGACTAGGGTGAAATCCGCATCATAGCCGACCGCCAGCCGCCCCTTGCCCACCGCGCCGTAGACCCGGGCCGGCCCGGCGCACATCAGGTCCACCATGCGCGCCAGCGACAGCCGGCCCGCGGCCACATGGCCCAGCATGACCGGCACCAGCGTCTGCACCCCGGTCAGCCCGGCCGGGCACTCCGGCCAGGGCCGCCGCTTCGCCGCCAAGGCATGCGGCGCGTGGTCGGAGCCAACCGTGTCCGCCGTGCCGTCCCGCACCGCCGCCCATGCGGCCTCCCAATGGCGGCGCCCGCGGATCGGCGGGTTCATCACGCCCAACCCGCCAAGCTGCTCGTATACCTCGGGCGCCACCTGCGTCAGGTGGTTCACCAGCAGTTCCACCGTCGCCACGTCGCGATACAAGCCGAGGTATTCGAGTTCCTCCGCCGTGGACACGTGCAGGATGTGCGCCGCCCGCCCGGTCTTGCGCGCCAGAGCCATCAAGCGCCGGGTGCCGAGAAAGGCGCATTCCTCATCCCGCCATTCCATGTGCCGGGCGTAGGGATCGCCGGACTTGAACAGCCCGCGGCGGGCCTGCAGCCGGGCCTCGTCCTCGCTGTGAAAGGACACCCGGCGCCGCCCGCTGCGCATCACCGCTTCAAGCGAGGCGTCGTCCTCCACCAGCAGATCGCCGGTGGAGCTGCCGGCAAACACCTTCACGCCGCATACGCCGCGACCGAGCTCCAGCTCGGCCAGTTCGGGGATGTTCGACTTCGCCGCCCCGACATAAAGCCCCATGTCGCACCAGGCGTGCTGTTCCACGTAGTCCTGCTTCCAGGCCAGGCGGTCCGCCCCGGTGATGGAGGGCGAGGTGTTCGGCATGTCGAACACCGCCGCCAACCCACCCAGCACCGCGGCCTTTGTGCCGGTCGGGATGGTCTCGATGGCCGGGTCGCCGGGGTCGCGCAGGTGGACATGCGGGTCGATCAGCCCCGGCAGCACATGCAGCCCGGCGGCGTCCAGCACCCGGTCCGCCGTCGCGCCCGCCGCACCAAGCGCCGCGATCCGGCCGTCCCGCACGCCGACATCAATGGCGAACTCGCCCCAAGGCAGCACGCAGGTGCCGCCGCGGATCAGCAGGTCGTAATGGGCGGGCATGGCGCGCTCCTAACTCGCAAGGGCCTCGAACACGTCGCCCTCCGGCGGCAGCCCCAGGATGTGGGCGCGGTGCCACAAGGCGTAGAACAGCAGCATCCAGGCGGCGAAGCCTTCCCGCCGCGTCCCGGCCGCGCGGAACAGGGCGGCAACGCGAGCGGGGTCGGCAACCTCGGCCACACCGGGCTGTGCGGCGACCAGCGGACCCAGGCGCGCGCCCTGCCCGGCAATCCAGGCGCCCACCGGCACGGTGAAGCCCTGCTTGGGCGCGAAAGGCCGGGCCGCCGGCATGTGCCGGGCCAGCCATTGCCGCAGCAGCCACTTGCCGCGCCCATCCCGGACCTTCATCCCGTCCGGCAGGCGGTAGGCCGCCGCGGTCACGGCCGGGTCCAGCAGCGGCGTGCGCCCTTCCACGCCATGCGCCATCAGGCAACGGTCCAGCTTGAGCAGCAGGTCGTGCGGCAGCCAGTCGGCCATGTCGGTCGCCTGCACCACTGCCAGCCGGCTGCGTCCCGGCATGGCAGCGTGCGCTTCGCTGGCCGCCAGCCCGTCGCGCCAGCCGGCGGGGCGGGCGCGCAGCACGTCCAGCTTGTCAAACGCGCCCCGCGCCCGCATCACCCGGCCGCCCAGCCACCAGGAGCGCATGGCGCTGCGGTAACGGCCGTAGCCGCCGAAGATCTCGTCGCCGCCTTCCCCGCACAGCACGACCTTGACCTCCTGCCGTGCGCGCTGCGCCAGGAACCAGCTCGGGATGATGGCGTAGTCGGCGGCCGGGTCGTCCATGGCGGCGACGATGCGGGGCAGGTCGCGCCAAACCATCGCTTCCGTGATCTCCATTGTTTCGTGCCGGGCGCCGACGGCGCGGGCGACGGCGGCGGCCCCCTCGCGCTCGTCCGCCGCGCCCGGCGCCGCGAAGCCCGCGGTGAAGGCCAGCACGGGGCGGTTGTTCAGCCGCGCCATGACGGTGAGCACGGCGGCGCTGTCCACGCCACCCGACAGGAACATGCCATATGGCACGTCGCTGCGCTGGTGCAGATCCACGCTTTCCATCAAGGCGTCATCCAGCCGGGACAGCGCCGCATCCTCCGTGATGGTCTCCGGCCCGCCTTCCGGCAGGGCGGCGATGCGGCTGCGGTCCACGATATGCCCGTCGGCGATGCGCAGGGTTTCGCCGGGCAGCAGGCGCTCGATGCCGCCGAAGATGGTTTCGGCGCCGGTGGTGAACTGCATCTGCAGCAGTTCCTCCCGCGCCGCGGGGCGGAGGGTGCGGCGCACCAGGCCCGTGGCCAGCAGCGCCTGCGCTTCCGACGCAAAGGCCAGGCCGCCGGGGATGTGGGCGACGTATAATGGCTTGATGCCGAAGGGGTCGCGGGTGAGCGTGACGCTGTGCTGCGCCCGCTCGTGGATCGCGATGGCGTACATGCCGCGCAACGCCTTGGCATAGGCGGCGCCGTCCCGCTGCCAAAGGTGCAAGGGCGGCTCGCAATCGCATTGGGTGGCGAACTGCACGCCGGGCATCGCGTCACGCAGCTCGCGGTAGTTGTACACCTCGCCGTTGGCGACCAGCGTGGCCGACCCGGCGAAGAACGGCTGGTCGCCGCCGGCCACGTCAATGATGGCAAGCCTGGTTTGCAGCAAGGCGGTGCGCCCGACCACGAAATGGCCGCTGCCGTCGGGCCCGCGATGCGCCAGCGCTTCCGTCAGCGCACCCAGGGTGGCCGAGCTGGGCGGCGGGCTGCCCGGCGCCATGATGACGCCCGCGATGCCGCACATCAGGCCCGCTCCATGGCGGCAAGCGCCGTGCGCCATTGCGCGAGGACCGGCGCTTCCGCGTGCTCGGCCTCGAAGCGGGCGCGTCCAGCCTGGCCCAGGCGGGCGGCCAGCGCGGGCCGGGCCAGCACGTCGGCAACGGCGGCGGCCAGCCCCCCCGGGTCCTCACGCGGGACCAAAATTCCGTCATGGTCCGGCGTGATCAGCTCCGCCGGCCCGGCGGCGTCGGCGGCGACCACGGGACGGCCGGCGGAGAACGCCTCGATCACCACGTTGCCCAGCGGCTCGTGCCGGCTCGGGCAGGCCAGCAGATCGCAGCGGGCCAGCAGCGCCGCCTGGTCGGTGCGCCAGCCCGGCAAGTGCAGGCGGTCCCCCACGCCCAAGTCCCGGGCGAGCGACAGAAGCGCCGCCCGTTCCGGCCCATCCCCCGCGATCACCGCATGGGCGCCCGGCAGCAGCGGCAAGGCGCGCACCAGGATGTCGAACGCCTTGTTGCGGTGCAGGCGGCCCAGCGCCAGCACCACGGGCGCATCCTTCGGCACCGGCAGCGCGGCAGGGGCACCGCCCGAAAGGTCGGGCGCGAAGTTCGGCAGATGGTGCACGCGGGCAGCCGGCCAGCCCTGGCCGCGTATCCAGGCGACGATGCCCCGGGTGTTGCCGATCAGGTGGTCGCATGCCCGGTAATACCGCAGGTCGTAATAGCCGCCGAGCCGCCCGGCCAGCACCCAATCGCCCGGCGGCGTTTGCCGCGCCGCCCGGTTCATCCACGCCACGACCACCCGCGGCGCAAAGCCGCGCAGGGCGGCGGCGACGCGCGGCCGGGTCAGCACGTCCAGTGCGCCGCCGAAGCGGAGCTGCAACG
>CALMVT010000571.1 GCA_937873175.1 uncultured Acetobacteraceae bacterium | reverse complement strand
CGCCACGAGTTCGGTTTCCGGGCGCCCCTCATCCTCTATGAGGCAGGAAGCGACGAATTGCAGCGGTTCGTGGGGCTGCGCCCCTTGGACCGTGGCCGGCTTGAGGAGAACGCCGGGCCGCCCCGTGCGGCCCCGGCCAAGCCGCCTTGGGAGTGGCCAATTCGCTACCCCCAAGACGATGCTGGCCCCAAACCCACAACGTCCGACAAGCCGGAAGAAGAGTAGGCCCGCCTTTGCTCAAAGGGTGGCGACATGAGCGCGACCGCCCTGAGCCTCGCCGCCATACTGGCGTTCGCCACTGATCCACACTGCGGCGCGGCGGCGGCGGATAGTGAGTTTGCCTCACGCCTTGCCGCCATCGCGATCCATGAGAGCGGAGGCGATCCCCTCGTCATCGGCGTCAACGCTGATCCGGCCCGCGGACTGCCCGCCGCCACGATCCGCTCCGCGACGCCGCAAGAAGCTGCGGCGCGGGCGGGCGCCCTGCTCACGCAAGGCCGATCCATTGACCTGGGCCTTATGCAGGTCAACTCGGGCCAGCTCGCCCGCCACGGCCTGACCCTAGAAACTGCCTTTAACGCCTGCCGCAGCATGGCGGCAGGCGCCGACCACTACGCGGAGGATGTGCGGGCAGTCTGGAGCCTCGCGCACCGGCGCTATAACACCGGCAGCACCGAACGCGGTGCCGCCTATGCGGCTGATGTCGAGCAGGTTCTGAACCGCGTGCGGGGACAGCAATCTACGCTGCCCGCATCGTCCGCGGTACCTTCGCCCGCGTCCCAGCCGCCACCGCCTGCGAGCTGGGACGTGTATGGGCAGGCGCGTGCGGCACGAGGGCAAGGTGTCGCCGTGTATAGCCCCAACCGGCCGCTTCCAACTCCTGCGGCACAGCCTCCCGCGCCGGTCTCGGCCCCTGCGCCCGGCATATCCATCCAGCTCCGGCGTATTACCGGCCAACAGGCGTCGAACGATGCGCGCTAGTGCTGCGGCGTTCGGCCTCATGCCATCGGCGCGGGGGAAGGCAGTCCGCTCCCGCCGTTACGGCGGTGCCCTACAGGATTTGCACGGTGCAAATCCTGGGTGCGCCCGTTCCTTCGGCCTGCCGCTGCAAACCAGCCACAACGAGGACCTAAATCGCATGGATTCCACCATCCCCATGGGGCAGGCGCTCGCTGCATCTGTCTCCCTGTCACTCACGAGCGCCGGCACCAAGCTGACCGCGGCTGGCGAACGCCTCGCAATCCGCGCTGCCAGGCTTGGCAGCGTGGCTCCCGCCGCGGTCGCGGCGTCCCTGCTGCTGTCAATCCACCCCGCGATGGCGCAAGGCACCGGCGGCGGAACCGGCAGCCTGGACAGCTTCCTCACCAACGTCGTCAACATGATCACCGGCCCAACCGGGCAGGCCATCGCCATTATCGCCGTGGCGGTAACAGGGCTTGGGGCGATGTTTGGCGCCCTAAGCGCCCGTGCATTCGGCGGCGTAGTCCTCGGCTGCGCCATCGTGTTCTCGGCCGCTTGGATCGTCGGCAAAATCACGGGCACTGGCGCCGCATAATGTCGCAAGACGGCCTCACAGAAGACACGCTGTTTCTCGCCTGCACACGCCCTGCCATGTGGCAGGGCGTGCCCATTGAGGCAGTCTGCATCAATGCCATGGCAACGACGGTATTCTTCATCCTCATGAAGAACCCTTGTTACATGCTCATCGGCGTAGTCTTCCACTATGTGACGCGGGCCTTCATCAGCCACGACTACAACGTTTTCGGCGTTGCTCGTCTTTGGCTGGACACCAAAGGCCGCGCACGCAACGCCGCGCGCTGGGGAGGGTCCTCGGTAAGCCCGCTTCCTCTCGGCCCCGCCCGCAGCGCCCGTGAGGTCCGCATTCATGTTTAAGCTCGGGGCAAGCGCGCGTGAGCGTGAGCCGGACACCTACGTTCCCTACCTGGGACACGCCACGCCGGGCGTGCTCCTATTGGACAATGGCGACAAGCTGGTGATGCTGCACCTGCGCGGCGTGGCCTGGGAAACGGCCGAAGCGGATGCGGTCAACGCGAAGCACTCGAACCTCAACGTCCTGCTCCGCAACATCGCCTCCGACCGCTTGGTGCTGTCCAGCCACGTCGTTCGCACCATGGCCGATCCGAGCGAATACCCGACCGCCCCGTGCCGGAGCGACTTCGCCGCATCCCTTGACGCAGCGTACCGCGCTCGCCTGCTTACCAATCGCCTGTTCCGCAACGACTTGTTCCTGTCGGTCCTGCTGCGGCCGTCGCAGGCCACGGGCAAGCGCGTCTCCGGCCTGCTGAACCGGCGGCGGCGTGGCGACACCATGCGGGCGCCATCGGCGTCGGACCTGGATCGGCTTGAGACGGTGACGGCTACCCTGATAGCCGACCTTCAAGCCTACCAGCCGCGGCGGCTGGCGCTGCGGCAAAACGACCGTGGGGTGCTGTTCTCGGAAATCGGGGAAGCTCTGCGCCTCATCATGACCGGGGACCACCAGCCGGTGCCGTTGGTCAACGGCCACCTGGGCGGCGCGATCTACACCGACCGCGTGATCTGCGGGCGCGAAGCAATCGAGATACGTGGCGCTGGGCACTCCACCTTCGCCGCCGGGTTTGGCTTGCGGGAATACCCGGCGACCACCTGGCCCGGGATGTTCGATCCCATCCTGACCGCCCCGTATTGCTGCGTCCTGACCCAAAGCTTCGGCTTCCTGAACAAGCAAGCCGCGCAGGACATCATGGGGCGCAAGCAGAACCAGATGACAACCGCGGGCGACAAGGCATCAAGCCAAACAGCAGCCCTCACTGATGCGGCCGACCTCCTGCAATCCAACGCCTTCGTTATGGGCGACCACCCCCTGACGCTCGTGGTGTTCGCGGACAGCCTAGCGGCACTGGCGGAGGTCGCCCC
>CALMVT010000570.1:25157-31804 GCA_937873175.1 uncultured Acetobacteraceae bacterium | reverse complement strand
CGCGCCGATGGCCGGCCCGGTCCGGCCCAGCGCCCGCAGCGCCCGGCCGTTCAGCGCGAGGATGCGCACGTCGCCGGGGTGGCGTTGGCAGGCGGCGGTCAACAGCACGGCCGCGTCTTCTGCATGGCCGGCGTTGAGCAGGGCCTCCCCTTCCGCCACGGCGCGGTCAGGCTGGTGGGGGTGCAGCCGCATGGCGCGGTGCAGCGCCAAGCCGCGCTCGAACGGCGCCGGTGCGCTTTTCGGGCGCGGCTGGACGCGGCGGGGCTTGCGGTTCGCCGGCATGGTCAAACTCCGTCTGCTGCTGCCGGGCAGGATGACGGAGAAAGATTAAGAAGCCGCGAACGCCGGGTCAGTCCGCGGTCCAGCCCCCGTCGATCACCAGCGCGGTCCCGGTCATCAGCGCCGCCGCGTTCGAGGCCAGGAACACCACCGCGCCCATCAGGTCCTCGACCCGGCCCAGCCGGCCCAGCTTGATGCGCGCCAGCACGTCGGCGCGGAAGGCCGGGTCCTCGAAGTAGGGTCGGGTCAGCGGCGTCTCGATGAAGGTGGGGCAGATCGAGTTCACCCGGATGCCGTGCGGCGCCAGGTCGAGCGCCATCGCCTTGGTCAGCCCCTCAATGGCGTGCTTGCTGGCGCAATACACGGTGCGCCGCGCGCCGCCGACCCGGCCCATCTGCGACGACATATGGATGATGGAGCCGCCGCGCCCGGCTTCGACCTGGCCGCGCGCCACCGCCTGCGCCACAAAGAACGCCGCCCGCAGGTTGAGGTCCATGACGGCATCGAAGTCCTCGGCCGTCACGTCCAGGAACCCGGCCGGGCGATTGGTGCCGGCGTTGTTCACCAGGATATCGACCGGGCCGCAGGCCGCGACGGCAGCCGCCGGGTCGTGCACGTCGATCACTCGCGCCTCCGCGCTGCCGCCCTCCGCGCGGATGGCCGCAGCGACCTCCTCGATCTCGGCTGCGGTCCGGGCGGCGGCGACCACATGGGCGCCGGCCTGACCGAGCGCTGCCGCGCAGGCCACCCCCAGCCCGCGCCCGGCGCCCGTCACCAGCGCCCGCTTGCCGTCCAGCCGGAACGACGGCGTGCGCGGCAGCGCGGGCATCAATCCGCCGCCGCCCCATACGGCACGTTGCCGCCACCGAAGCGCCGCACGCGGATGTTCGCCTGCTCGCCGTGGCCCACGAACCCCTCCAGCGCGCAAAGCCGCGACGTGACGCGGCCGATGCTCGCCGAGGCTTCGTCGGTCAGCACGCGCTGGTAGGTGCAGGTTTTCAGGAACTTGCCGACCCACAGCCCGCCGGTGTAGCGCGCGGCGCGCCGGGTCGGCAGGGTGTGGTTGGTGCCGATGGCTTTGTCGCCATACGCCACGTTGGTGCGCGGCCCCAGGAACAGCGCGCCGTAGTTCGTCATGTGATGGAGGAAGTAGTCGGGGTCGCGCGTCATGACCTGGACGTGCTCGGAGGCGATGCGGTCGGCGACCTGCACCATCTCCGCGTCGTCGCCCACCACCACGACGGCGCCGTGGGTATCCCAGGCTTGCCGGGCGATGGCGGCGGTGGGGAGGATCTGCAGCAGGCGCTCGACCTCCGCCATCGTGTCGCGGGCCAGGCGTTCCGAGGTGGTCAGCAGGATTGCCGGGCTGTCGGGGCCGTGCTCGGCCTGGCCCAGCAGGTCGGTGGCGCACAGCTCGCCGTCCACGCTGTCATCGGCGATCACCAGGGTTTCGGTCGGCCCGGCGAACAGGTCGATGCCGACCCGGCCATAAAGCTGCCGCTTGGCTTCCGCCACAAAGGCGTTGCCGGGGCCGACCAGCATATCGACGGGTGCGATGCGTTCGGTGCCGAGCGCCATCGCGCCGACCGCCTGGATGCCGCCGAGGCACAAAATCTCGTCCGCGCCCGCCATGTGCTGCGCGGCGACGATGGCCGGCGCGGGCTTGCCGCGGTAGGGCGGCGCGCAGGTGATCACGCGCTGGACGCCCGCGACCTTGGCCGTGATGACCGACATATGGGCCGAAGCCAGCAGCGGGTACTTGCCGCCGGGCACGTAGCAGCCGGCGGCGCCGACAGGGATGTTCTTGTGGCCGAGCACCACGCCGGGCAGCGTTTCCACTTCGATGTCGCGGAGGGCGTCGCGCTGGTGCCGGGCGAAGTTGCGAACCTGGTCCTGGGCGAAGCGGATATCGTCAAGCTCGCGCCGGGTGAGCCGGGACAGGCAAGCCTCGATCTCCGTGGGCGTCAGGCGGTAGTCGTCGCGATCCCACCCGTCGAACTTGACCGAAAGCTCCCGCACCGCTGCGTCGCCGCGGTCCGCGATGTCGGCCAGGGTGCGTTCAACGGTTTGGCGGACCTGGAGGTCGGCTTCCACCAGGGAAGCGGCCTCTGCGCCGCGCTTCAGCCAGTTTTCCATATCTGCTCGCCTGACAAGTTCGTGCTGGAGGCATCAGACCACGGGCGGGCGGGTCCGTCACGCCTTCTGGCTGGCTTGGTAGGCGGCGACGGCGAACTTCTGCAGGGCCAAGCCGGCGCCGCCCGTCTGGTAGCTCCCCAGCTCCGAGGGATCGAGAAGCCAGGGCGCCGTGCCCCCGGCGCTTCCCGCCGTCGCCGATCCCGCGGTCAGGCTGGCCGCGATGGCGCCGGCATAGCGCGGGTTCAGCAGGAGAGGCGCGGCCGTGGACGCCTTTATGGCGCTTGTGACCGACTGGGTGGACTGGAAGCGCCCAACGAGGCTCGCCAAGAGGGTTTCCGTCACTTGGGGATCATAGGGCGTGCCCACGGTTCTGAGGCCCGGGCGCGTCTTGCCCAATCCGGTGAAGATGCTGGCTTCCTGGGCCGTGTTGACGAAATCGGCATCGTCGCCCGTGGCCCGGGTCAGCAACGCGCCGACAGCGTTGATCGAGCGGACTCCCGTAACGTTTGCCGTGATCTGGACCGCTGGGCTGTCCACCCCGTTGGACAGCGTGCCATCGGTCAAACGGGTGCCGAGCTGCGCCACGACAACCAAGTCTTGCGTGCTGCCGGACGGCCCGGCCTTGAAGTGCAGCCGGCTGAACTCGTCGGCGGTGAAGCTGAGCTGGCCCGTCACGTCCGTGTCACCGAGCATCAGCCGGCTGTCGTTGGACGGGTCCTGGTTGCTGCGCAGCGCCACTTTGTAGCCGGCAATGCTGCTCCCGGCCGGCGCGGTCGCGGTGTAAAGGTCGCTGAGCGAGAACAGGTCGCTTGCCGAAGCAGTAAGGTTGCCCAGAGTGCTGAGGCTCGGGCGGGTTTGGCCGAGGCCGGTGAAGATGCTGGCTTCCTGGGCTACGCTGACAAAATCGTCATCGGGTCCTGTAACATGGTTGAGCAGCGCGCCAATGGCGTTGATGGAGCGCGTGCCGGTGACGCTTGCGGTGATCTGCACGGCCGGGCTGTCCACCACATTGGACAGCGTGCCGTCCGCCAAACGGGTGCCGAGCTGGGCCACGACAACCAGGTCCTGCTGGCTGCCGGACGACCCGGCCTTGAAGTGCAATCGGCTGAACTCGTCGGCGGTGAAGCTGAGTTGACCCATCACGTCCTCGTCGCCCAGCAGGAGCTGGCCGCCGTTGGGCGGGGCTTGGTCGCTCCGGAGCGCAACCTTGTGAGTGGCGATGCTGCTGCCCGTGGGTGCGGTCGCGGTGTACAGGTCGCTGAGCGAGAACAGGTCGTCGGCAGCGGCGGACAGGTTGCCCACGCTGGCGAGACCCGGGCGCGTCTTGCCGAAGCCGTTGAAGATGCTGGCTTCCTGGGCCTTGTTGACAAAGGCAGCATCGGCGCCGGTGGCCCGGGTCAGCAAGGCGCCGACGGCGTTGATGGCGCGCGTGCCGGTGACGCTCGCGGTGATCTGCATGGCGGGGCTGTCCACGACGTTGGACAATGTGCCATCGGCCAAACGGGTGCCGAGTTGCGCCACGACAACCAAGTCCTGCTGGCTGCCGGATGGGCCGGCTTTGAAGTGCAGGTGGCTGAACTCGTCGGCGGTGAAGCTGAGCTGACCCGTCACGTCCTCGTCACCCGGCAGGAGCTGGCCGCCGTTGGGCGGGTCCTGGTCGCTCCGGAGCGCAACCTTGTAGCTCGCGACGCTGCTGCCGTTGGGCGCGGTAGCACTAAACAGGTCGCCCAGCGAGAACAGGTCGTCAGCAGCGGCGGACAGGTTGCCCACGCTGGCGAGACCCGGGCGTGTGTTGCCAAGGCCGGTGAAGATGCTGGCTTCCTGGGCCGTGTTGACGAACGCGGCGTCGAAACCGGTGGCACGGGTCAGCAACGCGCCAATGCCGTTCAGCGAGCGCGTGCCGGTAACGCTGGCCGTAAGGCATGGCCGGGCTGTCCACCATGTTGGACAGCGTGCCATCCGCCAAGCGGGTGCCGAGCTGCGCTACCACCACAAGGTCCTGCTGGGTGCCGGATGGCCCGGCCTTGAAGTGCAACCGGCTGAACTCGTCGGCGGTGAAGCTGAGTTGACCCGTCACGTCCGTGTCGCCCAGCAGGAGAGGAGCTGCCCGCCGTTGGACGGGTCCTGGTCGCTGCGCAGCGCGACCTTGTAGCCGGCGATGCTGCTCCCTGTAGGCGCGGTCGGGGTATACAGGTCGCCCAGCGAGAACAGGTCGTCGGCAGCGGCCGTGAACGTTCCGCTGCGGCTGCTGCGGATATCGATGATGTCGGTCGGGCTGCCCGAGCTTGCCGGGGCCGGCTTGCCCGCCGACGAGGAGCTTGCGCCGCCGGCCGAACTCGATGAAACCTGCCCCGAAGGCTGATAGCCATACGGGAGCTGACCGTAGAAGGGGAGCGGCACAGAAGAAAGCGCCATGAGTTCGTTCACCTTGCGCGCAATCGCCCGCATCTCGCGTAAGGATGTCACGCAACGATGACCATCGGGTTAACAGGCGTCCTCTTTCACGGGCACTCTGCCGTCCCAGGGGGCGGCGCGGGCATGGGAGCCATGCCAGGAACTCCCGCCAGCGCCGGCGCGTCCCAAGCTATGCTTCTCCAAATGCATCGCAGGACCGCATGAGCCAGGTATCGACCGATCCGAGCACGCTGGCGACAGTGCCGGCCATTCCCCGGGCCAACCTGGCGACCGGCATCCTGCTGGCGATCAGCTTGTCGCACCTGCTGAACGACCTCATGCAGTCGCTGGTGCCGGCGGTGTATCCCATCCTGAAGGCGAAGTTCTCGCTCGACTTCGGCCAGATCGGCCTGATTTCGCTCACCTTCTTCCTGACGGCCTCGCTGCTGCAGCCGGTGGTGGGCGTGGTCACGGACCGCCGCCCGATGCCGTTCTCGCTGGCCGTGGGCATGGGTTCGACGTTGGCGGGGCTGCTGCTGCTGTCGGTGGCGGGCAGCTTCGGGGCCATCCTGCTGGCGGCGGGGCTGATCGGCCTCGGTTCCGCGGTGTTCCACCCGGAGTCCTCCCGCGTCGCCCGCATGGCGTCGGGCGGGCGGCACGGCCTGGCGCAATCGGTGTTCCAGGTGGGCGGCAACGCCGGCTCGGCGATCGGGCCGCTGCTCGCCGCATTCGTGGTGGTGCGGCACGGGCAAGGGAGCATCGCCTGGTTCTCGGCCGTGGCGCTGCTGGCGATGGCGGTGCTGGCGGTGGTCGGGCGTTGGTATGGCCACCGGGTCGCCGAGCGCCGCCGCGCGCCGGCAGCAGCCCCGGCAGTGTCGCCGCTGTCCCGGGCGCGGGTGGCAGCCTCGGTCGCGATCCTGCTGCTGCTGATCTTTTCCAAGTACTTCTACATGGCCAGCCTGAACACGTACTACACTTTCTACCTGATCGAGCACTTCGGCGTGGCGGTCGATACGGCGCAGTTGCTGCTGTTCGTGTTCCTGGGGTCGGTCGCGGTCGGCACCGTGGTCGGCGGGCCGCTCGGCGACCGGTTCGGCCGCAAGCGGGTGATCTGGGCCTCCATCCTCGGCGTGCTGCCGTTCACCTTGGCGCTGCCGCACGCGAACCTGCTGTGGACGACGATCCTGACCGTGCCCATCGGGCTGATCCTGGCGAGCGCCTTTTCGGCCATCCTGGTTTATGCGCAGGACCTGCTGCCCGGGCGCGTGGGGCTGGTCGGCGGCTTGTTCTTCGGCTTCGCTTTCGGCATGGGCGGGCTTGGGGCCGCGGTGCTGGGGGAGTTGGCTGACGCGACCAGCATCGAGCATGTGTATGCGTTGTGCGCTTTCCTGCCGGCGATCGGGCTGCTGACCGCTTTCCTGCCCGACACGAGGCGGACCGCCGCCGCGGCACAGGGCGCCCGCTGACCCATGGCGTTGTTCCAGGGCCTGTCCGCCTTTCCCATCACCCCGGCCGATGCCGAAGGGCGGGTCGATGCCGGCGCGTTGCGGGTGCTGCTCAAGCGGCTGGCGGATGCCGGGGTCGGCTCGGTCGGCCTGCTGGGCAGCACCGGGACGTATCCCTACCTGACGCGCGCCGAGCGGCGCCGGGCGGTCGAGGCCGCCGTGGATCAGGTGGGGGGCCGGGTGCCGGTCATGGTCGGCATCGGCGCGCTGCGGACCGATGAGGCGGTGCGCCTCGGGCAGGATGCCAAGGACGCCGGGGCCGATGCCGTGCTGCTGGCGCCGGTGTCCTACACGCCGCTCACCGATGAGGAGGTGTTCACGCACTTCTCCACC
>CALMVT010000570.1:19347-25057 GCA_937873175.1 uncultured Acetobacteraceae bacterium | reverse complement strand
GCCTGCATGGAGATCGTCGCCGCCATCGAGGCCGGGCATGCCGACGATGCCCGGGCGCTGAACGCGCGGCTGCAGCCGTTGTGGGACCTGTTCATCGCGTTCAGCAGCCTACGCGTCACCTATGCGGCCGCGAACCTGCTGGGCCTGTGCCGCACTGCCCCGCCCCGCCCGATCCTGCCCTTGCCCGAGGACGCGCAGCGCCGCATCGGCCAGGTTCTCGGTGCGCTGGGCCTGGCCTGATCGGAAAGGTCGCCTGTGCCGGGCAATCCGCTGTAGCGTCCTGGACCATGCACACGGCCGAACCGCTCGCCTGCCAGCGCCACCTGTTCGAATTGCCGGACGATGTGAGCTACCTGGATGCTGCCGCTTGGTCGCCGCTGCCCCGTACCGTGCGTGCCGCGGGCGAAGCCGGCATCCTGGCGAAAAGCCGGCCCTGGGTGCATGGGCGCGACGGCGATGCGGCCTGGGCAGAACGGGCGCGGGCGGCAGCAGCCCGGCTAATCGGCGCCGAAACGGACGACATCGCCATTGTCGGCTCGGTGAGCCACGCCATTGCCACCGCCGCGCGCAATCTTGCGCCAACGCCGGGCGGGCGCATCCTGCGCGTCGCGGACGAGTTCCCGTCGCAATGCCTTGCCTGGGACCGGCTGGCCGCCGAGCGTGGCCTCCTCGTGGAAGCGGTGCCGCGGCCGGGTGACGGGGATTGGACCGCGGCGCTGCTGGACGCCATTGCCCGGCCGGGCACGCCGCCGCTGGCCGTCGCGGCGCTCACGCCGCTGCACTGGTCGGACGGCTCAATCATCGATCTCGATCGTCTGGCCCCGGCGGTCCGCGCCACCGGGGCCGCGCTGGTGGTCGATGCGACGCAGGCGGTGGGCGCCGTGCCGCTCGACGTGTCCTGGCTGCGGCCCGACTTCCTGGCGTTCCCGACCTACAAATGGACGCTCGGCCCCTATGGCGTCGCGTTCCTTTACGCCGCGCCGGGTCGGCAGGGCGGCTCGCCTTTGGAGGAGAACGCCGGGAACCAGCCCCCCGCCGCCGGCGCCCGGCGCTACGACAAGGGCGAGCGCAATGACGGCGTGACGCTGCCCATGGCCGCGACCGGGATGGAGCTGGTGGCCGGCTGGGGTGTCGCGCCCGTGGCGGTGCGGCTGCGGGCGCTGACCGACCAACTGGCGGAGGGCGCCGCTTCCTTGGGCCTGTCCGTTCCCCCGAGCGCGCTGCGGTCGCCGCACATCCTGGGCCTGCGCGTGCCCGGCGGCTTGCCGGCGGGCCTGATCGGGCGGCTGCGCGGGGACAAGGTGTTCGTCAGCGCCCGGCTGGGCGGGCTGCGGCTCAGCCCGCATGTCTGGGCGGACGAGGCCGACGTGGCGCGCTGCGTTGCGGCGTTGCGGGCCGCCCTGTGCTAGGATGACTGACCGAGGTCCGACCGTGAGGAGGAAGCCCGCGATGACCGTCACGCCGGAGGCCGGCGCCCTCGACGCGCTGGAGACGATCTGCCGGCGGCGCGGCGGGCGGATGACCCGGCAGCGCCGGGCCGTGCTGGGCAAGCTGGTGGAGGGCAAGCGCCCGTTGTCCGCCTACGAGCTGCGCGACCTGCTGCGGCCGGAGGATCCGTCCGTCACCCCGGCCAGCGTCTACCGCTGCCTCGACTTCCTGGTGGATCACGGCCTGGTGCACCGGCTGGAAACGACCCGGTCCTTTATCGCCTGCGACCACCCGGAGCACCCCCATGCCGTGCAGTTCCTGATCTGCCGGCAGTGCGGTTCCGTCGTGGAGGCCGAGGACAAGCGGACGGAAGCAGCGACGGAACGCCTCGGCCACCGGCTCGGCTTCGCGCTTGACCAGCGGACGGTTGAGCTGACGGGCATCTGCGGCACGTGCAAGACCGACCCAGGCAAGGCGGGGGACGGCCGCGCCGTTCCGTGCGCTTGAGCACCGGACCCGTGCGGCGCTTCCCTTGGTCTTGGCAGGGGCGGCCGGTCCAAGCGGCCTACGAGGTCCTGGGCACCGGCATGCCCGTGCTGCTATTGCCGGCGTTCAGCACGGTGTCGAGCCGGGAGGAGATGCGTCCGCTTGCGTCACGGCTGGCGGCGGCGGGCTTCGCCTGCACCCTGCTGGACTGGCCCGGTTTCGGGGCGTCAACCCGCGGGCGCTTCAGCTACGGTCCGGCGCTTTACGAGCGCTTCCTGGCCGGCTTCTGCGCCGCCGTCATGCCTGCGGGAGCCGCCGTGGCCGCGGCGGGGCACGCGAGCGGCTACGCGCTCGCCCTTGGCCGGCAGCGCCCGGGCTTGTGGCGGCGGGTGGTGCTGCTGGCGCCCACCTGGCGCGGTCCGCTGCCGACCGCCATGGGACCGCGCCCGCGCGCCTACGCCTTCCTGCGGTCGCTGGTGCGGGCGCCCGCGGTTGGGGAGGCGCTTTACCGGCTGAACACCCATCCCCGGGTGATCGGCGCCATGTACGGGCGGCACGTTTACGCGGACGCCGCCCTGGTGACGCCGGAGTTCGTGGCGGCCAAGCGCGGGATTGCGCGCCAGCCCGGCGCGCGCTTCGCCTCGGTCGCCTTTGTCACCGGCGCGCTCGACCCGTTGCCGGACCGGGAAAGCTTTCAGGCCCTGTTGGCACCGCCCCCGGCGACGACGCTGATCCTGTGCGGCACCGCGACGCCGCCGAAGTCGAAGGCCGAAATGGCGGCCATGGCCGCCAGTCCGGACGTTGCGGTCGAGTGGGTGCCGGGGTCACTCGGGCTGCACGAGGAAACGGCGGCGGCCATAAGCGGACGGGTCGCGGCATTCCTTGCAGGGTAGGGGAGGCAGCCGCCGCCCTTGCGGCGCGGCACAGGCGGCAGTCACGCGCATATCTTGATGCGATATGTCGTCCTGTGCGATCGACCGGAAAACTTGAAAGCATCTGCATGTTCACCGCTGCCTGGCCCGCTGGCCGATCCCGCACCGGCCAACCTTTCGCGGGGTGGCCAGGTCGCGCAGTGCGCGTTTCTGCCGCCCTCGCGCTTTTGCTGCTGACGCCCGTGGCCGCGTGGGCGCAGGACGTGCTGCCGGCGGCGCCTGCGCGGCCCGCGGCGTCGTCCGTGCTGCCGCATGACCTGTCGCCTTGGGGCATGATCGCCGGTGCGGACTGGGTGGTGCAGGCGGTGATCGCCGGGCTGGCATTTGCCTCTGTGCTGACCTGGACGGTGGCGTTGGCCAAGGGCTTGGAGCTGCTGGTGGCCGGCCGCCGCGCCCGGGCTGGGCTGGCGGCGCTCCACGCCGCGGGCAACCTGGACGAGGCGGGGCGGCGGCTCGGCCCGGTGCGCGGCCCCTACGGCGCCCTGGTGGAAGCCGCGCAGCAGGAGGTGGCGGCCTCCGCGGACGCCATGAACAAGGAGGGCATCAAGGAACGCGCGGCCTGGCGGCTGGAGCGTTTGGTGGCCAACGCCGGGCGCCGGGTGGGGCGCGGCGCCGGCGTGCTGGCCACCATTGGGGCGACCGCGCCCTTTGTGGGGCTGTTCGGCACGGTGTGGGGCATCATGAACGCCTTCATCGGCATCTCCCGCGCGCAAACCACCAACCTGGCCGTGGTGGCGCCCGGCATCGCGGAAGCGCTGCTGGCGACGGCCGTGGGCCTGGTTGCGGCGATTCCGGCGGTGGTGATCTACAACCTGTTCGCCCGCGCGGCCGCCGGGCACAAGGCGCGGCTCGCGGACGCGGTGGCGGAAACCATGCGGCTGCTGTCCCGCGACCTGGATCGCGGCCCACCCGGGCGGCTGCGCGCGGTGGGGGACTAATCGCCATGGCGATCAAGCTGGGCGGCGGCGAGGGCAGCGACGACGAGCTTGCGGAAGCGCACGAGATCAACGTGACGCCGTTCATCGACGTGATGCTGGTGCTGTTGATCATCTTCATGGTGGCGGCGCCGCTGGCCACCGTGGACGTGCGGGTGGAGCTGCCGACATCCACGGCCGCGCCGCAGCCGCGGCCGGAGCATCCGGCGTTTCTGACGGTTGCGGCTGATCTCGGGCTGGCGCTTGGCGACGCGCCGGTGCCGCGCGACGGTTTGGGGGCGGCGCTGGACGCCGCGACGGGCGGGGACCGTGAACAGCGGGTGTTTCTGCGCGCCGACAAGGGCGTGGCGTATGGCGAGGTGATGGCGGTGCTGAACCTGCTGCGCCGGGCCGGCTACCTCAAGGTGGCGCTGGTCGGGCTGGATGCCGGCCAGGCCGGGCCGTGATCGCGGCGCGCACCCAGCGAAGCGAGGCCGCCGGGGCGGTGCTGCGCTGGGGGGCGTGCTTGGTTCTCGTGCTTGGGCTGCACGTTGGCCTGGCTTTAGTGCTGCTGCGCCGTGCGCCGCGCCCGGAACTGCCGGTTCTGGCGCCGGATGCCGTGATGCTGGACCTAGCACCGGAGCCGGAGCCGAAGCCGAAGCCGGCGGCGGTGCCCGAAGCGCCGCCGCAGCCAACAGCCTCGCCTTTGCCCGATCCCAAGCCGGACCCTGAGCCGCCGCCCCCTGTTGAGCCGCCTCCGATTGAAATACCCCCGCCGATGGGGCCGCCGACCGTTCCCGCGGAGCCGCCCTTGCCCGAGCCGGTGGTGCCACCCGTTCCTTCCTTGCCCCCGCCTGCCATGGTCCTGCCGGAGCCGCCATTGCCGCCGCCTGTGCCAAAGCAGCCGGTGCCGCCGCGGCCCGCTCGGCTGCCGCCGCCGCGGCCCGCGCAGGCCAGCCCGTCCCGGCCTGCGCCGGAGGTATCGGCGCCGAGCGCCGCCGCGGCGCCCGCGCCGCCGCCTCCGGGCGCATCCGCGGCTCCGTCCCTCAGCGCGTTTCCGGGGTGGCGGAGCGAACTGAGCAACCGGCTGCAGCGCGCGAAGCGCTACCCGGACATGGCGCGGTCGCGCGAGGAGCAAGGCGCAGCCGCCGTGACCTTTACCATGGACCGGAGCGGGCATGTGCTGTCCGCGAAGCTCGTCCGCAGTTCCGGCTCGCCGTCCCTCGACGAGGAAGCGGTGGCATTGGTGCGCCGGGCCGATCCGCTGCCGCCGATGCCGTCCGAACTGCCCGGCAACACGCTGACGCTGACGGTCCCGGTGACGTTCTCCTTGCGCTGACGGTGGAGGGCGGCTTCGCCTTGGGCCAGGCGCAGGAATCTGCGGCTGGACGCGCCGCGCGATTTGCATGGGGCGGGGGCAAGGCCTTAAATCAACGAGCGTCGGCACGGACCCGCCATTGCGGGACGTGCCGCGACACGGCAACCCAGAAGCGGCAAGGGCAGGCTTGGCGGCTTGTGCATGGCCGCGCCGCGGAAGCGGTTCACCATGGCCGACAGACCCGAGCACATGGCGGTTGGCATTCGATCTTAAAGAGATATTCCGATGACACCTCCGAAATCACTGACGCAGCGGGAAAGGATCGCACGGCTGATCCGCACCACCCGGCTGCAATCCGAAGAGCAATCCAAGTTCACGAAATCCAGGATTACCAGGATCAAGATCCTGTTCAGCCCGTTCGCCCCGGCCGACGATCACGACCTTGCCTTGGCGGATCTGGTCATCAAGGATCTGAGAAATGGCAGGAACTCGGCACGGTGATGCGGCCCGCCGGGTTGCTTTCCCCGCAGCCGACGCCATTCCCTTGAGGGCTTGCCCCTGCAAGGGCAGGCCGTGAATTCGCGGTTTCGGCTAAGTCGGCCCATGTCGGGGAGGAGCCTCGGCTCCGCCTC
>CALMVT010000570.1:0-19247 GCA_937873175.1 uncultured Acetobacteraceae bacterium | reverse complement strand
CTCCGCCTCATGCCGATCGTCCCCCGGGCATCCGCACACGCCCTCGCGACCAAGGATACTCCATGTCCAATGACTCCATCGGCGCACCCGTCCATTCCTACCCCACGGCGACCCCGGCCCAGCGGCTGATCTACGCATCCGAAGTGCTGCTGGATTTCCAATCGGGCACCCGGATTTCCGCCGACGGCCGGAACGTCGAGAACGTGCCGGAGGGGGACAAAGCGTGGGCCGCCGCCATGGCCCAAGCCCAGCAGGCGAAAGCCGGGCGGCCCCCGCATCCGGACGAGGAGATCGAGGCAAGCCTGCATGCCGGGGAAGTCGCAGGGAAGGTCAAGGGCTGACGCCGGCGCTGCGCCGCGGCTCCGGCCGCTGCGGCGCTTGCAGGGTCAGAGCGGCGGCGTGCGGGCAATGCGCCAAACGGTGCCGTTCGCGTCCTCGCTGACCAGCAAGGAGCCGTCCGGGGCCACCGTCACGCCCACCGGGCGGCCCCAAGCCTTGTTCTGTTCGGTGACGAACCCCGTGGCGAAGTCCTCGTACTCGCCGGTCGGCTTGCCGTCCCGCACGGGGATGCGCACGACCTTGTAGCCGGTCACGACAGACCGGTTCCACGAGCCGTGCAGCGCCACGAACAGGTCGCCCCGGTACTCGGCCCATGCGCCGTCCGCCGGGTAAACCGTGAGGCTCAGCGGCGCCGAGTGCGGCTGGATCAGCACGTCGGGCACGGAAACGCGGCTGGCCAGCTCGGGATGCTTGCCGAGGTGGCGCGGGTCGGGGTGGGCGCCGATGTAGAACCAAGGCCAGCCGTAGAACGCCGTCGGCTGCACCCGCGTCACGTAGTCCGGCGGCAGGTCGTCGCCCAAGCCGTCGCGCTCGTTCACCGCGCACCACAGCGTGCCGTCCCCCTGCATCGCCATGCCCACGCAGTTGCGGATGCCCGTCGCGAAGGGCCGGCCGTTATGGCCCTCCGGATCATACTCGCGCACCTCCGCCCGGCCTTCCTCGCCCCGGTCGGACACGTTGGATGCCGAGCCGACGGACACGAACATGCGCCGCCCGTCCGGGCTGAACGCCACGTCGCGCGTCGAGTGCCCGCCGGTCGGGATGCCGTCCACCACCACCTGCGCCGGCCCCGCGGCGCGCAGCGCGCCCGGGGTATAGGGGTAGCGAACGACGCGCTCGGTTTCCGCCACGTAAACGAAGCGCGGCGCCGGGCCGGGCGGCCAGAAGGCGATGCCGAACGGCGTGGACAGGTCGTCCGCGAACACAAACGCTTCCTTGCCGCGCAGCACGCGCACCTTGCCGGCGCCGGTTTCCGCCAGGAACACGTCGCCATTCGGCGCGGTGCGCAGGGTGCGCGGCCCTTCCAGGCCGGACAGCAGCAGCGTCGCCTCGAAGCCGGGCGGCACATTTAGCGCGGTGCCGGGCGGGCGGGGCACGATGCCCGGCGAACGCGCGGCCGAGCGGGTCTCAAACGGCTTCGGCAGCGTGCCCGAGTCGATGCGGTGGCGCTCCCCCGGCCGGTCCGCCGAAGCGTCGCCCGCAGCGCCGCACAAGGCGAGGGCGAGCAGCAAGAGCCTGATGCGCATGGGGTTCTCCGATTGGCGGCGGGACCCCTCATCTGGACGCGGCGGCGCGGAAAACCAGGCCTGGACTTCGCGCCGCCGCCTGCCGCATGTGGAGCAGCCTCAGCCATGGAGTCCGGTCATGCCAGCCCTTGATCACCCGTCCGCCGCGAGCCTGCTGACGCCGGATGCGCTCGCGCCCATCGCGACGTTCATCTGGGACCAGAAGTACCGGCTCCGGCAGGCGGACGGCACGCCGGTGGACCGGGAGATCGCGGACACCTGGCGCCGGGTGGCGAACGCGCTGGCGCAGTTGGAGGCGGACCCGGCGGCATGGGAAGCGCGGTTTCTGGACGCAATGGCGGATTTCCGCTTCATCCCCGCGGGCCGCATCGTCGCGGGCGCTGGCAGCGGGCGCCGGGTCACGCTGTTCAACTGCTTCGTCATGGGCGGGATCGAAGACGACCTCGGCAGCATCTTCGCCAACCTGCGCGAAGCGGCGCTGACGATGCAGCAGGGCGGGGGCATCGGCTACGACTTCTCCTCCCTGCGGCCCAAGGGCGCGCTCGTGCGCGGGGTGGGGGCCGACGCTTCCGGGCCGCTTTCCTTCATGGACGTGTGGGACGCGATGTGCCGCACCATCATGTCGGCCGGCTCCCGCCGCGGCGCCATGATGGCGACGCTGCGCTGCGATCACCCGGACATCGAGGCGTTCATCGACGCGAAGCGCGAGCCGGGCCGGCTGCGCAGCTTCAACCTGTCGGTGCTGGTCACGGACGCCTTCATGGCAGCGGTGGAGGCGGATCTCGACTGGGACCTGAGCTTTGGCGGCCAGGTGTTCCGCACGGTCAAGGCGCGGGCGCTGTGGGACCGCATCATGCGGGCGACCTTTGCCTACGCCGAGCCGGGCGTGCTGTTTATCGACCGCATCAACGCCCGCAACAACCTGGCCTATTGCGAGACGATCCATTCCACCAACCCGTGCTCCGAGCAGCCGCTGCCGCCCTACGGCGCCTGCCTGCTGGGATCGGTGAACCTGAGCCGCCTGGTGCTCGACCCCTTCACCCCGGCGGCGCGGCTGGACGAGGCGGCGCTGGACGACTTGGTGGCGACCGCGGTGCGGATGCTGGACAACACGATCGACGTGTCCGGCTTCCCGTTGCCGGAGCAGCGGCAGGAAGCCCATGCCAAGCGGCGGATCGGCCTGGGCGTCACCGGGCTGGCGGACGCGCTGATCATGTGCCGGGCGACCTACGGCTCGGATGAGGCGGTGCGGCTCGCGGACCGCTGGACCGCGCGGATCAACCGGGCGGCATACCTGGCCTCGGCGGCGCTGGCGGCGGAGAAGGGGGCGTTCCCGCTGTATGACCGGGACGCCTATCTGGCTGGGGAAACGGTGCGGGGGCTGGACGCCGACGTGCGCGCGGTCATCGCCGAGCATGGCATCCGCAACGCGTTGCTGACCTCCATCGCGCCCACGGGCACCATCTCGCTTTGGGCGGACAACGTGTCGAGCGGGATCGAGCCGATCTTTGCGCTGGCCTACACGCGCCGGGTGAAGAACCCGGACGGCAGCCTGCGGGAGGAGGAAGTGTCCGACCACGCCGTGCGCCGCTACCGCGCGCTGTTTGGGTCAGAAGTGCCGCTGCCGGAGTATTTCGTCACGGCGCAGACGCTCACGCCGCGCGACCACGTGCGGATGCAGGCGGCGGTGCAGCGCCATGTGGACAGCGCGATCTCCAAAACGGTGAACTGCCCGGAGGACATCAGCTTCGAGGCATTCAAGGACATCTACCTCGACGCCTACGCCAGCGGCTGCAAGGGCTGCACCACCTACCGCCCGAACGCGATCACCGGGTCGGTGCTGGAAGTGACGCCGCCGGCGCCGGTTGCGCCGGTTCCCTCCGTCCAAGGCATGTCGCCGGAGCCGCTGCACCGCGAAGAGAAGCTGGCCGGCGCCACCTACAAGCTGCGCTGGGCGGATAGCGAGCACGCGCTGTACGTGACGATCAACGACACGGAGCAGGACGGGCGGCGCCGGCCGTTCGAGATCTTCATCAACTCCAAGAACATGGACCATTACGCCTGGGTGGTCGCGCTGACCCGGATGATCAGCGCCGTGTTCCGCCGGGGCGGCGACGTGGCGTTCGTGGCGGAGGAGCTGAAGGCGGTGTTCGACCCGCGCGGCGGGCAGTGGCAGAACGGGCGCTACGTGCCGTCCTTGATCGCAGCCATTGGCGGCATCCTGGAGCGGCACATGGCCGAGACCGGCTTCCTGCCCACCTTGGAGGGCGCGGCGCCGCTCGCATCGCCAGCGCCCGCTGCGGGCCAGCCCTTGGGCGCGCTCTGCCCGAAGTGCAGCCAGCCCGGCTTGCTGAAAGAGGCCGGATGCCTGAGCTGCCGCCATTGCGGCTGGTCGAAATGCGAATAAGCGCCGGGGCGGCATGGGGCAGGCGCGAGCGGCGGCCGGCCCGATCTTGCGTAGCGACGTAACGGCCCCGCGCATTGACCTGCGGCCGGGCAATCGCGTTCATGCCGGCGCAACCGTATGGCAGGAGCGACCTCATGGCCGTTCAACACCAAGCAAATGTGCCCCAGGCCGCGCGCCAGCAGACCCAGCAGGAGTATGAGCAGGTCGTCTCGCCGGGCGGGATCAGCTATCTTGAGGCCGGGCGTCCGGAAGCGCCTCCGCTCGTGTTTCTGCACGGGATCGGTGGGGCGGCGCGCGCGTTCCGCGGGCAGCTTGATCATTTCGCGGGGGATTACCGGGCGATTGCCTGGGACATGCCGGGTTACGGCAACTCGACCCCGCTGCCGCTTGTGACGATGGATGCGCTGGCGGCGGCGTTGGCGGGATTTATCGAGGAACTCGGCCTTCACGGCCCGGTGCTGGTCGGCCACAGCCTCGGCGGCATGGTGGTGCAGCGCCTGCTGGACCGGGCGCCGCAAGCCGCCCGCGCCGTGGTCTTGGCGCAGACCAGCGCCGCCTTTGGCAGCCGCGACCCGGCTTGGCAGGCGGAGTTCCTGTCGGCGCGGCTCGGGCCGCTTGACGCCGGGCACAGCATGGCGGCGCTGGCGGAGGCCATGGTTGCCGACATGGCCGGCCCGGGCGCCGACCCGGATGGAATGGCCCTGGCCCGCGACTGCCTGGCCCACACGCCGGACAGCACCTACCGTGACAGCGTGTTGGCGATGCGGGGCTTCGATTGCCGGGACGCGCTGGCGCGGGTCGCCGTGCCTGCCCTGGTGCTGGCCGGCACGCTGGACACCGACGCGCCGGCGCGCGGCATGGAGCGCATGGCTGCCCGCATCCCCGGCGCGCAGTATGTTGCGCTGGACGGCGCCGGGCACCTTGCCCACCTGGAGCAACCCCGCGCGTTCAACGCCGCGGTGGAACAGTTCCTCCGGGGGCTTCCGGGCGACCCTGCCCCGCGCCGCTGACTTTTCCATGCGGGCTAGTCGAGTCCGGGCGAATGGCTGTATGCCACAAAGAATAGGACACGCACCCCCGGCGAGCGGAGAAGCCGAATGAACATTCATGAATACCAGGCGAAGGAGCTGCTGCGCGGCTACGGCGTGGCGGTCCTGCCGGGCTTCGTCGCCTGGACGCCGGAGGAAGCTGCGCTCGCGACCGAGAAGCTGCCCGGCCCGGTTTACGTCGTGAAGTCGCAGATCCATGCGGGCGGGCGCGGCGCCGGGCACTTCGCGCATGACCCGGCGGGGAGGGGTGGGGTGCGCCTCGCCAAGTCCGCCGCGGAAGCGAGGGAGGCCGCATCGGCGATGATCGGTCACACCCTGGTCACCAAGCAGACCGGCCCCGCCGGCCGCCGGGTCAGCCGCGTGTATGTGGAGGCCGGGTGCGACATCAAGCGCGAGCTTTATCTTTCGCTGCTGGTGGACCGGGAAACCTCACGCATCACGATCGTCGCCTCGACGGAGGGCGGCATGGAGATCGAGCAGGTGGCGGAAACGGAGCCGGAGAAGATCATGCGCGCCGCCGTGGACCCGGCCGCCGGCATCTTCCCGCACCATGCCCGCCAGCTTGCCTTCGGCCTGGGGCTGGGAGGCAAGCAGGTCGCCTCCTTTGTCAAGTTCGTCACGGCGATGTATCGCGCCTTCACCGACCTGGATTGCGCGGTGGTGGAGGTCAACCCGCTGGTGGTGACGGGGGCCGGGGACATCGTCGCGCTGGACGCCAAGGTGAGCTTCGACGACAACGCGCTGTTCCGCCAGCCGGACCTGGAGAAGCTGCGGGTCGAGGCGGAGGAGGACCCCAAGGAGCTGGAAGCCGCCAAGTACAGCCTGAACTACATCGCGCTCGACGGCACCATCGGCTGCATGGTCAACGGCGCGGGCCTGGCGATGGCGACCATGGACATCATCAAGCTGTATGGCGGCAGCCCCGCCAACTTCCTGGACGTGGGCGGCGGCGCCACCAAGGAGCGGGTGACGGCGGCGTTCAAGATCATCCTGTCCGACCCGCACGTGGAAGGCATCCTGGTCAACATCTTCGGCGGCATCATGCGCTGCGACGTGATCGCGGAGGGGGTGATCGCCGCCGCTCGGGAGGTGAGCCTCGGCGTGCCCCTGGTGGTGCGGCTGGAGGGCACCAACGTCGATCTCGGCAAGGAGATCCTGGCGAAGTCCGGCCTGCCCATCGTCAGCGCCGACAACCTGGCCGACGCCGCCGAGAAGGTCGTCCGCGCCGTGAAGGAGGCTGCATAATGGCCGTTCTCGTTGACGCCGACACCCGCGTCATCACCCAGGGGTTCACCGGCGCGCAGGGCACCTTTCATTCCGAGCAGGCCATTGCCTACGGCACCAAGGTCGTGGGCGGCGTGACGCCGGGCAAGGGCGGCACCCAGCACCTGAACCTGCCGGTGTTCGACACGGTGGCGCAGGCGCGGGAAGCGACGGGCGCCACGGCGTCCGCGATCTACGTGCCCCCGCCGTTCGCCGCCGATGCCATCCTGGAGGCGATCGACGCCGAAATCCCCCTCATCATCTGCATCACCGAGGGCATCCCGGTGCTGGACATGGTGCGGGTGAAGCGGGTGCTGTCCGGCAGCGCGTCCCGGCTGATCGGCCCCAACTGTCCCGGCGTCATCACGCCGGAAGCCTGCAAGATCGGCATCATGCCGGGCCACATCCACCGCCGCGGCACCGTCGGCATCGTGAGCCGCAGCGGCACGCTGACCTATGAGGCAGTGAGCCAGACGACGGCCGCCGGGCTGGGTCAGAGCACCTGCGTTGGCATCGGCGGCGACCCGGTAAAGGGCACCGATTTCATCGAGGTCTTGGAACTGTTCCTGGCCGATCCCGAAACGGAGACCATCATCATGATCGGCGAGATCGGCGGCCAGAGCGAGATCGACGCCGCCGAGTTCATCGCCCGCAGCGGCGCCAAGAAGCCTGTGGTTGGCTTCATCGCCGGCGCCACCGCGCCGCCCGGCCGCCGCATGGGCCACGCCGGCGCCGTGATCAGCGGCGGCAAGGATACGGCGGAAGCCAAGTTCGAGGCGATGCGCAGCGCCGGCATCCACGTCGCCGAAAGCCCGGCGGCACTCGGCAGCACCATGGTCCGCGCGCTGCAGGGCTGACGCCCCGGACGGTCAGGCGGGCAACGAGGCCCGGCGTTCGCGCCGGGCCATGCCGGCCTCCAGCAGCATGTGCGGCAAGGTGAGCGCGGCCAGGCCCTGGAGGGTCAGCGCGAGCAGCCGGTCCGGCACCGCGCCGCCATACAGCGGCCACAGCGCCGCGCCGATCAGCAGCGTGAGCGCCGTGATCGGCAAGGCCAGCAGGATCGCGCTGCGCTCGTCGCGGACCCGCGGCGCGCGCACCCGGCTGCGGATCAGCGCCGCGGTGTGCGCCGGCGCGTGCACGCCTACGAAGTAGATGGCGAATGCCGTCAGCGGCGGCAGCAGGGTGGACATCGCGGCGAGCAGGCCCGGCACGGCCAGCCCCCGCCCGCGCAGCGCCGCGTGGCCGGCCCACACGACCGCCAAGGCAAGCCAGGCAATTGCCGCCGCCCGCAGCCAATCCGGCAACTGCGTCAGGGGCGCCCCGGCGACCGTTCGGAACACGGCGGCGGTCGCCTCCGGATGGGCCATCGCCGGCACCCCGACCGGCAAGCCGCCCCGCACGATCACCTCCAGCCCGCTGCCGGTCTCCGCGTCCTCCGTGCCGAAATGCCAGACCGAGGCCAGGAGGAACACGGCCAGCGTCGGCCCCGGCACCTGATGCCAGGCCAGGAGCATGAGGGCGGACAAAGCGAGGTAAGGAAGGGCGAACACGGGGAACCAGGCCCAACCGAACCGCGGGCGCAGGACAGACCGGGCGACCTCGCCGTCCAGCGCGCCGTGCGGCACGCCGAGCGCCACGATGGCGGCCAGCGCGCAAACCTGCTGGGCACCGGGCAGCAGGGCGGCGCTGAGCGTCAACGCCGCCACCGCCAGCAGGATCGCCCAAGCCGTCGGGCTTGGGCGGACCGCCGGCCCGGCCCCGACCCACCCTGCGGCCGGGGTCATGCGGTCAGGCGGCCTTGCGCAACGGCGCCGGGCGGCCGGCTTCCGCCAAATCGCGCTCAATCGTCTTGGAGTCGGATGCCACGGCCATCATCCCGTATACGACCTTGGACACCACATCGAGGATGGCGAAGAGCAGCACGCTGGCGGTGTCGCCGATCCAATGGAGGCCGTCGGGCGCCACGGCCAGGATGAGCGGGTAGATCAGCCACAACACCGACAGGATGGCGGCGTTGCGGCGGTAGCTCGCCTGCACGTCGTCCCGCTCCAGCGCGTTGGCCTGCATGTTGGAAACCCAGACGACGTAGTACACGCCCAGGAAGGCCGCGCAGGAGATGATGAACCACGTCCACTTGATCCAGGCGACCTCCGACGCGCCGAAGAAGAACGCCGTCGCGATCATCATGAGGTCGGCCAGCACGATCCCGGCAAATGCCCCGACCCGCTTCTCCCCGGCGTGCATGGCGGTCATGCACAGCGTCACCAGGAGCAGCGGCGTGGTGAACGTCCAGTCGATGTAGCGGGCGAAGTAGAAGATGCGCCCGGCGCCGGTTCCGGCCGCATCCGCCCCCAGGACCACCGCGCCCTGGCCGTTGGCCATCGCGAAGTAGGAGCAGGCGGCGATCAGCGGCACGATGCCGTGCAGCACCGTTTGCAGCTCCTCCGAAGGCGTGCGCCGCTTGCCGGCCAGGAGGATGACCAAGCCGCCGGCGGTCATGACGAACGTCGTCAGCCAAAGCAAAGTGTGTGAATCCATACGTTTATGCTCGTCCAGAGTGGAAGCGAGCACACAGAGCACCAAAGAGGTGGCCGGGTTTTCGCACTTGCGAACACGTGAACGCGGCTAGGGCCGATGCAGGAGCGCCCGGGGCCGCGTGAAGCTGCGTCGGCCGTTCTTCAAGCCCCAAAGCGGCTGGGCGACCGTGGCGACGGCATCGGCCGGGTTCGCCGCGTCGATGGCCACCAGGTCCGCCGCGTGGCCCACGGCGATGCCGTAGCCCGGCAGCCGCATCAGCCGCGCCGCCGACCCCGTGATCATGTCGAGGCACCCCGCCAACTCCGCCGGCCGGGCCACGTGGCAAACGTTGGCGTAAAGGTTGGCGATCCGAATCAGCGACCCGTCGCCGTAGGGCGTGAACGGGTTCAGCACGTTGTTGGTCGCGAGCGAGCACGTCACCCCGGCGCGCCGCAGCGGTTCCGCCGGCACCACGCCGCGCGGCACGGCATGGTCGTGGCTGCGGCCCATAAGGTACAGGTCGGTTGCCGGCAGGATCGTGACGGCCACCCCGGCTTGCGCTAGTTGAACCACAATCGCGTCGTAACGCGCCTGCGGCACCAGCGAAAGCTGCGTCGCGTGGCCCACCGCGACCCTGCCGCCCCAGCCGTATTCCTCCGTCTTGCGGCAGACGTACTCGACCTGCATGCCGTCCGTGGTCTCGGCAAGGTCCAGATGCATGTCGATATCGATATCGAACTCCCGGGCGAGCGCGAAGATGCGGTCGATCTGCCCGCGCGGGTCGCTGTCGGTGTAGGGCGCGGCGCCCAGCACCTTTGCCCCCTGGCGCAGCGCCCCCACCAGCAGCGCCTCCGTGCCCGGGTTGTTCAGCAAGCCTTCCTGCGGGAAGGCGCAAAGCTCCATGTCCACCGCCCAGACGTAATCCCGCGCCAACTGGCGCACGCCGTCGAAGCCGGCCGTGCCCACGACGGGGTCCAGCTCGACATGGGTGCGGACGTGCATCGTGCCGTGGGCAATGCAGCGTTCCAGCGTTCGGCACCCGCGGGCGTAAACATCCTCCGCGGTGAAGCCCCGCTTGGCCGCGGCGACCTCGCGGACCGCCTCGGCCAGCGTGCCTTCCTCCGCGCGGCAACGGTCCAGGATGCAGGTCTTGTCGAGGTGGAGGTGCGTCTCGATCAGGCCGGGCACGACGAGGCAGTGCCCGGCGTCGATTTCCGGGCTGCCGCCGGGCAGCGCAGGCTCAATGGCCGCGATCCGCCCCGCCGCGATGCCGATGTCGCATTGGCGCAGTGTCGCGCCGTCGAGGACCGAGGCCCGGCGCACGATCAGGTCAAGCATCGGCGCCCCTGTCCAGCGCCGCCGGGTTCAGGGCGCGCGCTTCTTGCCGAACAGCTCCAGCCGCATTGAGATGAGGTCGAACCCGAGCTGCTCCGCAATGGAGCGGATCAGCTTCTCGTGCTCGGCGCTCTTGAACTCCAGGACGTGCCCGGTTTCCACGTCGATCAGATGGTGGTGCTGGCCGTGGTCGGTCGGCTCGTAGCGCGAGCGCCCGCTGCCGAAGTCGCGGCGGTGCAGGATGCCCTTTTCCTCGAACAGCCGCACCGTGCGGTAAACGGTGGCGATCGAGATGTGGGAATCAAGCTGCACGGCGCGGCGGTACAACTCCTCGACATCGGGATGGTCCTCAGCTTCCGACAGCACGCGGGCGATCACCCGGCGCTGCCCGGTCATCTTCAGCCCATGCTCCACGCATAGCCGCTCGATGCTTTGTCCTCCCGGCTGGAACTGCGGCGCCACCGTCTTCGCCGCGCGCGCGGGGGCCTTGGGTCTCGAGCCGCCCTGCCGTGCCAGATCGCTCAATCGCACACTCCGGTCTGCAGCGCCCGGCTGTTCCAGGCGCCGTGCCTTCTTTGCGCCCGGGCGGCGGTTGGCGTCAAACACGATGTCACGCGCGGGCGCACGGCGGCGCCCCATCGCGTCGCGCCATCCCGCCCGCGCGTCTGGCCGGCGCTTTGCCGCCGGTCCTGCGGGCCGGCGGGATCGCCGCCGCGTCCGCGAACCGCGAGAAGCGGCCTCTGGTGCGAGGCCGCCGCATCAGCCGGCCTTTCCTGCATTCGGGATGGGAAACCGGCCGCAAATTCGCCAATGGGGATTAACAGTTGGACGCGATGGAATCATGGTGTCGCGACCGTGTTGCCGGAGCTTGCGTGCCGACTCGACCGTTGCGGACCCATCAGGCCCATGTGGCCGCCATTGTCCAGGCCATCGCTGCCGGCGAGGCGGCCGATGTCGCCGATATCCTGGCAGCCGTCACCCCCGGCGGCGGCAAGAGCCTGCTGCCGGTGATCGCCGGCGCTGCGCTGGTCCGGGCCGGCGTTATTGACCGCATCTGCTGGGTGGTGCCGCGGGACAGCCTGCGCCTGCAGGCGGAGGAAGCGTTCGCCGACCCGGCCTGGCGCACCGCGCTGGGCCATGCCTTGTCGGTCCGCGCCGCCGGCAACGATGCGGACCCGTGCCGCGGCCTGTCCGGCTACGTCACGACCTACCAGGGCGTCGCCGCCGCCCCGGACCTGCATCTGGCCGAGTTCCGCAGGCACCGCTACCTGCTGATCGTGGACGAGGTGCACCACCTGCCGGCGCTGTCCGACATGACCCCGGAACCGCCGGTGCCGGGCGCCGACGCGGGCGCCGACGAGGCGTCCGGCTGGAGCCGCGCGCTGCAGCCCTTGCTGGAAACGGCCCGGCTGCGCCTCTTGCTGTCCGGCACGCTGGAGCGGGCAGACGGGCGCGGCATCCTGTGGCTGCCGTACCGCGCGGGGCGGCGGACGGCAACGCGGGAGGTGGACATGGCGGCGCCGGGCTGGGCCGTGGTCGGCTACAGCCGTGCCCAGGCCCTGGCCGAGCGCGCCGTGCTGCCGGTCACGTTCGGCGCCATGGACGGGGAAGCCCGCTGGCTCGACCCGGAGATCAAGCAACCCGACGGGTCGCCTGCGGAGGTCGGGCCGCACCGCTTGTTCGGCCATTGGCCGACGGAAACGACGCGCCCGGCGCTGTTCACGGCGCTGCGCACCGGCTTCGCCGACGACCTGCTGCGCCAGGCGTTCGACGCGACGCGCCGGTTGCGGGCGGGCCGGCGGGCGGAGCGCGGGGAGGGCAGGGGCCTCGGCAAGCTGCTGGTGGTCGCCCCGGACCAGGCTGCCGCCCGGCGCTACCAGGAGATCGTGCGCGGCTGGGTGCCGCGGGCGCAGCAGGACACGGTGCGGCTCGCCACCAGCGACGAGCGCGACGCGCGGGAAACGCTGGCGAGCTTCCGGCTCCGGGTCGAGCCGACGATCCTGGTCACGGTGGCGATGGCCTATGAAGGGCTGGACGCGCCGGAGGTCGCGGTGGTCGCGGCGCTGACCCACATCCGCAGCCGCCCGTGGCTGGAGCAGATGGTGGCCCGCGCCACCCGGGTCGATCCGCATGCCGGGCCGTATGCCGAGCAGCGCGCCCTGGTGTTCCACCCGGATGACCCGCTGTTCGCCCGCTTCCGCCACCGGATCGAAACGGAGCAGGGCACGCTGGCCCGCACGCCGAAGCCGAAGCGCCAAAGCCAGCTTCCGCTTTGGCTGCGGGACCGGCTGGACGCGGTGGAGCCGGCGGGCGGCATCGTCCCGCTCAGCAGCAACGCGCTGGCCCTGCGCTACGCCGTGCTCAAGCCCGGCCCCGACTTCACCGCCACCGCGCCGGACGCGCAGGACGAGATGCTGGAACCGCCGAGCGTCGCCGAGCGCCGCTTGCGGCGCCGGGTGGGCGAGATGGTGGCGGCGCAGGCGGTGGAGGACGAGGGCGCGCTGCAGGGAGGGCGCGGCGGGGGCGGCTACCATCGCTACAACGCGGTGCTGAAGCGCGTGCTGGGCAAGAGCCGGGCGGAGATGACGCTGCAGGAACTGGAAGCCGCAGTCGGCTGGTTGGAGCGCAACCGCCTGTATGACAGTCTGCACTTGCTGGATGGCGACGCGCGCTACGCCTGGACAGCGCGGCAACGGGGCGAGTGGGTTCCGCCGACCGGCCGTGCCGCCGCGCGGCGCGGGTGAACTCTCCTGGTTGTGATGCGACGCAGCAATTTATAACGAAGCCGAGCTTGCATCCCGGCCTGACATGGCCGATGTATCCAGTGCGGTACGGTGGCTTGCCATCCTGCTGCAGGACGTTTCCTCCCTAAACTTGGCGGTGCCTTCGGGCACCGCCTTTTTTTCGCGCTCGCGCGGTGTCCGGGGCGGGAAATGGCTTTCAACCCGATCAAGGACGCTGATGCGGGTCCTGGCATTCTCACGGCAGGCACCTGGGCCGGCGTGGGCACGAGCGTGCCCATCGCCGCTCACGTTCCCCCGTCGCTGACAGAGCACTGCCGCGGAGGGTTCGGCATGGGGCCTCCCTCGGCAGCGGTCCCGTGCCGGACGCCCTTCAGTGCGCGGCGATGAAGCTGGCGATGCGGGGCAGGATCTCGCCCCGCCACTTACGGCCGTTGAAGATGCCGTAATGGCCGACGCCGGGCTGCATGTATTGCTCCCGGCGCTCCGTCGGGATGCTGCGGCAGATGGTCTGCGCCGCGATGGTCTGGCCCGGCGCGGAGATGTCGTCCAGTTCGCCTTCCACGGTCATCAGGGCCGTGTGCTCGATGGCCGAGGGCGTGACCGGCTCGCCCCGGACCGTCATCCGGCCGTCCGCGAGGTCATGCTTTTGAAAGAACGTTTCGACGGTCTGCAGGTAGTAGTTGGCGGGCACATCCATGACGGCGAGATACTCGTCGTAGAACCGGCGGTGCGCCGCGGCACTTTCATCGTCGCCGCGCACCAAGTGGTCGAACATCTTGCGATGCGCCGCGATGTGGCGGTCAGGGTTCATCGAGATGAACGCGGCGAGCTGCAGAAAGCCCGGATACACCCGGCGGAACGCGCCGGGGTGCCACGGCGGCACGGTCGTGGTCACGTGGCGCTCGAACCACTGGATCGAGTGCTCCTGCGCGAGCTTGGTCACGACGGTCGGCGCCGCGCGGGTATCGACGGGTCCCCCCATCAGGGTCATGGTCCGCGGCTGTGACGGGTCGTTGCGGGCGGCCATCAGCGACACGGCCGCGACCACCGCCGGCGCCGGCTGGCACACGGCGACGACGTGCGTGTTGGGGCCGAGGTGCTGCAGAAGGCTGATCACCGTCTCGATGTAGCTGCTGAGGTCGAAGTCGCCATGCAGCAGCGGCACGATCTTGGCATCGCGCCAATCGGTCACGAACACCTCGAACCCGGCGTCCACTATGTCCTGCACCGTGCCGCGCAGCAGGGTGGCGTGGTGGCCGCTCATCGGCGCGACCAGCAGGACGCGGCGGCCAATCGCGCCAGGGGCCTGGAAGCGCAGCAGCCGGACGAATGGCTGGTCCAGCTCAACCGTTTCGGGCAGCGGCTCCTCGCCGCCGCGGGTGGTCTTGATGTTCCATTCTGGCTTGCCGCGGGGCCGCAGCACGTCGTTCGCCACATCGGCCCAAGCCACGACGGCGCGGCTGCCCCAGGTCAGCGCCTCCGGTCCCGGGGTCGCGCGCAGCAGGGTGCTGGCGGCGCGTGCCCAGGCGCGGGCGGGCAACAGGGACGCCGCAGCGGCGTCGTGCAAAGCATAGATCATCAGGGTCTTGTCTCACTTTTCATACGGCAGAGCTAAGTGTCTCGCGGGGTGGATATAGGCAAGGGGAGAAGCAAGTCATCCTGGCGCGGCGCGGAGGACTTCCGCCGCGGGGTGGCTGTTGCCGCTGCGGCACGGAGGCGGAGCAGCTCGTCCAGCACCCGGTCCATGGTCTGCCAGATCGGCTCCTCCCCGATGCGCTCCTTCATGATCAGCCGATGCGCGGCGAGGGTCACGTTCAGCGTGCCGCGCGTCGTTTCCGGCCGGGCGGAGCGCATCTGCACCAGCGCCTTTTCAACCTCGTCCAAGGGCAGGGCCATCGCTTCGGCAATGGCGTCCGGCTCGGCGCCGGCCCGGCGCATGCGGCGCGCTTCGCTGACCTGCTTGGCCGACAGCGCGATGGACGGGCGCAGCAACTGCGTGCGCCGGGACATCTCCCCCGATCCGCTGCCGGGCGCCTTGCCCTTAAACGGCATCGGTAGAACGGTTCATGCAGGCCATCATGCGCCTCGCAAGCTGATCCCGCCGTCAACCGGCAGGCGTATCCCTGCGATATAGGTAGCCTAATTGAATATCGGGAACACAGCCGCGTGCGCGGTTTTGCATCGGTTTCCTTCCGCAGTGTGGCAGGGGGGCCCTGCTGGCAGGTCAGGACACCGCGGCGGAGATGAACGTCATGTCAATGCAACCCTTGGCCACGTGGCGCGATCCGGAGGGGGCGGGCGGCATTGCACCGGACAGCGCGTGACACTAGCCTTGCCGCCCCCGGGAGTTTGATCGAATGCCAAGCAACGAATTGGAAACGATTGCCGCCTCCATCCAGGACGCCCTCCATCGCGCCTACGCGATGGGCCGGAACGACGCGCTGCGGCGGGTCGTGGAAATGGTTCAAGAGGACGAGCTCGGGTCGAAGACGGTCGCGCTGCTGGGCCACAGCGAGCCGCCCCCCGCCGAAACGCCGCACCCGGACCAGGAAAGCGAATCCCCGCCGATCCCCTTGCCGCACGCGGAGGCCGAAGGTGACGTGCCTACCCCGGGTGACACCACGCGCCGCGACAATGCCGAGCATACCGAGGCAACCCGGCGGGAGGAGCGGGCGCCGGTCCCGCCCGTTTCCACGGTGGGCTTCCTGAAAGACTTCTTCTACCCGCTCGGCGGCAAGAAGTAGCAGCCGCATGTCGGTTGAAGAGCACCACGGCCGGGCCTTGCTCGAACAGGCGCAGCTTGCGCTTGACCGCGTGCACCGGGCGGCGCTTGCGGCCAATGCCGGCGAGATCCGGCGCGGCCTGGATTTGGCGGTCACAGCGTTGCAGGAGGCTGGCTCAGCCGGGCTGGACGCGGACACGGATCAGGCGATCGGAACCGTGCGCGCCACCCTGGAAGCGGCGCGGACCGACCTTGACGGCGGCGCCCTGGTGGAAATGGAAAAGCTGATCGAAACGGCCCGCAGCAGCTTGGCGAAGCTCTGACGGGCGACTTGGCTTAGGGCGGTTTCGCGGCGTAGATCGTCAGGTCAAGCTGGCGCCCGGTTGAGTAGTTGATCCCGGCAACCTGCGCCAATGCTTGGGACATTACGCCCAAAGCCTGCATCTGGGCGTGGAACGCCGCCTGTTCCCGTCCGCCGATCAGCGCGAGGCCGCAGGATTGATGGCCCGCGAGGTAGTCGGCGGCGGCGGTGGCGTCCACCAGCTTCGTGTTCCGGCCCGTCTCGAACACCAGGCTCGGCTCGCTGTAGGAGGCCGACGCCAGCACGCTGTCGGGGCAGGGCCGCACCGCGGCCACCGCGGCGGCGATGCGCGGGCTGAGCCAGATGACGGACAGGTTGGGCAGCACCAGCGCGTATGTGCTGGCGAACAGCACAAGCGCCGCGCCGCCCGACCAGGCCATTGCCCGGCGCGGCCAGGATTGCCACGCGGCCCGCAACGCCAGCACAGCCAGCGCCACGCCTGTCAGGCTCGCCAGGACCGGCAGCGCGTCGATCCGGCGCTGCAGCACCCAAAGCAGCGCCGGGCCGGCCACGGCGAGCGCCAGGCCGACCAGCAGCCACGCGACGCCGTAGGCCCGGCCCACCCAGCGCCAAGCGCGGCCGAAACGCCACGCACTCGGCGCCAAGGCGGCGGCGGCGGCCAGGCAAGCAATGGCCGGGTAGGTCGGCAGCACGTAATGCGGCAGCTTGGTCGCCACGGCCTCGAACAGCAGCCAGGTCGGGATGATCCAGGCCAAAAGGAAGCGCACCTCCGGCGTGCGGCGCCGCGCCCAGGCGAAGGGGATCGCCAGCATGGCGAACAGCGATCCCGGCCAGAAACTCGCCCCGAACACCAGGAGGTAGTAGCCCGGCGGGAAGCCGTGCGCCTGCTGCCCTTGCGCGACCTTGCCGAGAAAGTTGTCGCCGACCGAGCGCGCGAAGAAATCGCCGCCGCTGGCCACGCCGATGGCCACGCACCACGGCAGCACGACCGCCAGCATCAAGGGGATGCCCCAACGCGCGTGCAGGTTCCGCAGCCAGGCGCCCCGGCGCTCCGTGGCCAGGAGGCCCCCGATCGTGCCCCAACTGACCAGCAGAACCAGCGGCCCCTTCAGCATCAGCCCGGCGCCCAGCGCGGCCCAGTGCGCCGCCGCCCAGCGCCGCCGGGTCGCGATGCCCGCGGCGGCGTCGAGGTAGATGCGCAGCAGGCTGGCCTGCGCCACGAGGACGGCGGCGAGCAGGGTGGCGTCGATCTTCGCCATGCGCGCCTCCACCCCCATCAGCAGCGACGCCGCCAGCAGCAGCCCCGCGACCATGCCGATGCTCGCCCCGAACAGCGTGGCGCCGATCCACCCCGTCAGCAGCACGGCGGCGCTGGCGCCGAGCAGGGACGGGATGCGGTAAGCCCAAGGCTCGCGGGCGGCCGGGTCGCTGAACGCGGCGACGGACAGGGCCTCAAACCAGTAGATGCCGGCGGGCTGCAGGTAGCGCGGCTGGTCCTGGAAGCGCACGTCGATGAAGTTGCGGGTTTCCAACATCTGCGCCGTGGCCTGCATGTAGCGGGACTCGTCGCGGTCGATGGCCGGCAGGCGGGCGCGGCCCGGCAGGAACAGCAGCAGCGCGGCCAGCGCCAGCAGCGCGTAGTGCCGCGGCCGGAGCGGTTTGCCGGGCTTCAGGACTCTGTGACCTTGTGCGGCAGCGTCGTGCGCCGGCGCAGCCAGATTACGCCGAGCATGTCGCCGATTCCCACCAAAGCGCGCCCGAGGTTGGTATACTTCGACTGCCCCCGCAGGCGCGCCCGGTGCTGCACCGTTTTGCACAGCAGCGGGTGGCCGTAGGCCTGGAACAAGGCGGGCAGGAAGCGGTGCATGCCCTCGAACGCCGGCAGCCGCAGGAAGTCGTCGCGCCGGAACGCCTTGAGGCCGCAGCCGGTATCCGGGCAACCGTCGGCCAGCACGGCCTGGCGCAAGCCGTTGGCGAAGCGGGTGGCGATGCGCCGGGACAGCGCGTCGTGGCGGCGGACCCGGACGCCGGCCACCAATGGCGCGGCGGCACCCGGCGCGGCCAGGCCGAGCGCCAGCATCTCCGGGATGTCGGCCGGATCGTTTTGGCCGTCGCCGTCCATGGTCGCGATCCAGTCGGCGCGGGCGGCTGCGATGCCGGTCCGCAGCGCCGCCGTCTTGCCGCAGCGCCGGTCATGCCGCAGCAGCCGCAGGCTGTGGTGGTCCTTTGCCAGCGCCGCGATCCGCTCGGCACTGGCGTCCGTGCTGCCGTCGTCCACGAACAGCACCTCGAACGGCTGCAGCCGGTCCAGCGCCACCGTCAGCTCGTCGAGAACGGCATGGACGTTTTCCGCCTCGTTGAACACCGCGACCACCACGGAAAGGCGCGGCTGGGCCGGCGACCGCGGGTCGGGGTGAAGGGGCGCGGCTTCCATTCGGGTCATCCCTGGCACGTTCCACGCGGACCCGGCGGCGCCCTAGCGCCTCCAAAGCCGCACGGGCGCCTGCATGGCCCAGGAACGGAAGCATCGCAATGGCCGCGGCTCAAAGAGTCGTCGTCGCCGGCCTGCGGAACGCCCGGCAAGCTGCCAGCCGGGCCGAAAACTTCATGCGCCACGTTGTTTCGTTCGCGGCGTTCACCTTTTCGCAACGTTTCGGGTCCAGGATGCCGTCAGGCCACAGAAGGTGGTCGTGCAAAAGCAGGTGCGGCTGCCGGGATAGGGGGCAGCGGCAATGAAAGGTAAGACATCGTGTCGCTCAACTCAGTCAACACGAACATCGGCGCGCAGGTTGCGCTGTCCTCGCTGAACCACACCAACACGGAGCTCCAGGCGTCCCAGAAGCGCATCTCCACGGGCTTGCGCGTGGCGGATGCGACGGACGACGGCGGCGCGTTTGCGGTGGCGCAGCGGGTGCGCTCGGACGTGGGCGCGCTGACCAGCGCGAACGAGCAGCTTGGCAACGCCAAGGGCCTGGTCGGCACGGCGCTTGCCGCGCTGGGCAAGATCTCCGACAGCGTGAACTCGGCCAAGGCGATGCTGGTCAAGATCGGCGACGCCAGCCTGCCGCAGGACCAGCGCGACCAGTATATCGCGTCTTACAAATCGCTGGTCAGCCAGGTTGCGGACACGGTGGACGGCGCGACCTACAACGGCCAGACGCTGCTGGGCAAGGCAACCGGAGCCGTGGCTGGTACCAGCAAAACTGTGATCAGCAGCGAGGACGGTAGCACCACAACGATCTCGGCCGCTGACAACAGCGGCCTGGCCAGCACGCTGGCGGGCCTGATCGGCTTGACGTTCA
>CALMVT010000569.1 GCA_937873175.1 uncultured Acetobacteraceae bacterium | reverse complement strand
CTTACCAACCCGGCACCAAGACCGTCTTTCCAGCGCGGTCCCGCCGGGGCGGCATCCCCGCGAACAAGACGATGCAGCAGGCCTCCTCTCAAGAGGCCGGGGGAGAGTGGTGCCGTTAGAACCGGGGACCGGCATCGTGGCTTAGGGCCGTCGCGGCCTGACCGCCTGTGCCGTTCTACGGCGGCCGACCCGGCCGTGAGCATGGGTTGCGCTGCGCCGCTTGCCGTAGGCCCGGCGGCAGGGCGGCGATTTCGTCGGCCGCCGCAAGCCGGGCACGTCCGGCCGCCGACCATTGGGCGGGCCGCACGCTCGGGTCGGCAAGGCTTCCGCTGATCCGCACCGGCACGTCGAGCGCGAAGGCGCCCGTAGTCTTGGCCTCGCTGCCGATTGTCATGTCGATGCGGCGGCGTTGGAGGTCGAAAGTCCCACTGCCGGCGATCGTGCCCTCCGCCGCCCGGACCCGCAACGGCGACACCGTTGCAACGCCGTCCCGCATCGTTAGCACGCCCAACAGGCACGACACCGGGGTCATGCCACGCGCCCGGCGGAACAACAGGCGCACGTCCGTCGAGGCCATCTCAATCACCTCGCGGGCGATGCTGCCGCCGCGCATCTCGACCACGGCAGACCCGTCGGCGGCGCGCGCCGCCGCGTTGAGCGTCGCCCCCTCCGCCTGCGCCCCCGCCCGTATCTCCAGACGGCCCAGCAGCGGCACCGGCCCGCTGCCCAGCAGGCGGCGCAGCTCCTGCACGTCCGCGTTGCTCACCGAAAGATCGAGCGACACGCGCCCGCCCCGGCCCGCCGCTTCTGCCGCGCCGGACGCCTCGGCCCGCGCGCCGGCATAGGTCAGCGACAGGTTCGACACGGCGATGCGCCCGGGCGTCAGCGCCGCGTCCAGGCGCGCATCTGTGGCCGTGGCGCCGTTATACCCGACCTGCCGCGCGGTCAGGCGGACATCGAGCAGGGTGCCGGGCGTACGGTCGATGTCGAGCGGCATGTCCGCACCGGGTTTGCCGGTGCCGTGGCCTGCGCCCAGCAGCTTGCCGAGGTCGAGCCGGTCGAAATCGGCATTCAAGGAAACCTCGTCCGGCTGCCCGGACCCGCCATCCTTCAAGCGCAGCATCGCGGCGTTGATGGCGCTGTCGTCCAGCGCCCCGGCGGCTTCCTTCAACAGCCACACGTCCCCCTCATGCTCGAACGGGCCGGACAGCCTGAGCGACGCGTTCATGTCGCTGCGGGCGCCCGCGATGGCGAGCAGCGGCCCGGGCGTCGGCGCAGAAAGCGACAGCACGCCCCGGGCGCCGTCCACGTCGAACGGCGCCGTCATTGTTCCCTTGAAGTCGAGCGTGGTGTTGCCCGTCGTGAAGTGCAGCGCCGTGTCGTACGGCACGGAGGCGTCGCGCAGCACGGCGATGGGCTGCAACCCGGCGTCCAGCCGAATGGGCACGCCGTGGTATGCGCCGTCCAACGTCAACTGCACCGGCTGCTCGGCGGAGGCCGTGCGGATCGTGGCGGTGTCCAGCTTCGTGACCAGCGCGGCGCCGCTGGAAGCGCGGAAAACAATTTTGCTGTGCCGCACCTGCACGTCCAGCAGCGTCGGGACCCAGCTCCGGTCCGGCGGGCCGGGGTGCGGCGCCTCGGGGCCGAAGCGCCAGTTCCTGGTCCGGTCCGCCAAGCGTTCCAACAGCACCGACAACCCATCGATGCGAAGCGTCCGCACAGTCGCCGGACCGCGCAGCAGGGACAGCACATCGACCTCTGCCGTCAGCCGGTCCAGCTTCGCGAGGGCGGGCCGGGTGCCGCCCGGCAGGTTGTCGATCCGCACGTCCCGCAGATCAAACGCGATCCAGCGTCCTGGCGCCACGTGCAGGGCGCCGACCGCCACCCCCCGGCCACCGAGTGCGGCGCTGGCTCGGCGTGCCGCCCAGGAACCCCAGTCAACCCGCCCAACGATGAGGAACGCTGCCTCGCCGGCCGCCACCAGCAGCGTGATGGCGCCGAGGGCGATGATCGCAAGCCTTCTCATCCCGCCCCCAGCGTTTCACGGACCCGCCCGGCCGGGAAGCTAAATGCCCAGATACGCTTTCCGTACCCCGGCATCCGCCGCAATCTCCCGGGCCGGCCCTTCCAGCACGATGCGCCCGGTCTGCAAAACGTAGGCGCGGTCGGCCAAAGCCAACGCCTCGGCCAGCCGCTGCTCCACCAGTAGGACGGTGGTGCCGAGGCCGCGGATGCGGCCCACCGCGGCCAGGATGTCGTCCACGAGACGGGGCGCGATGCCCTGGCTCGGCTCGTCGAGCATCAACAGGCGCGGCTGGGTCATCAGCGCGCGGCCGATGGCCAGCATCTGCTGCTCGCCGCCGGACAACGTTTCCGCCCGCTGCGCCAGGCGCTCCTGCAAGCGGGGGAACAGGCTGAACACCAGGTCAAGCGGCTTGAAGCGGTCCGGCTCGCCGCGCCGGGCGTAGGCGCCGAGGCGCAAGTTGTCCTCAACCGTCAAGCGCGGGAACAGGCGGCGGCCTTCCGGCACCAGGCCCACGCCGGCCCGGGCAATCAGATGCGGGGCGACGCGGGCGAGGCTTTTGCCGTCAAGGGCGATGGCGCCCTCCGTCGCGACCTGCCCGGCGACCGCGCGCAGCAGGGTGCTCTTGCCGGCGCCGTTCGCGCCCACCACGGCGACGATCTCGCCGGGCGCCACCGAAAGGGTTACGCCTTGCAGCGCGCGCAGACCGCGGTAGCTCGCGGATACACCGTCCAGCCGGAGCAGCGGCTCAGCAGGCGCGGATTCAGGCAGCATACTTGTCGCCGAGATAGGCGCGGATCACGTCGGGATGGCGCACCACCTCGGCCGGCGTGCCCTGCATCAAGACGCGGCCCAGGTTCAGCACCACCGCGCGGTCCACCAGCGGCAGCAGAACCTCCATGACGTGCTCCACCATCACCACGGTGATACCCTGGTCGCGCACGGCGCGGATCAGCGCAACGCCGCCCGCGGCTTCTGTAGGCGTGAGGCCGGTCAGCATCTCGTCCAGCAGCAAGAGGCGCGGCCGGGTGGCAAGGGCGCGGGCGATCTCAAGCCGGCGCTTCTCAGGTGGCGTCAACTGGTGGGCCGGCGTATCCGTCCGCCCAGCCAGCCCCGCGAAGTCCAGCACGTCCTGCGCCGCGCGCATCGCCTCGCGCGGGCGGGCGCCGCGGGCGAACGCGCCGACCATGACGTTCTCCAGCACTGTCATGCCGTCGAAAGAGCGCACCACTTGAAAGGTGCGGGCCACCCCGGCGCGGGCGCAGGCGACGGGGCCGCGCCCGCTGATGGCCGCGCCGTCAAGCAGCACCTCGCCGCGGTCCGGGCTGACCTCCCCGGAGATCACGTTGAACAAGCTGGTCTTGCCCGCGCCGTTCGGGCCGATCAACCCCAGGATCTCGCCCGGCGCCACGTCGAAGCTGATATCGACGTTGGCCGAAACGCCGCCGAACGCCTTGGAAACACTGCAAACGCTCAGAAACGCAGTCACCCGCGCTCCGGGCCGAGGCGCTGCGCGACCGCGGCCTCCAAGCGTTCCAAGTCCGGGTCCGGGATGCCCCAGCCGCGCAGTGCGTCGGCGGTCTGCAGCAGGTAGCTCGCCGCCGTGCCGCCGGGTCCGACGCCCGCCGCGAGCAGGTCAACGATCTCGGACTCCGGCACAGCGCCCGCGTAAAGCGGGTGCCGCGGGTCGGCGACGAACGTGACCGCGGCGACCGGGCCGGCCTCCGTTGCCGCATCGACCCATTCGGCGGTGTAGTAGCCGCCGGACATCTCCTGTTTCCAAACGGTCCAGAGCGTGTCCTGCACCGTGTCCTCCGCAAGATGATAGGCGACGCCGCCGCAGGCGCCCGGCTGGCGATCCAGCCCAAGGGTCAGGGCAGGTTGCTCCACCGTGCCGCGGTTCCGGTTATCCCAGATGCAGTAACGGCGCACCAGCCCGTCCACCGTGCCGGCCCGGGCCGCGTCGTTGGCGTCGCCTGTCCAGATCAGCGCGCCGTACGCGAACACCCAGATGCCATCCGTCGTTTGCCGCTGGTCCAGGACGCCCTGCATGCCACGGCGCAGCTCCGCCTCCGGCACGGTCGCGGGCTGCGTGCCTGCGGCCACGGTGAGCGGCAAGCGGGCCTCGATGAGGGCACGGGTCAGGGTTGTCATAATGCCGGGATATTGGGGCGCGCGACGAACTTTGAAAGGCGCTGACCCCGGTTCGGTCAGCGCCGGCCGCGCGACCGGTTCGCCGCCAGCTCCTCGGGCGTGAGCTGGAAACCGACTTCGATCCGGTAGGCGGCCGCGGTCTTGTTCTCCCGCACCGGGAGCCGCAGCTCTACGTCCTCGCCCGCGAAGCGCAGCCGGTCGGCGTTCGCCGGGAAATCGGCGCGGAGCGGGAACACCTGCTTGTCCAGGATGGCGTTGCCGTCCAGCACGGCGACGAAATAGGCGAACTCGGCCCGGCGCCCAGGCGCGGCCGGCCCGCGCGTCAGTTCCATGCCGACCTGGACGGTGGTTACCACGATGTCGGCGCCGTCCCGCTTGCAGCTTCCGTTGATCCCCGTGATGCGCCCTTCCAGCTCGGTATCCACCAGGTCGCGCTGGTTGTTGCGGTAGCGCGACAGGTCCGCGGCGTCGCGGAGAATGGCGGCGCCGGGGCAGGGGGGGGCAAAGGCGTCCTGGGTGCCGCCGCCGCAGCCGGCCAGGGCCAGCAGGGAGACCACGCCAAGAGAGCACATCGCCAACCGGGCGGGAAAACGCATTGCAGGCATCCAGATCTCCGGCTTGCGCCCCGCTCGTCGCCGGGGCGGTACGACACCAGTTGTAGCGGAATGCGCGCGGCGGCATAGTGCGCCGCGCCTGCCAGCCGGATTCCCATGCCCCAAAGCCAAGCCGTCCAGCAAGCCTCCACCCCCCAGCTTCGGCCCGACCTGCTGGTCGTGCTGGCCGGCCCGCGCGGATTCTGCGCCGGGGTGGACCGCGCGATCCGCGTGGTTGAGGAGGCGATCCGCCGCTACGGCGCCCCCGTCTATGTCCGCCATGAGATCGTGCACAACCGCACCGTGGTCGAAGCCCTGGAAGCCAAGGGCGCCGTGTTCGTGGAGGAGCTGGACGAGGTTCCCGCCGACGCCCATGTGGTGTTCAGCGCCCACGGCGTGCCGAAATCCGTTCCGGCGGAGGCGCGGCGTCGCAACCTGTCCTACCTTGATGCCACCTGCCCGCTGGTCAGCAAGGTGCACCGGGAAGCCGAGCGCCATTACGCCGGCGGCGGACCCGGCGCCCGCCACATCCTGATGATCGGCCACGCCGGCCATCCAGAGGTCGTCGGCACCATGGGCCAATTGCCGCCCGGCAGCGTCACGCTGGTGCAGGACACCGCCGACGCCGAGACGGTGGCGCCCGCCGACCCCGGGCGCCTCGCCTTTATCACCCAGACCACGCTTTCGGTTGATGACACCGCGGACATCGTGGCGACGCTCCGCCGCCGGTTCCCCGCCATCGAGGGGCCGAAGCACGAGGACATCTGCTACGCCACCACGAACCGCCAGGCGGCGGTGAAGGCCATCGCGCCGCATTGCGACCTGGTCGTGGTGATCGGCAGCCCAAACAGCAGCAACTCGCTGCGCCTGCGCGAAGTGGCGGAGCGCGGCGGCGCGGCGCAGGCGATCTTGCTGCCGCGGGCGGACCAGCTCGAATGGTCGGCGCTGGAGGGGGTGCGGAGGCTCGGCATCACCGCCGGGGCGTCGGCGCCGGAAAGCCTGGTGCAGGAACTGCTCGGCCGCCTTGGCGAGCGCTACGCGCTGCGCATCGAGGAGCGGCAGGTGACGCAGGAAGACGTGGTGTTCAAGCTGCCGGCCCCACTCTGCTGATCCCTCCCTGAATGGCGGTTTATACCGACGTCACCGATGAGGCGCTGGCGGCCTTTCTGGCCGGTTACGACCTCGGCACTGCCGTCGCTTTCCGCGGCATCGCGGAGGGCGTGGAGAACAGCAATTTCCAGCTCCGCACCACCGCGGGCGACTTCATCCTGACCCTTTATGAGAAGCGGGTGGACCCGGCGGAGCTGCCCTGGTTCCTCGGCTTGATGGAGCACCTGGCGTCCCGCAGCATTACCTGCCCGCAGCCGGTCCGCGGGCGGGACGGGGAAGCGCTGCGCCAGCTTGCCGGCCGTCCGGCCTGCATCACTACCTTCCTGCCCGGCGTTTGGCCCCGGCGCGTCCGGCCCGAGCACTGCGCGCCTGTGGGTCACGCGCTGGCCGGGCTGCACCGGGCCGGCGCGGATTACGCCCCCGCCCGCCCGAACGGGCTGGGGCTGGCAAGCTGGGCGCCGCTGCTCGCGCGCAGCGGCGGGCGCGCGGACGAAATCCAGGCCGGCCTCCACGCGGAGCTGGCGGCGGCTTTGGATCGCATCGCAGGCGGCTGGCCTGCCGAGTTGCCCCGCGGGCACATCCACGCCGACCTGTTCCCGGACAACGTGTTTTTCCTGGACGGCCGCTTGTCGGGGCTGATCGACTTCTACTTCGCCGCGACGGACCTGCTGGCCTACGACCTCGCGGTCTGCCTGAACGCCTGGTGCTTCGAGCCGGACTACAGCTTCAACATCACCCGGGCACGCGCCATGCTGGCCGCTTACGACCGGGTGCGCCCGCTGCTGCCGGCGGAGCGTGCGGCCTTGCCGGTGCTGTGCCAAGGCGCGGCGCTCCGTTTCCTGCTGACCCGGCTGTATGATTGGCTGCACACGCCGCCGGGCGCCTTGGTAACGCGCAAGGACCCGGTTGAATACCTGCGCCGCCTCCGTTTCCACTTGTCCGCGCGGGACGAACACGCTTATGGGATCTGACGCGCCCGCAGACATGCCGTTCACGACCGTTGAGATCTGGACCGACGGCGGCTGCAAGCCGAACCCCGGCCCCGGCGGTTGGGCGGCCATCCTGCGCTTCGGCGCGCATGAGCGGGAATTGCAGGGCGCCGACCCCGCCACCACCAACAACCGCATGGAACTCACCGCCGCCGCCGCCGCGCTTGAGGCGCTGACCCGGCCGTGCCGGGTGGTGCTGCACACCGATAGCGAATACGTACGCAACGGCATCACCCGTTGGAGCACCGGCTGGGTGCGCCGCAATTGGCGCAATGCGTCCGGCGACCCCGTCGCCAACATGGCGTTGTGGCGCCGCCTGCTGATTGCCGCCAAGCCGCATACGGTGGAATGGCGTTGGGTACGCGGCCATTCGGGCGACGCGATGAACGAACGCGCGGACGTGCTGGCGACGGCGGCGCGGCAGGGGCTGGGCGAGTGACTGTTTGTCCGTTAAGGCATAACCTGCCATTATGGGGCATAATTTGTTACTGAGACGACTATTTTTTCTTAATCCTGTTCGTAATGAGGAAGCATCAATGTTCATAATTACACAAAAAGTGACGCAGAATGCATACTCATGTTGGATCTTAATGCGCTAACACCTGCACGCAGGCTTTTAATCATTTTAGAACTTACTTTACGATAATTAGTTAGTAATACTTATTACGCCAGATTTCATGGATGTGGCCTGTAGATTCTTAAGCAATACATGTAGGTCGCCCCATAGGCTCACATGATATCCGTAAATTACAACGATTCTGGTGGCTAGTTTGTCTCTCACAACAAACTTTACAGCTGGAAATTACATGCTAAACGAGAACGAGATTCCTAGGCGTTCGACGTCATGCGGTAGAGTTCTTTTCAGAAAACGCAGTGCGATCCTGCAATCGTCCACAGAAAATAGATCGGTGCGTCATCTTAGGGAAAACCAGGATAAGCGAGCGCGATGGCTGCGAGCATGTCACCAAGTGGCTAACGCCTACCAAGGCGCGGTAGAGTCACACGACGTTCAGATCGGAATGGCCACGACAGGTCCACGAACCGATAAATACGCTCGTTCTAATCGCTTGCAAAAGGCGCTCAGTAAGACCCCGTTTTGAAAGGTTGGCATAGCTGACGTGGTGGGCTGACCGGGAGCTTGCCGGGGGCGTTCCAGGAGGTTTCTTGCCTGGAGATCGCCATGTGGACGCCGGAAGATCGCGCGCTGGTCGGGGACTACGGGTCCGGTCGGGCCCTGAGCGATGATCAGTATCGCCTGCTGGAACCCCTCATTCCCGCTGCCAAGCCCGGAGGCCGCCCCGCGCACGACCGACACACGACGCATGCTGGACGGGCTGTTCTGTGTCGTGCGCACCGGCTGCCAATGGCGGCACCTGCCGCCGCCTCCGGCATTCCCAGCCTGGTCCACCGTGTATGGCTA
>CALMVT010000568.1 GCA_937873175.1 uncultured Acetobacteraceae bacterium | reverse complement strand
AAGCGCCCGTGGCCAGCGGCGGCCCGCCCGCCGCCGAGATGTCGTGCACCAGGCCCTGCACCACGAAGCCGACGCCGACGACCAACAGCCCGATGACGACGATGCCGACCGAACCGTGCGGCTTGGCGTTAAGGTTGGGGCCGCGCCGCGGCGCGGCGCCCGCCGGGACCCGGCTGGAGTTCATGGCGACGTCTGACATCGGTTCGGTTCCGCTCGATCTGGCGGGACGCTAGCCAACCGGCAGGCTTAATCCACGACAGCTCCGTGACAATGCGCCGAAGGCTGTTCACGGCTTCGGGAGGCGCCGCCCCGGCCCGCAGGCCGGGAGCGGCGCCGGCCGGATCAGTAGCGGTACAGCTCGTGCTTGAACGGGCCGGACACAGGGGCGCCGATGTACTCCGCCTGCTTCGGCGTCAGCTTGGTCAGCGCCGCGCCGACCTTCGCGAGATGAAGCGCCGCCACCTTCTCATCGAGCTGCTTCGGCAGGGTATAAACCTGGTTCTGATACTTGCCCGCCGGCGCCGTCCACAGCTCGATCTGCGCCAGAACCTGGTTGGTGAAGGAGGCGGACATCACAAAGCTCGGGTGCCCTGTGGCGTTGCCGAGGTTCACCAGGCGCCCCTCGCTCAGCACGATCAGGCGCTTGCCGTCTGGGAACACGACCTCATCCACCTGCGGCTTCACGTTCTCCCACTTGAAGTTGCGCAGGCCCTCGATCTGGATCTCGCTGTCGAAGTGGCCGATGTTGCACACGATGGCGCGGTTCTTCATGGCGCGCATGTGGTCCACCGTCAGCACGTCGATGTTGCCGGTCGCCGTCACGAAGATGTCGCCGCGCGGGGCCGCATCCTCCATGGTCACGACCTCGTAGCCCTCCATCGCCGCCTGCAGGGCGCAGATCGGGTCAACCTCCGTCACCAGCACCCGGCAGCCGCCGTTCTTGAGGCTTGCCGCCGACCCCTTGCCCACGTCGCCATAGCCGGCCACCACGGCGACCTTGCCGGCCATCATCACGTCCGTGCCCCGGCGGATCGCGTCCACCAGGCTTTCCTTGCAGCCATACAGATTGTCGAACTTCGACTTGGTGACGCTGTCGTTCACGTTGATCGCGGGCACCTTCAGCGTGCCGGCGCGGGCCATTTCCCACAGCCGGTGCACGCCGGTGGTGGTTTCCTCGCTCAAGCCCTTCACGCCGTCCAACAGGTCCGGGTGCTTCTCGTGCATCACCTTGGTCAGGTCGCCGCCGTCGTCCAGGATCATGTTCGGGGTCCAGCCGTCAGGGCCGCGCACCGTCGCCTCGATGCAGTCCCAGAACTCCTGTTCGTTCATGCCCTTCCAGGCAAACACCGGGGTGCCGGCCACAGCCACCGCAGCGGCGGCGTGGTCCTGGGTCGAGAAGATGTTGCAGGACGACCAGCGCACCGTGGCGCCCAGCGCCGTCAGCGTCTCGATCAGCACGGCGGTCTGAATGGTCATATGCAGGCTGCCGGCGATCCGCGCCCCCGCCAGGGGCTTCGACGCGCCATACTCGGCCCGCAACGCCATGAGGCCGGGCATCTCGTCCTCGGCCATCAGAATTTCCTTGCGGCCCCATTCGGCGAGGGAGATGTCGCGGACTTTGTAGTCGTGGGGAATGTTCACGTCGGGCATGGGCTAAGGTCCCTATTCTGAGCAAGACATAAAGATGTCTTTAAGTGTTGGATGCCGTTCGTATACCGAGTTTCCCTACCATGGCAAGGCGGGCGTGGTATGGTCGTGGGCCATGTCCACCGCCGCCAACATTCCTGTTTGCATGGCTGTGGCCGAGATCCTGACCTGGGAACCCGGCGATGGCCGGATGTGGCGGCTTGTTGATGGCAAGCCGGAACCCGTGGTGCCGGCCAGACCGGTGCACGCAGCTTTGCATGCTGAGACAGGTGCCCTGATTGGCAACCATTTTGTGGCACGGAACAGCGCATGTTCAGTCTTGATGAACGTCGGTGTGCGCCTCACCTGCGCCGCAACCGCAACCTACGCATTCCAGCTTTGGCAATCACGTGCAGCGACTACCAGACCGAGGAGGACGCTCTTACCGATCCGGTTCTCGTTGCCGAAATTATATCGCCCGACAACGAGGCGGAAACCTGGGCCAACGTTTGGGCCTATGCCAGTATCCCGAGCATCCGGGAAATCCTGGTCCTGAGCAGCATCATGGTCGGTGCCGACCTGTTGCGCCGCTGCCCCAACGGCTCATGGCCGGAAAAATCAGAGATAAGCATGGACGGCGACCTGATCCTGGAAAGCATCGGCTTCCGGACGCCGCTCGCGGACGTCTACCGCACGACGTGCCTTCGGCGACCGCCCGGCAAGCAGGCGCCCCAGTCGTCAGGTATTCATCGCGTCGAAGAAGTCCTGGTTGGTCTTGCTGTATTTCAGCTTGTCCAGCAGGAAGTCCATCGCGTCCGTCATGCCCATCGGACCCAGGATGCGGCGCAGCACCCACATCTTGGACAAGGTCCCGCGCTCCACCAGCAGCTCCTCCTTGCGGGTGCCCGACTTGGTGATGTCGATGGCGGGGAAGGTGCGCTTGTCCGAGAGCTTGCGGTCCAGGATGATCTCGGAGTTGCCGGTGCCCTTGAACTCCTCAAAGATCACCTCGTCCATCCGGCTGCCGGTGTCGATCAGGGCGGTGGCGATGATGGTGAGGCTGCCGCCTTCCTCGATGTTGCGGGCGGCGCCGAAGAACCGCTTCGGGCGCTGCAAGGCGTTCGCGTCCACGCCGCCGGTTAGCACCTTGCCGGAGGACGGGACCACCGTGTTGTAGGCGCGGGCCAGCCGAGTGATGCTGTCGAGCAGGATCACCACGTCGCGCTTGTGCTCAACCAGGCGCTTGGCCTTTTCCAGCACCATCTCGGTGACGGCGACGTGCCGGGTCGCCGGCTCGTCAAAGGTGCTGGCGACGACCTCGCCCTTCACCGTGCGGGACATGTCGGTGACTTCCTCCGGCCGCTCGTCGATCAGCAGCACGATCAGAAAGACCTCGGGGTGATTGGCGGAGATGGCAGTGGCGATGTTCTGCAGCATCACCGTCTTGCCGGTGCGCGGCGGCGCCACGATCAGCGCGCGCTGGCCCATGCCGATAGGCGCGATCAGGTCGATCACCCGCGGCGTCATGTCCTTGCCCGGCCCTTTGGCGACCGATTGGAAGTTCTCGACCTCCATCTTCAGCTTGCGGTCGGGGTACAGCGGCGTGAGGTTGTCGAAGTTGATGCGGTGGCGCACCGCGTCCGGGGGCTCGAAATTGATCGTGTTGACCTTGAGCAGCGCGAAATAGCGCTCCCCGTCCTTGGGCGCGCGGATCTGCCCTTCCACCGTGTCGCCGGTGCGCAGCGCGAAGCGGCGGACCTGGTTCGGGCTGATGTAGATGTCGTCCGGACCCGGCAGGAAGTTGGCCTGGGCGCTGCGCAGGTAGCCGAAGCCATCCGGCAGGATCTCCAGCGTGCCTTCGCCGTAGATCGCTTGGTCGTTGTCGGCGAAGTTCTTGAGGATCGCCACCATCATGTCCTGCTTTCGCAGTGACGATGCGTTCTCGACCTGGAGGGATTCGGCGAAGCTCAGAAGGTCGGCCGGGGATTTGGCCTTGAGTTCGGCGAGGTGCATGAGGCTGCCTCAGTGTATGTAGATGTACGGAACGGGGCATCCTGCCGGCCGGAGTCCGCGGAAGCGGTGGCAGGCGTTATCCCGAAGTTGGAAGAACCGGGCCGGAGGGCCGCAAGTTCGTTGTGCGGCGAAGCCGGGGCTGACCCGCACCGCCGCTTTTCAGTTGGCATTGGCAACTCACGGCGTCAAGCGATTTCATCGCGGCGGGTCAGAAAGGCTTGACGATGACCATAACAACGGCCGCGATCATCAGCAGCGTCGGCACCTCGTTGGCATAGCGGAAATAGCGGTGCGGCTTCTGGTTGCGGTCCTCCAGGAAGTCTCGCCGCCACTTGCCGGCTGCCCCCTGGAAGCCGGTCATCAGGAACACGGCGGCGAACTTCACGTGCCACCAGTTGAACGGCGACCACGCGACGACGCCGGGCGTCAGCACCAGCAGCAGACCGAAGAACCAGGTGCTCAGCATCGCCGGCAGCATGATCTGCTTCAGCAGGCGGCGCTCCATTACCTTGAACCGCTCACTTTCCGCCGAGCCGCGCGCCACCCCGCAATGATATACGAACAGCCGCGGCAGGTAGAACAGCCCGGCCATCCAGGCGATCACCGAGATGACATGCAGCGCCTTGGTCCAGGGATAGACATGCGCCAGCGCGGCAATCGTCATGCGGCGGCGCGCATGGCGGCCCCGAACAGCGCTGGCAGCTCGGACAGCGCCCGGATCGGCCGGGCGCCCGCCGCGCGCAGCGCCTCGCCGGACCCGTGCGGGTCAAGCCCAACGCAGGCCATCCCCGCGGCCAGCGCGCCGGCGATGCCGGGCAGGCTGTCCTCCACCACCATGCAGGCCAGCGGCGCGACATCCTCCGCCGCCGCGGCGGCGAGGAACACGTCCGGCGCGGGCTTGCCGGCCGCCACGTCCCGCGCGCTGTGCACCCGGCCCTCAACCAGCGGCGCCAAGCCCGTGCGGGCGAACTTCACCGCCATCTCCTCGTGCGAGGAGTTGGACGCGACCCGGTAGAGCAAGCCAAGCGCCGCCGTGGCCCGCAGCACGTCGGCGGCGCCCGGCATGGCCTCCGTTTCCTCCGAAAGCGTCGCGATCAGCCGCCCGCGCACGTGTTCCACCCAGCCGTCCGGCGCCGCCCGCCCGGTCTGCGCCGCGATCAGGGGCGGCAGGTCGGACAAGCGCAGCCCGGTGAAGCGGGCCATCGCCTCCTCCGGCGTCATGGGCCAGCCGAGCAGGCTCACCTCCCGCGCCGTGACGCGCGACGACGGGCCTTCGCTGTCCACCAGCACCCCATCGCAGTCGAAGATCACCAAACGTAACGAGATCGGCGTCACGAGGCATGCGCCAAGGCCGGCACGGGCTTGGGGGCGCCCGCGCGGGCGTGCGGGCAGTCGCCGAACGGCTTGGGGCAGGTGCGCCCGCCGACAAAGCTGCACAGGCCGGGGCCGCGGCCCAGCGTCATCCGCACCAGCTCGGCCAGGGCCTCGATGAAGGCGGGGTCGCTGTTCTGCGCGGGGCAGCGGAAGTAGCCCGGCACGCCCTCCTTTTCCGCCAACTCCCGGTACTCGACGTCAAGCTCGACCAGCGTTTCCGAATGCTCCGACACGAAGGCGATGGGCACCACCAGCACGGCGGTCTTGTCGTGCGCCGCCCGCTCGATCTCGACTTCCGTGCTGGGGTCGATCCACTTCTGCGGGGTGGCGCGGGACTGGAAGCAGACGGTGTAGTCGAGGTCCGGCATGGCGAGCACGCGGACCACCGCGGCCACCGTGCGCTCCACTTGGAACTGGTAGGGGTCGCCGGCCTTGACGATGCTTTCCGGCAGGCCGTGGGCGGAGAACAGGATGCGTAGCGGCACCGCCGGGTCGAGCGCCGCCCGGGCGTCCTCGTAGGCTTGGCGCACCATCGCCGCTGTCGCCTGGGCGTAGCCGGGGTCGGAATGGTAGCAGCACAGGGTGCTCACCGGCGTCACCAGCCCGGCCTGCGCCGCCGCATCCCGCCAGGCCGACAGGCTGCTGCCGGTGGTCGTCGTGGAGTACTGCGGGTAAAGCGGCACCAGCACGACCTCGTCCGGCTCCCACGCCTTGACCTCGCGCGCGGCGGCCAGGCTGAACGGGTGCCAGTAGCGCATCGCCACGAAGCAGCGCACGTTCATGTCGGACAGCGCGCCTTCCAGCGCTCGGGCCTGCTGCTCCGTTAGTTCCAGCAAGGGCGACTTGCCGCCCAGGATGGCGTAGTTGGCGCTGGCCGCCTTGACCCGGGCGTGGGCGATGATGCGGGCAAGCCAGGGACGCACGAAGAACGGCACCCGCAGGATGGCCGGGTCCTTGAACAGGTTGACCAGGAACGGCCGGACCGAGGCGGGCTTGTCGGGGCCGCCGAGATTGAACAGCACGACGGCGATCTTGCGTTGGGGCATGGTTGCCAACTTGGACAGTAAGAAGGTTCAGTCAAGCGGCCCGCACCTGCTTCACCAAAGCGGCGACGTGATCCGGCGGAGTCTGCGGCACGATGCCGTGGCCCAGGTTGAAGACGTGCGGCCGGCCCCGCGCGCCGTCCAGCACATGGCGCACCTCCGCCGCCATGGCCTCGCCCCCCGCCACCACCGAAAGCGGATCAAGGTTGCCCTGGGTCGCCACGGTTGCCGGCACCAGCCCGGCCGCGACCGACAGCTCCGCCCCGGTGTCGAGCGCCACGGCGTCCACCCCGGTTTGCGCGGCGTAGGCGCCGACCAGCATCCCGGCCAGGCGCGGGAAGCCGATGATCGGCGTATCGGGGTGCCGGGCGCGCACGGCGTCCACGATGCGCCGGGTCGGCTCGATCACATGCAGCGCGAACAGCCGGGGCGACAGCACGCCGGCCCAACTGTCGAACAGCATCACGGCGTCGGCGCCGGCGACGACCTGGCCCGATAGATACTCGACCGTGGACTCCACCAGCACGTTCATCAGGGACGCGAACAGCGCCGGCTCCCCATGCGCCATGCCGCGGATGCGGGCGAACTCCTTGGAGCCGCCGCCTTCCACCATGTAGCAGGCCACGGTGAACGGGCTGCCGGCGAAGCCGATCAGGGTTGTCGCGTCGTCCAGCCCGGCCTTAGTGCGTTCCACCGTTTCCAGGATGGGCGCCACCGCCCTCATCACCCGGCCGGGATCAAGCGCCGACACGTCCTGGCCGCTGGTCAGCCGCGGCAGCACGGGGCCTTCGCCCTCCTTGAACGCCAGGCCATGGCCGAGCGCCCAGGGCAGCATCAGGATGTCGCTGAACAGGATGGCGGCGTCGAAGCCGTAGCGGCGGATGGGCTGCAGCGTCACCTCCGCGGCCAGCGCCGGGGTTGTGCACAGGCTGATGAAGTCGCCAGCCTGCCCGCGAAGCTCCCGGTACTCGGGCAGGTAGCGCCCGGCCTGGCGCATCAGCCACATTGGCGGCGGCCAGACCGCTTCGCCGTTCAGGACACGCAACAGCGGCTTGGTCATCGCGCTCTCTTACTCTTCAAAGAAGTAATTCTAAGATTCATGGGGAGGTTATATACCCTGTGAGTCCTGGGGTACCCCGTTATTCACAACTTATCCACACGGATGTCCACAGGCCCGAACCCCCGCAAGCCATTGTTTTTGGCTGCTGGCTTTGAGGTACCCCATTCCCGTCCAGAATGCTCCCCGTTTTATCCCCAGTACCCCACGTTTCGATTGTTATCCCCAGTTTCCACATCGGCCAAACCAAGCCTGTGCGCAAAGCGCGAGTTATCCCCGTTATCCCCATAATTCCCCTACCCTTGTGTCCCTTGGCCTTCAGAACGGAACCGCCGCACCATGAACCTGCACCTGGTATCCGACGCGACCGGGGAGACGCTGAACAGCATCGCCCGCGCGACCGTCTCGCAGTTCGAGCACGCCTCGATCGTGTATCACCGCTGGAGCCTGATCCGGACCCGCTTCCAGTTGCACCGCGTGCTGGAAGGGATCGAGGCCGAGCCTGGCCCCGTGCTGTCCACCGTGATCGACAAGGCGCTGCGCAACGACCTGGAAACCACGTGCCTGCGGCTCGGCGTGTCCGTGCTGAACGTGTTGGAGCCGGTGCTGGACATGCTGCAGGAGCATATCGGCACCCAGGCGCAGTCCCGGCCGGGGCGGCAATACGTGCTGGACGCCGACTATTTCCGCCGGATCGACGCCATGCACTACGTCCTCGCGCATGACGACGGCCAAGCGCAGGCGGGGATCGCCTCGGCCGACGTGGTGCTGGTCGGCGTGTCGCGCTCCTCCAAGACGCCGACCTCCTTTTACCTCGCCAACCGCGGGATCAAGGCGGCCAACGTGCCGCTGGTGCCGGGCACGCCGGACCCGCCGGGGCTGCAAACGCCGATCTGCCCGGTGATCGGCCTCACGCTCGACCCGCCGGCGCTGATCGAGATCCGGCGGCACCGGCTGAAGCTGATTGCGGCCGGCAACGACACCGGCCGGGTGCGGCAGGACGCCAGCGACTACACCGACGTGGAGGCGGTGCGCGGCGAACTGCTGTGGGCGCGGCGCTTATGCACCCGCCGCGGCTGGCCGGTGATCGACGTGACCCGGCGCTCCATTGAGGAAACCGCTGCTACCGTGCTGCAGCTCATGGACGCTTGGCACGAGCGGCGGCGGCGGGACGCGGCGGCGTCTGCTGCGCCGATCCCGCCCGTGCCGCTTCCGCCCACGCCATGATGCAGGCATCGGCACCTCCCCTGGTCCTGGCCAGCCAGTCCGCGGCCCGGGCCGCGCTGCTGCAGGGGGCCGGGCTGAAGTTCGAGGCGCGTCCGGCCCGGGTGGACGAGGCCGCGGTGAAGCAGGCTTGCCGGGCGGAGGGCGCCAACGCCGCGGAGGCCGCGTTGACGCTGGCCGCGCTCAAGGCGCAGCGCGTCCACGATCCCGAGGCGTTGGTGATCGGCGCCGACCAGATCCTGACCTGCGGCGACGCCTGGTTCGACAAGCCGGACAGCCTGGACGGCGCGCGGACTCAGCTCCGGGCGCTGCGCGGCCAACCGCATTGCCTCCACACCGCCGTTGTCTGCATGCGGGGCGGGCGGGAGGTGTGGCGCCACGTGGCCAGCCCCCGGCTGCGGATGCGCGGGTTCAGCGACGCCTTCTTGGAGCAGTACCTCCTCGCCGAGGGCGATGCGGTCCTGTGCAGCGTCGGCGCCTACCGCCTGGAAGGGCTGGGCGTGCACCTGTTCGACGAGGTGGGGGGCGAGCATGCCGCGATCCTCGGCCTGCCGCTGCTGCCGCTCCTCGGCTTTCTGCGCCAGCACGGGGTTATTATGGAATAAAGGCCGGGTTTGCCGGGCCGAATCCTGTGGGGTAGGCTTTGGCCGGACGGCTTCAACGAGAAACGGGGGTGAGGCATGGCGGTGAGCAAGGTGTATCCGGATGCGGCGGCGGCGCTGGCCGGAGTGCTGCGGGACGGCATGATGATCATGGCCGGCGGCTTCGGCCTGTGCGGCGTCCCGCAAGCGCTGATCGATGCGATCCGCGACAGCGGCGTGCGGGACCTCACCGTTGTTTCCAACAACGCCGGCATCGACGGCGTGGGCCTGGGCGTGCTGCTCGACACCCGCCAGATCCGCAAGATGATCTCCTCCTACGTCGGCGAGAACAAGACCTTCATGCAGCAGTACCTGGCCGGCGAGCTGGAAATCGAGTTCAACCCCCAGGGCACGCTGGCCGAGCGCATCCGCGCGGGCGGCGCCGGCATCCCCGCCTTTTACACCCGCACCGGCGTCGGCACCGCCATCGCGGAGGGCAAGGACGAGCGGGAGTTCGACGGCCACCGCTACGTCATGGAGCGCGGCCTGGTGGCGGACCTCGCCATCGTGCACGCTTGGCGCGGCGACACGGAAGGCAACCTCGTGTACCGAATGACCGCGCGGAACTTCAACCCGATCATGGCGAGCGCGGCCAAGATGGTGGTGTCGCAGGTGGAGGAGCTGGTGGAGCCGGGCACGCTCGACGCCGACCACATCGTGACGCCGGGCATCTTCGTGAAGCGCATCGTCCACGTGCCGGAGGTTGCGAAGCGGATCGAGCAGCGCACGACGCGCAAGCGCGACGCCGCCCCCACCCCGGCGGCGGCCGGCACCGATCCCCTTCCGGCGTAAGGAGTTTCACCATGCCCTGGACCCGAGACGAAATGGCGGCCCGCGCGGCGCGGGAGCTGCAGGATGGCATGTACGTGAACCTGGGCATCGGCATCCCGACCCTGGTTGCGAACCACATCCCCCCGGACATCAGCATCCAGCTCCACAGCGAGAACGGCATGCTGGGCATCGGCCCGTTCCCGTTCGAGGGGGACGAGGACGCCGACCTGATCAACGCCGGCAAGCAGACCGTGACCAAGCTGCCGACCACCAGCTTCTTCGACAGCGCCGCGTCGTTTGCACTGGTGCGCGGCGGCCACATCGCGATCTCAATTTTGGGGGCGCTGCAGGTGGCGGAGAACGGCGACCTGGCAAACTGGATGATTCCCGGCAAGATGGTGAAAGGCATGGGCGGCGCCATGGACCTGGTGGCCGGCGTGCCGCGCGTCGTGGTGCTGATGGAGCACACGGCGGGCGGCAAGCCGAAGCTGCTGCGCTCGTGCACCTTGCCGTTGACGGGGGCTGGCGTGGTGAACCTGGTGGTGACGGAACTCGGCGTGTTCGACGTGGGGCGGCCCGGCCTCACGCTGGTTGACGTGGCGCCGGGCGTGACGGTGGAGGAGATCCGCGGCAAGACGGAGGCTCCGTTCGCCGTGCATCAGGATCTCAAGGCCGCGTAGCCTCTTGATGTCGGGGGCAGGCCGGTCTATTACCCGCGCCTTCCGTAGCCGGGCTTCGACCCGGCGCCGGCGGGGCTGTAGCTCAGTTGGGAGAGCGCCTGAATGGCATTCAGGAGGTCAGGGGTTCGATTCCCCTCAGCTCCACCATCGCTGATGGTCCGCCCTTGCAGTTTCCTCCACCACGGCGCCCCGCGGCCCGCGGCGGATCGCGGCCCCAAACGGCTCCGCCGCCGCTGCGGCGGGCGCTGACCGACCTCGACCCTGTTCCTTTCCCCGGTGGCGTCGAAGCTGCGCTGGAATTCGCCGCATTTGAAAAAGACTTGCTTGCGGGCAGCGGCAGCACCGACCATGGCAGCATTGGCCGCAGCAGTACCGGCCGAAACCGGGCGCCGCTCAGCCGGGAACCGCCGGTGGGGTCGCGGACCCCGATCAGCGAGCCCAACCGCGACGCGACCCGTTGGATGCTTGCCGGGGCAGGCATGGCGACCACCCTTGCCGTTATCCTGCTGCTGCTGAGTTCAGGTCTGCTGGCAGCCGGCTTTGCCACGGTGCTGCAGGCCATGGCGCAGCACTGACGCGCATCCAGCGCGTTCCTCAGTCGGGCGTGCTCGCCACGATGCGGAACAGCAGGCCCTCGCCGTCGGGGCGTCCCAGGCGCACCAGGTCGCCGGGGCGGAACACGAAGCCCTCGAACGTCCAAAGGGGGTCGTCCTCGCTGGTCATGCTCTGCAAAGCCCAGCCGTCATCCAGGCGGATCAGCTCGGATTGCTTGTCGTCCATGCCAGGCCGCCTGCGGATGGCAAGCCACGGGGTTGGGTCGTTCGCGTAGGCGGCGGGGTCAATCTGGCCTTGCGGGTTGAGGACGAGCCGGACAATGAGCCGGTCACCAAGGTCGCCATCGGGACGCCCGGGTCCCTTGGCCAGCACCATGTTCAGCTTCGCCATCACCTCGCCTTGAACGCATCCATAGGAGGTCAACGCGCTTGGCCGTCCTCGGTGCCCATGGGTCCCAAGGCCATAGCATAAACTAAGTCGCACCGAATTGCACCCGGCGGCGCGGCGGCGCGCCGGATGGTCCCCGGGGTGTGGCCGCTGCGCCGCGGGCCGGCGCTCCGCAGAATGATGCCTAAGCAGGCATTCGTAGCTTGCGCAACGAATGCCTGCTTAGGCGTCGTTGAAGACGCATCATTTTTCCTGCTGCGCGTGGGCACGCTCCGCAGAATGATGCTTAGATCGCGACCCGGACGCCCAGCTCGACCACGCGGTCGCTGGGGATGCGGAAGAACTCCGTCGCCGGCACGGCGTTGCGCGCCATGAGCAGGAAGAGGAACAGCCGCCAGGCCGGCAGCTTCGGCACCAAGGCGCGCACCAGGACCTCGCGGCCCAGGAAGAAGCTCGCCTGCATGGGGTTGTAGGCCACGCCGCGCGCGGTGAGCTCCTCAAGCGCGCGGGGGATGTTCGGGCTTTCCATGAAGCCGTAGCGCAGTATGACCCGATGGACGTTGGGCGCCAGTTCCGACACCTCGACCCGCTGGTCGGCCGGCGCCTGCGGCGTGTCCATGTTCTGCACGGTGACGAACAGGACGCGCTCGTGCAGGACCTTGTTGTGCTTGAGGTTGTGCAGCAGCGCGGCCGGCACGTAGTCGGGGTTGCCGGTCAGGAACACCGCCATGCCCGGCACCCGCACCGTGCGGGACTGCGGCAGCCGCGCGAGGAACGAGGCGAGCGGCAGGCTGTCCTGCTTCCAGCGCGCCAGCATCAGCTCGCGGCCGCGGTTCCAGGAGGTCATCATCGCGACCAAGCTGAAGCCCAGAAGCAGGGGCACCCAGCCGCCCTCGGGGATCTTCAGCGCGTTGGAGGCGAAGAACACGAAATCCACGATGGCGAAGAAGCCGAACACCGACAGGGCGACGCTGCGCGGCCAATGGAAATGGCGGCGGAACGTGACCGTCGCCAGCACGCAGGTGCAAAGGAACGTGCCGGTCACGGCGATGCCGTAGGCCGCGGCCAAGGCATCGCTGCTGCGGAACGACAGGACCAGGATCAGCACTCCGATCAGCAGGGCCATGTTGACCTGCGGTACGAAGATTTGCCCTTCCTCGGAATGGCTGGTGTGCAGCACGGCCATGCGCGGAAGGAACGACATCTGCATGCACTGACGGGCAATGGAGAACGCGCCGGAGATCATGGCCTGGCTGGCGATCACGGACGCGGCGGTGGCGAGCACGACCAGCGGCAGGCGCAAGCTTTCGGGCGCCATGAGGTAGAACGGGTTTTCCAGCGCGGCCGGGTCGCCCAGCACCAGCGCGCCCTGGCCGAAGTAGTTCAACACGAGGCAGGGCAGCACGAAGCACACCCAGGCGAGCCGGATGGGCAGGGCGCCGAAATGCCCCATGTCGGCATACAGCGCTTCCGCGCCGGTGACGGCGAGCACGACGGAGCCGAGGGTGACGAAGGCCAGCCAGCCATGGCTGCTGCAGAGCACCACGGCATAGTAGGGCGACACCGCCGTCAGCACGCTAGGGTTGTGGGCGATCTGCAGCAGGCCCATGGCGGCCAGGACGAGGAACCAGACCGTCATCACCGGGCCGAACGCCCGGCCGATGCTGCTGGTGCCGCGCACCTGCACGGCGAACAGCCCGACGATGACGATGATCGAAAGCGGCAGCACCAGGCTTTTAAACGTGGGCGATACCACCGCCAGCCCTTCCACGGCCGACAGTACGGAGATGGCCGGGGTGATCACCCCGTCCCCGAAGAACAGGCACGCCCCGCCCAGCCCGATCAGGCTCAGCGCCATCCGCATGGTGGGGCCGACCGTGCCCCGCTGCGCCAAGGCCATGAGCGCCAGGATGCCGCCCTCCCCGTTGTTGTCGGCGCGCATGACCAGGAGGACATACTTCACCGTCACGACCAGGATCAGCGCCCAGAAGATCAGCGAAAGCACGCCGAGGATCTCGATCCGGGTGATGCCGACGCCGCTGAAATGGATCACGCTGGCCTTGAGCGCGTAAAGCGGGCTGGTGCCGATGTCGCCGTAAACGATGCCCAGCACGGCCAGCAGCACTCCGGCGCGCAGCGGGCGGTGGGAAACGCCGGGGAGGGCTTGTACGGCGAGGCTCACAGGGCCGGTCCGAAGGGCATGGCTGCGGCGCGGCGCGGCAGGGTCATTCGATGTCCATACAATCGCGAAGCCGGCGCCGGGCGGTGGCCTGGGCGGCGGTGCTGCGGGGACCATGGCATAGGCCCGCCGGCCTGCAAAGGGGAAGGGGGGTCAGCGCCGCCGGGAGGCAACCTGCCAACCGCCTTGATTCATTGGCCATCCGTCCCCGGAGTTTGGCCATTCGCCTCCGGCGGCCGGGGCCGGGCGCCGAAGATGGCGCTGCCGACCCGCACATGGGTGGCGCCATGGGCGATGGCACATTCAAAATCGGCGGACATGCCCATGGACACCACGGGAAGCCCGTGCCGGGCGGCGCAGGCGGCAAGCCAGGCGAAGTGCGGCGCGGGATCGCCCTCCGCGGGCGGAATGCACATCAGCCCGGAAAGCGCGTCGCCGAAGCGGGCGCGGCAGTCCCGGATGAAGCCGTCCGCTTCCGCCCGGGGCACGCCGGCCTTTTGCGGCTCGTCGCCGACATTCACCTGGACCAGCAGCCGGGGCAGGCGTCCCTGCTTGCCGGCGGCGTCAGCCAGGGCGTCGGCGAGGCGAGGACGGTCCAGGCTTTCGATCATGTCCGCCACGCGCACGGCGTCGCGGGCCTTGTTGGTTTGCAGGCCGCCGATCAGGTGCAGGGAAAGGCCGGGCAGGGCGGCGCGCAGGTCCGGGAACTTGGCCGCGGCTTCCTGCACGCGGTTCTCGCCGAACACGGCCTGCCCCGCGTCCATCGCTTGGCGCACGGCGTCCGCGGGGTGGGTCTTGGACACCGCGACCAGCGTGACGGACCCCGGCGCGCGCCCGGCCCGTGCCGTGGCCTCGGCGATGCGGGCCTGGATCTGGCGCAAACGGTCGGGCAGGCTGGAGTCGGGAGGCGCGTGGGGCTGCATGGACAATAGGCTTGTGACGTGGGCGCGCGGGGTCAAGGCGCGGCGCCGCCGCGCCGGCGGACGGGCCGCCCATGTGCCGGTGCTTTGGCTGTTCACGGACGACGCGCGGCTGCCCGACCCGCGCGGGGCGATTGCGGCGCTGCCCCGGCGGTTGTGCGGCGTTGTGTTCCGCCATGACGGCGTGCC
>CALMVT010000567.1 GCA_937873175.1 uncultured Acetobacteraceae bacterium | reverse complement strand
CGGCTGGCGTCACTCAGTCCTGCCATGAAATGAGATGTGTGAATGCCGTAGCCAAGCTCACAGAGACTCTACGGCTCATGCAGGTCGCCGATCTCTTCACATGACTGAAGAGTCGTAAACACGCCCGTTGTCTAGGCAAATTGTTACGGAGTCACTGCCACGTAGGCCGCTCAGCCGCTTCATCTTGTGCAGTCGGACGCTCAGCACACGTTCGTCCAACCCAAAGCATCGCGCCAAAAAGGCCCTATTCAGGGGCACCGTATCGTACGGGCGATTGCAAGGGATAGTCATCCAAGTGACCGTATGTGTCTGGCCAGAAGTCCGCAATCAGCCAGACAAACGATTAACGGTCACGTCCTCGACAGCCCCCATCGCTGGTTCTTCCCATCCCGCTTGTACGCCATAAGCTTGCCCCAGCCGGCTAAACCAGCTTCCAACGCAGGAAGCACCCGCCCTCTTTCTCGGACTGCACGATGCCCCGGCTCCGCAGGTTACGCAGGCATGATCCAACCTTCTTCTCCATCAGCCGCACCAAGCGCGCGTCGGAAACGCTCAGCTTGCGCTCTGCCATGAGCCGAAGGGCGATGTCCTTGATCGTGAGCGCCATCCCCGTCTCCCGCAGCGCGTTCAACGTCGTGCGACGCACCTCTCCCATGAACGCGATGTGCGTACGGGGCACCGTGCGAGGCCGGATGTCGGCAAGGTCCATGTCCGGGGCAAAGATGCGAATGGAACCGTCAAGGTTGTCCACATCCATGATGAGTTGCCGGAGCTGCATCTGGAGGGCTTCGACTTGGGCAGTCAGCTCCGCCCGCTTGCGGATTAGGCCGGAAAGAACATTCTGAATTTCCATGCCCCGACTCTAGGACTGGGGCAGTGCCGGTGCTATGTTCCTCTGGTGGCAGGTGCTACATAACACCGGAATACCAGGATTGGCCGCCCGGGGTCGTGCGCGGCTCTGCCCGCCATGCCTCGATGGCTTCGCCCGCAAACCAGACCGTCAGGCTGCCACGTTGGCGCAAGCTGGCGTCATACTCGCGCCAGTTCATGAGCTTGTGCTTCTGCTTGGGTATGTGGCGGCGGCGGCCTTAGTTCAGCTTGAACGGCAAGATCGATGTCCGAGGTGAGGGTAGAGCCTCCTACTCCGGACCAGGTCCCGGCACCACCGGGCGGGTCCGTGCAACAATGCCGCGACGGGAACGCGGTGTCGGCAGGCGTTTCGGGGAACGGCGTGCTGCGCACGGCCATGTCGGACGCGCCCGGCGGCAAGGAGGGGAGCGGACGGTCGCCCCCGACAGGGCCGCGCGGGGCAGGCTGAGCTGATCGGCCAGTTGCACCACGCGGTCGAACCGCTCCTCCGCCCGGCTTTTCTGGTACTTGCGATAACGATAAAGCGGGATGGCGCCGCGCGACGGCTGATACGGACCAAACCGCCGGCCGCCGTGCTCGACATACAGCTCCTGGGTCAAACAGGCCCCACAGCAGCGTCACGGTCTCGCCCGCGGGTTCCGGCTCGACCTCGTAGGTCGTGCCCTCCACCGACACCGTGGCGTCGCCGGCCACCGTGCGCCGCTCGGGCTCGCGCGCGAAGGCGCAGAACCGCTCCCACGAACACATGGCGCGCACGCCGCCGGCCGGCAGGTGCGTCAGCCAGTCCTCGATCCGGCTATGCTCCTCCGAGCGATGCCGGCCGTTGTTGTAGGTGACCAGAAAGCGCCGGAACCACAGGTTCGCCTCCGCCTCGTCGGCCGGCGCGTGGAAGTGGTAAAGCGTCTCGTGCGCCTCTTTCACGGTGCGGAACGGCCGCTCGACCTTGCCCTTGGCGCGGGCCGGCCGTCCGGCGCTCGCTTTCCGACGGCGGCATGTGGGTCAGCACGCGCACGCCCAGGCTGCCCATCACCGACTGAAACACCTTGGCGCGGCTCACCGGCCCGCTGTCCATGTGCAGCGCGGCCGGGATGCCCTGGAATGGCAGCTCGGCCTCGGGCTTGGCGGCCATCGCGTTGAACAGGAAGCGAAGCGCCGCCTCGGCCTCTTCGCCGTAGACGCAGCGATACTCCTGGTATGAGGCGCTTGAGCGGTCATCGACGGCCGAGAACAGCATCAGGGTCGGCTTGCCGCGGTCCTCCTCGACCCAGAGCGGCGCCTTGGCGTGCTTCAGGTCGGACGGGCTCATGTCGAAGTGCCGCAGCTCGTTGGCGCGCTTGGCCTGGAAACGGACCGCGGCGGCCGGCCGGACGACGCGCGCGTGGTCAAGGCCCGCCCCGCGCATGAACCGGTCGAGGGTCGGGCGCCTGAGCAGCCCCCTGAGGCCTTGACCAGCCCGTCAGGCATCTCGACCCTGGTGTCCTCCAGCAACTCGATCGCGCGCCGGGTCGAGAGCCGCCGGCCTTTTGTTGGATGTCCTAACCTTGAGCGCGGCGACGATCTCGGCGTAGCGCTCCATCTCGGCTTGCGACGCCGCCTTCGTGATGCCGTGGTCGGCCCGGCGCACCGGCTTGGGCCGGGTCAGCTCGCGTAGGCTCCGATACACCGTGGATTCCGAGATCCCGTAGGCCTGGGCCGCACGAGCAACCACGTCAGCACGGGCGGGATCGCGGGCGGGAGCAGCGACAAGCGGCGGCGCAGGTCGACGAGCGCCTCCCCCGGCGGCCTTCTCGCGCGGTCAGGCACGCGCGGGTTCGGCGCCGGCCAGGCGCTCAGGGACGTCGCGCCGGCCGAGGTGCTGGTAAAGCGTCGCCACCGACACCCCCATGCGCTTGGCCACGGCGCGCACGGGCAGCTTGCCTTCGGCCATCAGCGCGCGGGGGGCGGCCAGCACGTCATCGGCGATGAAGGCAGGCGGGCGTCCATCCTTGCGCCCGCGGCGGCGCGCCTCGATCAGCCCGGCAGTCGTGCGCTCGCGGATCAGGGCGCGCTCGAACTGCGCAATGGCCCCGAACAGGTGGAAGACGAGCTTCCCGCCCGGTGTCGTGGTGTCGATGCTTTCCGTCAGCGACATCAGGCCCACGCCCTGGCGCTCCAGCGCGTCAGCCGTGGCGATCAGGGTCTTCAACGACCGCGCGAGGCGGTCTATCTTCCAGATGACCAGGGTGTCTCCGGCCCGCAGCACGTCCCTGAGCATCCGGGCCAGCTCCGGCCGATCGTCGCGCGCACCGGACGCACGCTCGGTGTAGACCCGCTCGCACCCGGCCCGGCGGAGGGCCTCAAGCTGCAGCTCGGGCGATTGGTCCGTCGTGCTGACCCTGGCGTAGCCCACCCGCGCCCTCAGCGTTCTCGAACGCCGTGGCGAGCGTGGCATTCCGAGAACAGGCAATCAAGAACTGTTTTGAGAAGGATTTCGGCTGCTTGCGCTGGCTTGGAATAGAGCAATCCTGGTCCGCTCAGAAACCAGGGTTTGTGCGAACGCCCCAGTGGCGACAAACGTGAGCACGCCCCCTCGACTGCGAGCACGCCGTCCTGATTGCAAGCAGGCGAGCAGAAAGCGCGAGCATCAGCGCGACGCCATTGTCAAACAGCGTGAGCCAAAACCAGCGCCGATTGCGAGCACGGCCGCCGATGAATGCGAGCAGCTACAGGTAGGCATCCCACCGCCCTGCCAGGGACGCTACCGCAGCAGCGACACTTCGCGGACATAGCCCCACCCGTCGGGAGGTGCGGGGACGTTCTGACCGACCGTGACGAACCCGCTCACTCAGCATGGGATAGTGCCGGCATCCGCAGGGTGCTCACCAGTCCGCCGGCCAGCGCCAGCACGGCGGCAATTATCAGCCCCACGCGTGGCGCCGTCGCTGTGGAGGTGACGGTGAACAGCAGCGCCATGATGACGGAGCCGATCGTTTGCCCGAGCAACCGCGCCGTCGCTTGCATGCCGCCGACGGCGCCGCTGCGCTCCTTGGGCGCGGACAGCAACATGTTGCGGTTGTTGGGTGTCTGGAAAAGGCCGAAGCCGAGCCCGCCCAGCATCAGGCAACACTCCAGCGGCACCAGGCTGCCGCCCGGCGGCAGCGCCGCTGCGATCGCCAGGCCGGCGGCCAGGAACATGCCGCCCGCCGCACACAGCAGCCCGTTCGACACGCGGTCCGCCAGCCGGCCGGACAGCGGACCGGCGACCGCCACCACCAGCGGCCAGGGCATCATGGCCAGGCCGGTCGCCAGGTCGCCTTGCCCCAACGCGTGCTGCAGATGGAAAGGCAGTGCCACGTAGCTTGCCATCTGCCCGGCGAAGCAGCACACGGACGCCAGGACGGAGATGCGGAACGGACGCGCACGGAGCAGGTCCAGCGGCACCAGCGGCACGGGACGCGGCATCTCGCGCCGGACCAGCACCACGAAGCTGGCCACCGCTAAGACGAGCAGGACGATCGCCAGCGTGGCCGCCGAAGTCATGCGCTCCAGGCCGAGGATGAAGGTGGCGAAGCCCAGCGCGTTGAGTGCGGCGCTAACCCGGTCGATCGAGCGTCCCGTGCCGGGCGGCTGCGGCAAGGAGCGGGCCAGCACGAGCACGATCGCCCCGACCGGCAGGTTGCAGGCGAACAGCCACGGCCAGCTTGCG
>CALMVT010000566.1 GCA_937873175.1 uncultured Acetobacteraceae bacterium | reverse complement strand
GCGCTGGCGACCTCCGTGAACCCCGCCGCCCGGGCGCGGCCGGCGGTGGCATGGCCCACCGCCAGCAGCGGCACGCCATGCAGGCTGGCCGGCAGGAACGGCACGGCGTTGCCGCTGGTGACCAGCACCGCGCCCACCTCCCCGAACGGCGCGAGCGCGAGCGGCCGGATCTGCAGCAGCGGCGCGACGACGGGATCGCGATGCAACGCCCGCAGGCGCCGGGCCGTCTCGGACGCGCCCGGCTCGGGGCGCGTGACCAGGACGCCCTCAGGCAAAAATGTCGCGCGGGCTGTCGGCCCGCAGGCTCGCGCCCAGCTCGGCGCCGAGCCGCGCGGCGTCATCCGCCGAGCCGTGCAGGCCGCGCTTCAACAGGAACGACCCATCCGCCCGCGCCACAAGGCCCGTCAGGTGCAGCCGCGGCACTTGCCCCGGCGCCGCCGGCAGCAGCCGGGCATGGCCGCCGATCGGCGTGCGGCAGGACCCGTCCAGCGTGGCCAACAGGCTGCGCTCCGCCGTGGACACCGCGCGCGCTTCCGGGTCCTCGATCCCGGCCAGCAGCTCGCGCAGCACCGTGTCGTCCCGGCGCACGGTGATGCCCACGATGCCCTGGCCGGCCGAGGGCACCATCGCGTCGGGGTCAAGCGGCAGGACCGCCGCGTTCTCCAGCCCCAGGCGGCGCAGCCCGGCGAGCGCCAGCAGGCTTGCGGTGCAGTCGCCGCGCATGACCTTCGCGATCCGCGGCTGCACGTTGCCGCGCAGCAGCTCCATGCTCAGGTCGGGCCGGGCGTGCAGCAGTTGCGCTTGCCGGCGCAGCGAGTTGGTGCCGATCACGGCGCCCGGCGGCAGCACGGCCAGCGGATCGACGGACCGGGGCGGCAAGCACCCGGGGCCAAGGATCAGCGCATCCCGCGCGTCCTCCCGCCGCAGGGTGCAGGCGAGCACGATGCCGGGCGGCATCTCGGTTTCCAGGTCCTTCAGGCTGTGCACCGCGAAGTCGATGCGGCCGTCCATCAAGGCCTCATGAATCTCCTTGCTGAACAGCCCCTTGCCGCCGATCTCCGCAAGCGAGCGGTCCTGCACCCGGTCGCCGGTGGTGCGGATGACGTGCTGCTGGAACACTTGCTCGTCGCTGAACCCCGGCGCCAGCACCGGGCAGAATCGGGTCAGCATCGAAAGGAACAGCTGAGTTTGCGTCAGCGCAAGCGGCGACCCGCGCGTTCCCACCCGCAGCGGCAGGCTGCGGCCGTGATGGCCCGGGGCGCCTCCGGTGGGGCTTTTGCGCAACACGGGGGCAAGCGCAGGCTGGGCGTCTGGCATCCAGGTGTCCTATGAGATCGGGCCGACTGAGGAAAGCCCGACCGATGCAAACCGGCCCGCGACCCCAAAGACCTGTAATTGGGATCGAATCGTCTTGCGACGAGACGGCCTGCGCCATTCTCGCTCGCGACGGCGTGATCCTGGCCGAGTTGGTGCTGAGCCAACAGGCCGACCATGCCCCGTTCGGCGGCGTCGTGCCGGAGATCGCCGCCCGCGCCCACCTGGCGCACCTGCCCGGCTTGGTGCAACAGTGCATGGAGAGGGCCGGCCTCGATTTCGGCGATTTGGGCGGTGTTGCAGCGAGTTGCGGGCCGGGGCTCATCGGCGGCCTGATCGTCGGCGCCGGGGTGGCGAAGGGCTTGGCCCTCGGTGCCGGCGTCCCATTCGTTGCGGTCAACCACCTGGAAGCCCATGCGCTGACTGCACGGCTGCCTGGCTTGGTCGCGGGGGGTGCGCCATTCCCCTACCTGCTGCTGCTGCTGTCCGGCGGGCATTGCCAGTGCGTGGCGGTGGAGGGTGTCGGCTGTTACCGCCGGCTCGGCGGCACGATCGACGACGCGGTAGGGGAGGCGTTCGACAAAGTTGGAAAGCTGCTTGGCCTACCTTGGCCCGGCGGCCCGGCACTGGAGCAGCTCGCGGCGGAAGGTAACCCGGCCCGGCACCCGTTCCCGCAGCCGCTGCGCGGCCGGGCGGGGTGCGATTTCAGCTTCTCCGGCCTGAAAACCGCGGTGGCGCAGCGCATCGCCAGTTTGCCGTCGCCTCTGCCGAAGCAGGAGGCGGCCGACATCGCGGCCGGGTTCCAGCGTGCCGTTGCCGAAGTGCTGGCCGACCGCGCGGGGCACGCGATGGCCATGATGCCGGAAGCTCAGCTCCTGGTCGTCGCGGGCGGCGTCGCGGCCAATGGGACGGTGCGCGCGGCTTTGTCGGGCGCGGCAGCGGCCCGCGGCGTGGCGCTGGCGGCGCCGCCGGTGCGGCTGTGCACGGACAACGCGGTCATGGTCGCCTGGGCCGGCATCGAGCGGCTGCGCCTGGGGTTGGCGGACGCGCTGGACGTGGCGCCGCGGCCGCGCTGGCCGCTGGCCGAGCTTTCGGCCGGATGAACTACCGCCACGCCTTTCATGCCGGCAACCCGGCCGATTGCATGAAGCACGCGCTGCTGGTTTGGATGCTGCGCGCCCTGGCCCGCAAGCCCGCGCCGGTGTTCGTGCTGGACACCCATGCGGGCCTGGGGCGCTACGATTTGTTGTCCGGCCCCGCGGAGCGCACGGGCGAATGGCGCGACGGCATCGCCCGCCTGCTGCACGAGCCGCCGCCGCCGCTTGCGGACTATGTGGGCCTGGTGGAACGGCTGGGCCTGTATCCCGGCTCGCCCGCCCTGATCCGCGCCCTGCTGCGGCCCGGCGACCAGATGGCCTGCTGCGAACTGCACCCGGAGGACCACGCCGCGCTTTCCCGCTTGTTTCGCGGCGACCGGCAGGTCGCGGTGCACCTCCGGGACGGCTATGCGGCCATCGGCGCCCTGCTGCCGCCGCGGCAGGCGCGCGGGCTGGTGCTGATCGACCCGCCGTTCGAGGCGCCGGGCGAGTTCGACCGCGTGCTGGCCGGGCTGCAGGCGGGCGTCGCGCGCTTCGCCACCGGGGTTCATGCCGCCTGGTATCCGATCAAGCACCGCAGCCCGGTCCGCGCTTTCCACGAGGCCGTGCGCTTTGCCGGGCTGCGCGACGTGGTGTGCGCCGAGATGTGGTGGCGCGAGCCGACCGACCCCGCCCGCTTGAACGGTTGCGGCCTCCTGGTCCGCAACCCGCCCTGGGGCTTCGAGACGGCCGCGCCCGACGTGCTGGCGGCGTTGCTCGGCCGTTTGGAGAACAAGCAGCCGGGCTTTGGCCACACGCTGCTGCGGCTCACCGGTGAGTAGCGTCCTGGTTGTGGGCGCAGGCGCCTGGGGCACCGCGCTGGCGCTGCATTTGGCCCGGGAAGGGCGGCAGGTCACGCTTTGGGCGCGCAACCCGGCGCCGGTCCTCGCGGACCGGCGCAGCCCGCGCCTGCCGGGCCATCGCCTGCCGGACGAGATCGCAGTAACGGGGCGGCTGGACGACAAGCCCCTTGATGCCGCGCTGCTGGCCGTCCCGGTGCAGCACATGGCCGCGGTCGCCGCCGAACTGCCCGGACATGCGCCCGTGGTGGCCTGCGCCAAGGGCGTGGAGGCCGGCACGCTTCGCCTCCCGTTGGAGATCATCGCCCACCTGCACCCGGACCGGCCCGCCGCCGTGCTCACCGGCCCCAACTTCGCGCATGAGGTCGCCGCCGGGCTGCCCGCCGCCGCGGTGCTGGCCGCGTCCGATGCCGGGTTGCGGGCCGGGCTTGCGGAGATGATCGGCGGTCCATCCTTCCGCATCTACGGCAATGACGACCCCGTGGGCGCCCAGCTGGGCGGGGCGGCGAAGAACGTGATCGCCATCGCCGCGGGCGCCGTCACCGGCGCCGGCCTCGGGGAGAACGCCCGCGCGGCGCTGATCACCCGGGGCTTGGCGGAGCTTGGCCGCTTGGTCACGGCGCTTGGCGGCCGGGCGGAAACGGTGGCCGGCCTGTCGGGCCTGGGCGATCTGCTGCTGACCTGCACGGGGCCGGGGAGCCGCAATTACTCGCTCGGCCTCCAATTGGGCCAGGGCATGGCGCTGTCCGCCATACTTGCCAACCGCGACACCGTGACCGAGGGCGTCGCGACCGCCCCGGCGCTGGTTGCCCGGGCGCGCGGAATCGACCTGCCGGTCTGCGCGGCGGTGGCGGCGCTGCTGGACGGGCGGTGGCGGCTGGAGGAGGCCATTGCCGCCCTGCTGGCCCGGCCGCGGCGGGACGAGTAGCCATGCTGCGCGGCATCGTGACCGTCGGCGGCTGGACCATGGCCAGCCGCGTGCTGGGCTTCCTGCGGGACATCCTGCTCGCCGCCCTGGCCGGCACCGGGCCGGTCGCGGATGCGTTCTTCATCGCACTCCGCCTGCCCAACCTGTTCCGCCGGCTGTTTGGCGAGGGCGCGTTCAACGCGGCCTTCGTGCCCGAGTTCAGCGGCATCCTGGCAACCGAGGGCGCGCCCGCCGCCAAGCAGTTCGCCCAGGAAGCCATCGCGGTGCTGGCCTTCTGGCTGCTGGCCCTGACGGTGCTGGGCGAGCTGTTCATGCCGCAACTGATGGCGCTGCTGGCCCCAGGGTTCGAGGCGATCCCGGGCAAGGCGGCGCTGACCGTCGAGCTGGCGCGCATCACCTTTCCTTATCTGTTCCTGATCTGCCTCGCCGCCCTGCTGGGGGGCGTGCTGAACGGCTTGGACCGGTTCGCCGTCGCCGCCGCGGCGCCGCTGGTGTTCAACGGCGTGTCCATCGCGGCCATGCTGCTGCTGACGCCCTTCGTGCCCACGGTCGGGCATTCGCTGGCCTGGGGCGTCACGGTGTCGGGGGTGCTGCAACTGGCGCTGCTTGCCTGGGCGGTGCGGCGGGCCGGCATGGCGCTGCGCATCCCGCGCCCGCGCATGACGCCGCGCATGGCGGTGCTGCTGCGCCGCATGGGGCCGGGGCTGGTCGGCGCCGGGGTGACGCAGCTTAACCTGGCGGTGGACGTGGTGATCGTCAGCTTGTTGCCGCCGGGTTCGGCGTCCCTGCTGTACTATGCGGACCGGGTGAACCAGTTGCCCTTGGGCGTGATCGGCACGGCGGTCGGCACGGCGCTGCTGCCGCTGATGTCCCGCCAGGCCCGGTCCGGCGACGCCGCGGGCGCGGTCGCCACACTGAACCGGGCACTGGAGATCAGCCTGGTGCTCACCCTGCCGGCGGCGCTGGCCCTGGCGGTCGCGGGCCAGCCGATCATGCTGGTGCTGTTCGGCCGCGGCGCCTTCGACGCCACGAGCGCGCTGCTGAGCGCCCAGTCGCTGGCCGCCTACGCCTTTGGCCTGCCGGCTTTCGTGGTGCTGAAGGTGCTGGTTCCCGCGTTCTTTGCCCATGGCGACACCGGGACGCCGGTGCGGGTCGGCATAGCGTCGATCGCGCTCAACCTTGTGCTAAACCTGATATTCATGGTGCCGCTGGCCCATGCCGGACCGGCCTTGGCCACCAGCATATCCGCGATCTTCAACGTGCTGACGCTCGCGGCCCTGCTCAGCCGGCGGCGGCAGCTTGCGCTGGACAGCCAGCTTCGCCGACGGCTGCCGCGTATGGCCTTGGCGGCGCTCGCCATGGCGACGGCGCTATGGGCCGCGGACCGAACAGTGTTCGCCGAGCTGGGTGCGACCGCCGGGCTGCGCTGGCTGGCGCTCGCGGCGTTGGTCGGCTTCGGGCTTGCGGCGTATGCCGTGGCCGGGCAAGTCCTGGGCGCATTCGATATCCGGCAGTTGCTCGGCGTGATGCGGCGGCGCGGGCGTGGCGCGACGGCCTCTTCCCTGCCCGACCCTGATCGCGCTTGACCAAACCGGGCGGGACAGGGACAACGCCGACCATGCAACGTATCTTTTCCGGCATCCAGCCGTCCGGCATTCCGACGCTCGGCAACTACCTCGGCGCGATCCGCAATTGGGTGGCGCTGCAGCAAGACCACGAATGCCTGTTCTGCGTCGTCGATCTGCACGCGATCACCACTTGGCAGGACCCGGCCACGCTCCGCGCCGCCACGCGCGAGCTGGCGGCGTCGATCATCGCCTGCGGGATCGACCCGCGGGCGCACGTGCTGTTCCACCAATCGGCGGTGCATGCCCATGTGCGGCTGAGCTGGATCTTCAACTGCGTCGCCCGGCTCGGCTGGCTGAACCGCATGACGCAGTTCAAGGACAAGGCTGGCAAGGACCGGGAGCAGGTGTCGTCGGGGCTGTATGTGTATCCCAACCTGATGGCGGCCGATATCCACGCCTACCACGCGACCCGCGTGCCGGTGGGCGACGACCAGCGGCAGCACCTGGAGCTGGCAAACGACATCGGGCAGAAATTCAACCATGATTTCGGGGTCGAGTTCTTCCCGGTAATCGAGCCGCTGATCCTGGGTCCCGCCGCCCGGGTCATGAGCCTACGCGACGGCAGCAAGAAGATGTCGAAGTCCGACCCGTCCGACCAGAGCCGCATCAACCTGACGGACGACGCCGACACGATCGCCGCTAAGATCCGCCGTGCCCGCACCGATCCCGAGCCGTTGCCACACGAGCCGCAAGGGCTGGAGGGCCGGCCGGAAGCGCGGAACTTGGTCGGCATCATGGCGGCGCTGCTGGATCAGGACGCCGCAGCCGTGCTGCGGGAGCACGGGGGCAAAGGGTTCAGCGCCTTTAAGGAAAGCCTGGCGGCCCTGGTCGTCGAGAAGCTTGAGCCGATCGCTGCCGAAACGCGGCGCCTCTTGGCCGATCCCGGCACGCTGGACTCTATCCTGCGCGACGGGGCCGCCCGGGCCGCCGCGATTGCCGATCCCATTGTGGCGGAGGCCGAGCGGCTGGTCGGCTTCCTGAAGGTGTAGTCCGGTCCCCACGCGGGAACCGGACGCTGTGCCGAAACTTAGCGGCGGCGATACACCACGCGCGGCGACGGCTTTGTCGCCATAGCAATCAAGAACCCCACCCCGGCCGCGATCAGGATGGCCGTGATCGGGCGCTGGTCAACCTGCTCGGCCAGGTAGTCGCCTGCTTCCTCAAGCTGGTCGAGCATCTGCGAACCGTAGTCGCTCGCCTGGTCGCCGGCCTGCCCGGCATAACTGCGTACGGTGTCCTTGGCCTGCCCATACGCCCGCTGCGCGCTGCCGGTCAGCCGGTCCACTGCGCCGTCCGCCTGCAACTTCTTGTCCCCGGTCAGGTCGCCAACGGCCCCCTCGACCTTGCCGCCGACCTTGCGGGCCGCGCCTTCAAAACGATTCTCGTCCATCAGTTGGTGCTCCTTCGGTGTTGTCGATGCTGAATGAAACCCTTCTGACCCAGCACGGTTCCATGGCGCCCCGGCGCCGCTAATCATCCCGCCCGGCCCCGATGCGCGTCACCGACCCATAAGCGATGCTGGCCTGGATGGCATCAAGGATCGGCACCCTGAGCGCCACGTGCAGCAGGCAGCGGATCGGCCCGGCGTGTGTCACCAGCAGCGTGGTATCGGCCGAACTCGCGATCCCGGTCCAGGCGCGGCGGACGCGCCGCAGCACGTCGGCGACCGACTCGCCGCCGCCGGGCTGGTAGCGCAGCGGATCGGCGGCCCAGGCGTCGATTTCGGCGCGCGGGATGGCGGACCAAGCTTGGCCTTCCCAGGCGCCGAAGTCCATCTCGGCAAGGCGATCATCGAGGCGCAGCGGCACGCCGGTGCGGGCCGCGACGGCGCGGGCCACGTCCTGCGCGCGGGCGAGCGGGCTGGCGATGATGCGCTCGATCGGGTCGCCCGCGGCGGCGAGCAACGCGGCGGCCCCGGCCGCGGCAGGCTCGGCCAGCGGCACATCCAACCGGCCGTAGCAGATGCGGCCGGCGACCCGCGGGCGCGGATGCCGGGCCGCGAGGATCAGGCCGCGCGCCATAGCGCCGCAAGCAGGATGGCCAGCTCCGTCCCCTGCTGCACGGCGCCCAGGCCATCCCCGGTATAGCCGCCCAGGCGCCGGCGAAACCAGTGCTCCATGCCCCAGGCCAGCCCGCCTGCCAGCAGCAGCGCCGACGCCGCCCGGCTTCCCAGGAGCAGCATCGGCAGTACGCCGCAGCACCCGGCCACGGCCAGTTCCGCGGCCCCGACCCCGCTTGCCACCGGGGCCGCTTTTCCCTCCGTGCGGGCATAAGGCAGGCGGGCCAGCACGCACACCACGAAGAACCGGCTGCCAGCATGGCCCGCCACCAGCGCCGGCCCGGCCGCGGGCAAAGTGGACAACGCCGCGACCTTCAGGCCCAAGGCGACCGCCAGCCCCGCCGCGCCGAAGGTGCCGAGCCGGCTGTCCCGCATGATGCGCAGCGCGTCCTCCCGGGTGGCGCCGCCGAGCAGGCCGTCCAGCGTGTCCGCCAACCCGTCCTCATGCAGCGCGCCGGTCAGCAGCAGGGTCGCAGCGACCGACAGCACCGCCGCTGCCGGCCGCGGCAGCCCAGCGCCCGCGAGCGACAGCACCGCCGCCCCAACGAACCCCACGCCGATGCCGACCAGCGGCAGGTAGCGCATCGCCCGGTCGAGCTGCCCCGGGCCGTGCCCGACCCAGCCTGGCACCGGCAGCCGGGTCAGGAACTGCACCGCCGTCAGCAGCAGCCGCACCTCCTGCCGGATCAAGAAACGTCCCGCAGCTCCGCCATGTCCGACAGCACCGCGGCCGCCGCGCGCAGCAGCGGCAGCGCCAGGGCGGCGCCCGACCCCTCCCCCAGACGCATCCCGAGGTCGAGCAGCGGCACGGCGCCCAGGTGGGCCAGCATGGCATCGTGGCCCGGCTCGGCCGAGCGGTGGGCGAACACGCAGGCATGGAGGCAGTCCGGCTGCATCGCATGCGCCAGGAGGGCAGCGGCGGTCACGATCACGCCATCCACCACCACGCAGACCCGGCGCTCCGCCGCGCGCAGGACCGCGCCAACCAGCATGGCGATCTCGAACCCGCCGTACTCCGCGAGGGCATCCAACGGCGCCAACCGGGCCGGCATGCGCGAGGCCCCCTGTGTGACGACGGCCCGCTTGCGCCCTAGCCCGGCGTCATCCAACCCGGCGCCGCGCCCGATCAGCGGGTCGAGCGGCAGTCCCCCGGCCTTGTGCGCCAGCAACGCGGCACTCGCGGTGTTGCCGATCCCCATTTCGCCCAGCGCCAGGGCGGTGCAGCCCCCGTCTGCCAAACGGTCCACGACCGCGGCGCCCACGCGCAGGCACGCTTCCGCGTCGGCCCGCGTCATGGCCGGGCCTTGCGCCCAGTCCCGCGTGCCCCAGCCGACTTTGGCCGCGACCAGGCCGGAGTGGGCCGGCAGTTCGGCCGCGACGCCGGCATCCACCACCACGACCCGGACACCCGCTTGCCGCGCGAACAGGTTCACCGCGGCGCGCCCGGCCAGGTAGGTCCGCACCATGGCCGCGGTCACGGCGGAAGGATATGCCGAAACGCCCGACGCCACCGCGCCATGGTCGCCGGCGAACACCAGCACCACCGGGTCCTCAACCCGCGGGCGCAGCGTGTTCTGGAGGGTGCCGAGCTGCACGGCCAGCGCCTCGATCCGGCCCAGCGAACCCAACGGCTTGGCCTTTTCGTCCAACGCCCGGCGCAGGTCGTCCTGAAGGCTCATCGGCCGAACAAGCGTCCCCAAAACCCGGCCGCCTCCGCCCGCCCATGCGTCACGTGCGGCCGGCGCGCGGGCGGGCGGAGGGCGCTGCTGATCATGTAGCGCGCCGGGTCCGCGGCTGCGATGCGGTCGCGCTGGAACGCCAGGATGGCGGCGCTGTTCTCGTCGAGCGCCGCGCCGTCCAGAACCGCGGCACGGGCCACGGCGGCGCCGAACTCCCCCGCCCGGCGCAGCACGTCGATCAGCCGCAGCGTCTCCTCCGGCCCGTCCGGCTCCCCGAACAGCACGGCGGCGCGGCGGCGCAGCTCCGTGGCGTCCTGCCCGGCATCGTCCAGCGCCCAGGCCGCGTGCAGGGTCGCTTCCGCCGCCCCCGTGGGATCGCCGGTCCACTCGCAGATCAGCGCCCAGCGCAGGAACGGCATGGCCGGACCTGGAGCGCGCAACGCGCGGTAATCGTCGGACCGCACGACCTCGCTTGCGCCGGCCGGCAGCACCGCAAAGTCCGGGCCGGACGCGCCGCAGCGGCGGCAGGTGGCGACCCAGCGCGGCAGGGTGGAGCGGGCCGGCTCGCCGGGCCGATGGTCGAGGTCGGGGGCAAGCTCGGCCGTGGGCGCGCGGAACGGCGGACGGGCCGGCGCGCCGCAAACGCTGCAAGCCCTCCCGCTGGCAACACCGCTCACCGCGCCTGCAGCCCGGCGCGCAGCCGGTGCATCGCGCGCTCGATCCGCTCCGGCGCTTGGGCGAAGCACAGGCGCAAATAGCCCTCCCCCGCGTCGCCGAACGCGCTGCCCGGCGCCAACGCCACACCATGCTCATGCACCAGCGACAAGGCCAGCGCCAGACTGTCCCGCAGGCCGTCCACGCCGATAAAGGCGTAGAACGCGCCGTCCGGGGCAGCCAGCCGGATGCCGCGCGCTCCGGCCAAGCCGTCCAACGCCAGTTGCCGCCCCAGGGCGCAATGGGCACGGAACGCGCCGACGAACACTTCGTCCTCCAAGGCGGCGAGGGCGCCGGCCTGCGCGAAGGGTGCCACGCCGCTATGGGTGACTTCCACGATCTCCGCCACCTGGTCCCGGGCGCCCGTGGGCAGCACCATCCAACCCAGCCGCCAGCCGGTCATCGCGTAGGTCTTGCTGAAGCTGTTGCACACCATCACCCGGTCGGACGGGTCGGCCAGGTCCAAGAGCGACGGCGCGGCCTTCGACCCGTCATACACCAGGCGGGTGTAAACCTCGTCGGCAATGAGCCACACGCCATGCGCCCGGCACAGCTCCAGGATGGCCGCCAGCTCGGCCAGCGTCGCGGTCCAGCCCGTGGGGTTATTGGGGGAGTTGAGCACCAGCGCACGAGCGCCGGGCAGCTTGGCCGCGAGGCGGTCCAGGTCGAGATGGAACCGGCCATCCGGCAAAGCGTCGAGCGGCAGCGCATCGACGGCCGCGCCGCGCAGCCGGGTGGCGTTGGCCGGGTTGGGCCAGGCGGGCGTGTGCAGCACGACGCGATCCCCCGCGCGCACGATGGCCGCGAGCGCCACGTTCACCGCGGTCATGCCCGACGCGGTGACCTGGATGCGGTCCTCCGTAACGGGCCGGGCGTGCAGCTGGGTCAGCATGGCCGCGAGCGCGTGGCGCAACGCGAGAACGCCGCGCACGTCGGAGTAAAGCGTGTCGCCGCGGGCCAGCGCCGCCGCCGCCGCCGCAACCGCGCCCGGAGGGCCGGGCCGGTCGCTTTCGCCGAAGCACAGGAACTCCGTATCCGGCCGCGCGTAGGCGGCCCGCGCGACCGCGACGATGCGCGACGGCATCAAGGTGGCAAGGTCCATGCCCGTCCCTACGCGATCCCTGCAGGCCCGGCTAGTCGTCAGGCCATCAAGGCGCGAAGCTTGGCCGCAATCGCGTCCGGCGGCGTTTCATGCGTGAAGTTGGCGGCGAAACGGCCGCGCGGGTTCATCACGTAGATGATGCTGCTGTGGTCCATGTCGTAGTTGCCGCCGGCCTTGGGGTGCTTGGCGTAGTACACGCGGTAAGCCTTTGCGGCCACCGCGATCTGCTCCGGCGTGCCGCTCAGCCCGGTGATGCCGGCGTCGAATGCGGACACGTAGTCCTGCATCACCGCCGGGGTGTCGCGCTCCGGGTCCACCGTGATGAACAGCACGGCGACCTTGCGCTTCGCCTCCGGCCCGAGGCTGTCCAGCGCGTTCGCGATGTCCTGCAGCGCCGTCGGGCAAGCGTCGGGGCAGTGCGTGTAGCCGAAGTAGACCAGCATCCAACGGCCGCGGAACTCCGCGTCGGTGATCTCCCGCCCGTCCCCCGCGCGCAGCCGGAACGGGCCGCCAATCGGCACCCCTTCCTCCTCCCGGTGCAGCATCGTCCAGCCGGCCGCGCCCAGCAGCCCGGCCCCGAGCAGCCCCGCCGGGGCGAGCAACAGCAGCCGGCGCCGGTCCATCAGTGCGCGTGCTCCATGCCTGGGCCTTGCGCGCCCACCGGCGCGACCCGCACCTGCAGATCAACCGGCGGCGCGTGCTCGAAACGGAGCTGCACCGGGATCACCTGCCCGGCCGCCAAGGGCTGCTTCAGGTCCACCAGCATGAGATGCAAGCCGCCCGGCGCCAGCGCGACCGCTTTCCCGGCCGGCAGCCGCAGCCCGCCGGTCAGCTCCCGCATCCGCATCACGTTGCCCTCCATCGTCATCTCGTGCACCTCGGCATGGCCGGCGACGGGGCTGCTGGCGCCCACCAGGCGGTCATCGACGGGGCTGGTGAGGGTCACGTACATCCCGCCGACGGTTTGGCGCGGGGCCGTGGCGCGCGCCCAGGGCTGCTCCGCACGCACTCCGGCTGGCTGGGCGGCAGCATGGATGGCGACAAGCGCAAGCAGTCCAAGCGCGAGGATGAGGCGGCGCATCGGGTCACTCCTGGTTTGCGGGGTGAGATAGCACGGGACGGCAGCCCATGCGCGCCCCTCAGGACCGCGGCACGAAACGATACGAGCTGTCGCTCGCCAGCAGCGGATCGAGCGCCAGGCGGTGCTCAAGCGGCGGAAAGGCCCGGCTGCGGCAGTTCTGGCGGTCGCACAACCGGCACGACAGCCCGATGCCGACCGCGGCGCGCTCCAGGTTGATGCCGTCCGCATAGGCCAGCGCGTCCGCGTGCTCCACGGCGCAGCCCATGGCGATCACGTGGGTGGGCGGCGGCTCCCCCCAGGTGGACGCGCGGCCGACCACGCAGCGGGCGAAGCACAGGAATGTCGCGCCGTCCGGCAACTGGGCGACCTGCACGTGCACCTGGCCCGGCGCTGCAAAGGCGGCGTGCACCACCCAGCGCGGGCAAGACCCGCCATAACGCGCGAAGGGAAAGCCGGCGGCGGAGAAACGCTTGCTGACGTTGCCCGCCGGGTCCACGCGTAGGAAGAAGAACGGCACCCCGCGGCTGCCCGACCGCTGCAAGGACGACAGGCGATGGCAGGCCTGCTCGAAGCTCACGCCGAACCGGGCGGCGAGCGCGTCCACGTCGTGGCGCAGCTCCATGGCGGCGGCCCGCACCGGCTCGTAGGGCATGAGCAGCGCCGCCGCCGTGTAGTTGAGCAGGGCCAGGCGGAGCACCGACCCGGCCTCGGGCGTGCTCGGCGCGATGGCCGAAACCTGGGCCTCCACGGCATCGCGCGCTTCCAGCAGCGCCAGCTGGAATGCCAAGTGGAAGCCCCGGCTTTCCCGCGGAAGCTGCTCGGACAGCACGAGGCTGCGGGTGGCTGGGTCATACAAACGGAGCGCACCGTCCGTGGGTGCGACCCGGATGTGGAGGCCGTGGTCCCGGCGCAGGCGCTCGGCGATCGCGTGGTTCAGCTCGGATGGCTCGGGCGGCAGGGACGCGCCAACCGACTCGGCCGCCGATTCGAGGTCGGGAAAGTGGTTGGCGCGTTCGTGAAAGGCGTCGCGCGCTTCCTCGTGCGGCAGCAGCAGGCGGCGGCCGGACGGCAGGGCGATGCCGCTGCTGTCTTCCCGCGCCACGCGCCAAGCGCGGTAAAGCGCCAGCACGGCACGACCGGCCGCCGGGCTGCTGGCGGCGAGGGCTGCGACCTCTGGTTCGGGCACCGGCTGGTCCAGCAGCACATCGGCGAACACCTCGCGCAGCCCGGCCTCAAGCTGCCGCTCCTGGGCGCCGGACAGGGTGGCGAGATCGACGTGCAGGGTTTCGGCAAGCTTGATCAAGAGACTCGCGGTGACGGCGCGCTGCTCGTGCTCGATCAGGTTCAGGTAGCTGGCGGAGATGCCGAGCCGCACCGCGAGCGCCTGCTGCGTCATGGATTGCTCCTGGCGCAAGCGGCGGACGGTGCGGCCGATCAAGGGTGCGGCCATTTACAACCTTTACGACTTTACGGAAGGTATGAACAATTCCACGACTCTCTTGCCCGTTCCGTGATAGATTGGGGGTTGGCCTTCGCAGGTGCAATGTCAATACTTCACGGGTGACTAACAGGAGACTTGCGATGCACCCGACCCCGACCTTTGCGCCCGATGGCATGTCCAGCGGCCCGTCCCCGATGCCGCACCAGGACCCCGAGCGCTTCGCCGGGATCAAGCGGGACTATACGCCGGCCGATGTCGCCAAGCTGTCCGGCAGCTTCCGGATCAAGCACACCTTGGCCGAGATGGGCGCGAACCGGCTGTGGCACCTGCTGAAAGCCGAGCCTTACGTCAACACGCTGGGCGCGCTCACCGGCAACCAGGCCATGCAGCAGGTGCGCGCCGGGCTGAAGGCGATCTACCTGTCCGGCTGGCAGGTGGCAGCGGACGCCAACACGTCCAACGAGATGTACCCGGACCAGTCGCTGTATGCCGTGAACTCGGTGCCGCAGGTCGTCAAGAAGATCAACGCCTCGCTGCGCCGCTGCGACCAGATCGCCCAGCTTGAGGGCGACGACACGATGCATTGGATGGCGCCGATCGTCGCCGACGCGGAAGCCGGGTTCGGCGGCGCACTCAACGCCTTCGAACTGATGCGCGCCATGATCGATGCCGGCGCTGCGGGCGTGCACTTCGAGGACCAGCTCGCTTCCGAGAAGAAGTGCGGCCACCTCGGCGGCAAGGTGCTGATCCCGATCAGCCAGCACATCCGCACGCTGAACGCCGCCCGCCTCGCGGCCGACGTGGAGGGCGTGCCGACCGTGCTGCTGTGCCGCACCGACGCGCATTCCGCGCAGTTGCTGACCGCCGACGTGGACGAGCGCGACCGCCCTTTCCTTTCGGGCGCGCGCACGGCGGAAGGCTTCCACCGCATCAAGCCCGGCGTCGGCGTGGATTACGCCATCGCCCGCGGCCTTGCCTTTGCCCCCTATGCCGACCTGCTGTGGTGGGAAACCAGCGAGCCGAACCTGGCCGAGGCGCAGCGCTTCGCCGCCGCGATCCACGCGCAGTTCCCGGGCAAGATGCTCGCCTACAACTGCTCGCCCTCCTTCAACTGGGCGAAGAAGCTGGAAGCGGAGCAGATCGCCAACTTCCAGCAGGCGATCGGCGCGATGGGCTACAAGTTCCAGTTCGTGACGCTGGCCGGGTTCCACAGCCTGAACCTGTCCATGTTCAAGCTGGCCCGCGGCTACAAGGAACGCGGCATGGCGGCGTACTCGGAGCTACAGCAGGAGGAGTTCGCCTCGGAGGCCGAGGGCTACACCGCGACCCGGCACCAGCGCGAGGTCGGCACCGGCTGGTTCGATGCGGTCGCTGTTGCGGCCTCGGGCGGCAAGTCCAGCACGACCGCCATGGCCGGCAGCACGGAAACCGAGCAGTTCCACGACGAACCGCCGGCGCCGGACACGAGCCAAGAGCCGACGCACCAGGGAAGCATGGCTGGGCACCACGACCACGACGACGGATTGGTGCACAGCCACACCTGGGCCGTGTCCTCGCCCGACCGCTGATCCTCGCTTCCCGCCGTGGGCTACCGCCCGCGGCGGGTCACGAGTCGGATCGGACGCGGGCCCCGGCGCTTCTACGCCTTGCCCGCGGCTGCCTCTTGCGCGCCCATCTCGGCCTTCGCTTCCTCGATCAGCCGCGCTTCATGCCGGCGCACGAAGCGCACCGACACCGCCGCGACGGCCAGTGCCACCGCGCCGACCACGAGGCCGAACGGCCCGGCCAGCCGATGCACCTGATCGCCCAGCAGGTAAGCGCCGAACCCGTAAAGGCAGGTCCAGAACACGCCGCCCAGGGCGTTCCAAAGGAGGAACCGCCCCCACGGCATGTGGCTCGCCCCGGCCAGCACGGCGGCGAAGGTGCGCAGAAACGCGACGAAGCGCCCGAAGAACACCACCTTGCCGCCATGGCGCAGGAACAGGAACCGTCCCAAGTGCTGCCGGTCCAGGGTCAGGCCGATCTTCGGGCCGTATCGCGCCAGCACCGGCGGGCCGATCTCCCGCCCGATCAGGTATCCCACGTTGTCCCCCAGCACCGCGCCCAGCGCCGATGCCGCCACGACGTGCTCGATCGTGATCTCGCCGGTCGCCGCGGCATACAGCGCCGCGGCGATCAGCATGCTTTCGCCCGGCAGCGGCAGGCCCATGCTTTCAAAGAAGATGACGGTGCCGACCACCCAGAATCCGTGCTGATGAACCAGCCCGGCCAAATCCAAACCAAACAACCTGCTACTCCCCCCGCCAGCGCCGCCACCCGGCGGCACGCAATTCGCAGGCCGGGCACGCGCCGCAGCCCCAACCCCAATCGTGCCGACGGGTCCGATCCCCAAGGTAGCAGCTATGGGTGTGCTCGACCGTCAATCCGACGATGCCCAAACGGTCCGCCAGCGCCCAGGTCTCGGCCTTGTCCATCCACATAAGCGGCGTTTCCAGCACGAAGCGGCGCTGCATTCCAAGGTTCAGCGCAAGCTGCATCGCCTTGATCGTGTCGTCCCGGCAGTCCGGGTAGCCGCTGTAATCCGTTTCGCACATCCCGCCCACGACCCGGCGCAGGCCGCGGCGGTAGGCGAGGGCTGCGGCATAGGTCAGGAACAGCAGGTTGCGCCCGGGCACGAAGGTGTTGGGCAGGCCCTCCTCCCCCATCGCGATGGCGGCGTCGGAGGTGAGCGCCGTTTGGCCCAGCGCATCAAACGACGGCGAAAGGTCGATCAGTGTATCCGGCCCGAGCCGAGCGCCCGAGCGCTCCGCAAGCGCCTCGCGCACGGGGCCGCGGCATTGCAGCTCCACCGCATGGCGCTGGCCGTAGGCGAAGCCCACCGTCTCGACGCGGTTGAACCGATCCAGCGCCCAGGCCAGGCACGCCGTGCTGTCCTGCCCGCCGCTGAACAGCACGAGCGCCCCGTCATCCATCGCCCGTCCCCATGGTTTTCCGCATCTGCCCGCCCCAACTGCTCCCTTATGGACTTGGATTTCACCGAAGACGAGATCAGCCGCTATTCCCGCCACATCCTGCTGGCAGAGGTGGGCGGCGTGGGGCAGGCGAAGCTGCGCGCGGCGCGGGTGCTGGTGATCGGCGCGGGCGGCCTCGGCAGCCCGCTGGCGCTTTACCTCGCGGCCGCTGGGGTGGGGACGATCGGGCTGGTGGACGACGACGCCGTGGACCTGTCCAACCTGCAGCGGCAGATCGCCCACACCACGGAGCGGCTGGGCCAGCCCAAGGTGCAGTCCGCCGCCGCCGCCGCCCGCGCGATCAACCCGGCGGTCGTGATCGACGCGCACCGGGTCCGGCTCGATGCCCGCAACGCCTTGGACCTCATCAGCGACTACGACTTGGTTTGCGACGGCAGCGACAATTTCGCCACGCGCTTCCTGGTGTCCGACGCCTGCGTGCTGGCCGGTCGCACCCTGGTGTCCGCCGCCGTGTTGCGCTTCGACGGGCAGCTATCAACGTTCAAGCCGCATGGAGGCGGCCCCTGCTACCGCTGCCTGCACCCCGCGCCGCCGCCCGACGGCATGATTCCGTCCTGCAGCGAGGCTGGCATCCTGGGCGCCGTGGTCGGGGTTATGGGGAGCCTGCAGGCCACGGAGGTCCTGAAGGAGATCATGGGCATCGGCGAGGGCCTGTCTGGCCGGCTGCTGATCTGGGACGCGCTTTGCGCCCGCGTCCGCACCGTGGGCCTGCGGCGCGACCCGGCCTGCCCGGCCTGCGGCGACCATCCGACACTGCGCGACCTTTCGGCGCATGGCTGAGCCGCTCGGCATCCTGCTGATCTCCGGCGGTCACGAGCGGGCGCACTATGCCTTTGTGCTGGCTGCCGGCGCCGCCGCGATGGGCCGCCGGGTCTGCGTGTTCGCGACCAACGCGGGCTGCCATGCGCTGCTGCGGGACTGGTCCGGCTTGGGGGACTCGGCGCGGGACTCGGCGGTGCGGGCGGCGGGGGTCGCCGGGCTGGACGAGCTGCGGGACGCGGCAACCGAGCTGGGGGTGGTCCTGCTGGCGTGCGACGCCGGGCTGCGGATGGCGGGGCTGGACGGGGCGCCGTTGTGGCGCGGGGTGGAGGTCGCGGGCGTGCCCACTTTCTTGTCGGCCACGGCGGGCGGCCAGATCATTTCGCTCTGAACTTGACCCGGCGCCGCCCTCCTTGGCAGGAATGGCGCATGGTCCCACGGCTTCTCGCCTTTCTCGCGCTGTTGTTGCCCGTGGCCCCGGCGGCGGCGCAGCAGGCCCCTGCCCCGCCCGCGTCCCGCCCTCCGCCGC
>CALMVT010000565.1 GCA_937873175.1 uncultured Acetobacteraceae bacterium | reverse complement strand
GGGGCAGGTTCGGCTCGACTTTCCGCGTTTCAGGCGGCGTGGCAGAGGGTATCCGTGAGCCTTTGCAGCAGGGCGGTAGAGATTTCGACGGTCTCCATGCCCCGGTGGGACATAGATAAACCAGGCGGGCGCCACAGAGCGCGACGGACTGCGGCGATGGCGTCGCTGAAGGTTGGCTCGCGCTTGTCATACCAGGCGGCGGTTCGAGGGCGGACGGCACCGATCGGGGCACGGGCCAGTTCGTCGGCCCACACCGCGACCAAGGAGAACAGCCCGAGCAGCGCCGGCGTCGTGCGCAGGATGGCGAGGTCGGACCATTGCCGCTGGGTTTCCACGCCGAGGTGGGCGCGCACCTCCTGGAACGCGGTTTCCATGCGCCAGCGCGAAACGAACCAGCCCAGGATCCGCTCCGGCGTGGCTGCGAGATCGGTGCTGAGGAATGCCTGCGACTCGCTTTCGCCGGAAGGATCGCGCACCAGCACCCAGCGGATCGGCGCAGGCGGCAGGCCGGAATAGTACCAGATCGCAGTGTCGGAGGCGACCTCGAGCTCGCGCGACCGGCCGCCATACCACTCCGCCACGGTGACCCGCGACCACACGGTGTTTGGGTCGGCCAGCGCCGCCTTGGGCGCTGGCAAGCGCTTCCCCTTCAGCCGGGGCCGGCCCATCTGCCCCGGCTGGCGCGGCGGGGCTGGCGCGAACAGGCTGGCGTCAATCCGCAGCCGGGTGGCCAGGCAGACGTGGCGGCGCAAGGCCGCGATCAGGCCGACGCCAGAGAAGCCGGCGTCGGCCACCACGACGAGGCGGCGATCCGGCAGCCAGCGTTTGGCCTGCAGGACAGCCTGGCGCGCCCAGTCGACCACCGTCTTGTGCCGCCGGCCCTGCTCGCTGCTCCAGCGCTCGGAAGGGGCGAGGATGGTCAGGAACGGCAAGGCCCAGCGCCGGCCGGCCCAAGGGATCGGCACCATGACCATGAGCGACAGCCAGCGCAGGCCGCTGGCGTGGACGAAGCGCCCGCGCGAGGAGCGCACCGGGTCTCGGTAAAGCCCACGCGCCTTGATCCTGATGCCCCAACGACGCTCGATGGTGTCGTCGATGTCCGGCAAACCCCTTGGTTTGACGCCGATCACCACCTCGCCCGCGGGCAGGAAGGTGCCGAGCACCTGCATCAGGAGCGTGCGCGCCACGGTGCGACCGTCCCAGCGCGCCCGGTTCAGCACCTCGTGGTAGCGCGAGAAACCAGGGTTCGTCTCCAGACCCATGACCCGCAGCGCCAGGCTCACCGTCCGCTTGCCCGGCGCGAGCACGGCGCCTGCGACCAGCACAAGGACACGGGACCAGACCGGCGCCGAAAAGCAGGCGCGGAAGGGAGCCAGCCAGCCCGCAAGCACAGGGGGCGTCGGGCTTGGGCGCCTGGCGGCGACGTCGGGATTGGTGCGATGGGACGGCATCCCGCATCAACGCACCTTCCATGTGCATCGGAAACACGACCTGGCCAGCCGATCTCAGCCCAGCCCCAAAATGCGGAAAGTCGAGTTCGGGATACGTGCAAAAATTGGTCACAAGCCTTGCGTGGCCCGTTCGAAGGGCAGCGGCTGCGGGTCTAGCGGGTCCGGTAGGCTGTCCATGTCGAGCGTGTATTTGCCAAAGCGCAGGATGTGCCGGCGCGTATAGGGGCTTGTCGAGGCCACCAGGGCGGGCGTGACCGGATGACCGTCGCGGGCCATGTCGGACAGCACCCGGGTGGGGTCGGCGACGTTGGACAGCATGACCGCGTTGGCAACCAGGCTGGCATATTTGAGCTGCTTCTCCTGCTCCACGGGGTCGCCGCTCTTCACCACGGGGCCGCCGAACGTCACCCAGTCCAGGAAGTCGTTATAAGCTTCAATCTTGGTGGTTTCGGCGCGGATGGTCTGGCGCATCTCGGCGCTGGAAATAAAGCGCAACAGGAACAGGGTGAGTTCCACCCGGCCCAGCTCGCGGAAGGCGCGGTAGAGCCGGCCGCGGCAGTTGGCGGTGCCGAGCCGGCGCAGCAGCATGGACGGCATCACCCGCCCGGCCTGGATGGAGAGCACGACCTGGATCATGTCGCGCGCATGGGCGGCGATCAGCTCCCAGTCGATCTCGGCGCCGAACAGGGCGTCGATGTGCCGGTGACGGGCCGCCTTGTCGGCCTGGTAGAACACGGCGTCGCTCACGCCCCGCATGCGCGGCATCAGCTTGATCCCGAGCATCCGACAAAGACCAAACACGCTTTCCGACTGTCCTTGGGTGTCGGCATGGAGCGTGTCCGGCTGGACTGCAGACCGGTTCTTCAGCAACGGGTCCAGGATGTGAACGGCTTCCCACACGCCGCACGGGATGAAGCTGGTGAGCAGGGCGACGTAGGTGTCGGCTATGTGGTGGTAGGCGATCCCGCCGTAGCCGCCGTAGCGGACGTGCCGCGAGCCCAAGAGGTTGTTCTCGCGCAGCCTCACGTGCGTGCCGTCGGCGATGGCGACCCTGCCCCCGCCCCATTCCCGGGGCAGGGAGAAACGGGCGTATTGGTTGATGACGTCCGCCATCCCGGCTTCCAGCTTGCTTGCGGTGACGTGCTGTGCGTTGGTCCGGCGCAGCGTCTGGGCGCTTGCGACCTCGGGCGCGTGCCGCGCGGTCTGGCCCGGGCCGAGATTGCAGCCATAGCCGAACACGGTCAGCAGGTAGCGCTGCTTGGCCTTGACGAGCTTGGGATCGGAACCAGACGGTGGCCCGAAGTGGCGGGTGAAGCCCGACCAGTGCTCGGCGTGCTTGAGAACGTCGAGCACGTGCCGCTCCGGCATGCGCGCCTGAGTCTCCTGCTCGAACTCGGCCAAGCCCGCGGGCTGCCCGGCGGCTGTGAGCTGCTTCAGGTGTGGCGTGCCGTCGGCGTCGAGGCTGAGTTCGGCGTTGTCGGGGGAGCCGGTATCCACTTCGGCGGCGAGCGTTGCCAGTTCGGCTTTCAGTGCGACAGCGAAGTCTTCGCCCTGCTCGGGGATGCCAAGGGCCGCGCAGTAGGCTGGCAGCCGCGCTTCGCACTCGGCCCATGGCAGGAGTTGGGCGCGGTAGTCGGCGAAGGCCTCGGCGCCTTCGACGTAGAGGTCGCCCACTTGGAGCGCGTCAGCCAGGTGGACGAACACGCATACCTCCAGCGCGCGCCGATCGAAGGCGACGGGTCCGGACCGGCGGCGCTTGGCGACAAAGGCCTGCCAGCGCTGGGACGCGAACCCAAGGTCGAGGCCGCCCAGCACCTCGTCGCGGCGCGCATAACGGTGCTGGCTCACCACGGCCAGCGCGTTGAGCAGGCTGCGGTCCTGGGTCGCCGAGCGCAGGTTCAGCAGGTCGAGGAGGCGGAACAGCAGGACGCGGTGCTTGGCGTGGATGGGCCACAGCAGGGGCAGGTCTTTTCCGCGATGCCAGGCCGACACCGCCCGGCACTGCTCGGCCAGCGCCTCGGCGCCGCCCCGTTCCGCCAGGAGCTGCCTGATCTCGCGCCCGAACGCCGCGTCGCGCGCAGTTGCGTCGTCCGGGGCTGCGCTGGCGGCAGCCTCCCCAGCCCCGGCCACCTTCAGTACCTGGCCGAAGACGTCGATCAGGTCCTCCTCCATCTCGCGGTGCTCGTCGTGCAGCTCGGCCAGCCGCTCCTTGGCCACAGCCTGGGTGCGCCGGATGCGGCGCAGCAGCATCTCCACCAGCTCGTCCCGGCAGCGCGTGCCGGCCTGGCGCAGCAAGGCGAGCAGCAAGACATACCGCCGGGCGGGCTGGGCGATGTCGGACATGTCGCCCACCTCCAGGGCCGGGCCGGGATCGGGCAAGCTGCCCAGCCATTCCAGGCGCTCGGTCCACAGGCCGATGGTCTTCGGCGTTGCCGGCCCAGGCGCCTGCTTCAGGCGGTTGAAACCAGTCGTGGCGCCGCCGGGCGGCTTGGCCAAGAGGGCGTCCAGCATTACGGCCTGCTCCGGGGTGAGGCGGGCGGCCACGCGGTCGTAGATGCGCCCATGCACCTCAGCAGGGGTGCGACCCACCAACCGGTCGAGGGTGCCGAACGCCGGCAGGTCGGTCGCGGCCATCTGCAAGGGTTCCACCGCGCGGTTGATGAGGTCGGCGGGGTCGCTCATCGTCTCAGCCGCGGCAAGCACGGCGTCCGTGACCATGTGCTCGCCGGTGTCGTCGTACGACGTGACGGACAGGTAGGCCCGGACCGCGGCTTGGTAGCGGTAGAGCGACTTCGTCCGCCGTGCCCAGTCCGATCCGGCAGGCGGCGCGATGTCGAGTTGTGCGGCGAGGTGGGCGACGGTGCCGGCGTGCAGCTCATCTGTGGCCGGGAACAGGCCGAGGTCTTGGCGCGCCTTGAGCAGCACCGCCAGCAACAGGCGACCATCATCGCCGCGGGCCGTGGATTGGATGAAGGCCAGATCGGCCTCGGTAAGGGCATACCGGGCGTCCAGCTCCTCCCGGGTCAGCTTGCTGCCCGGGCGTGGGTAGGCCGTGCGATTGATAGCTGTCATGGGTGTCCGGAAAAGGATGCGCCGAAGCGGCAGAATGAACTAAGTGATCTGAAGGGGTTGGGAGGGTGCTGCCCGGTGTCCGCAAAGGAATGCCATTCTGGACGCAGGCAGAAAGCAGCCGGCCTACGGCAGAGCGGCTCGCGCACTGCACTCTACTTGCGGGTTTCTACCATTGAGCAGAGGCCCGACCTGCAACAGGACGGGCTACGTTCCTACGCCGAGCATGCCGGCCTCGAGGTGGTGCAGAGCTACTGCGACATGGCTGTCTCGGGCCGCAAGGAAGGCCGGCCGCAGCTCAACGCGCTCATGGCGGCCGTGCGTCGGCGTGAAATCGACTGCGTGCTGGTATGGAAGTTCGACCGCTTTGCCCGCAGTACGCGCCATCTACTGAGCGCCTTGGAAGAGTTCGACCACCTGGGCGTATGTTTCGTCAGCGTGCAGGACCAAGTGGACACGAGCAGCCCGATAGGTCGGGTAATGTTCACCATCATCGGCGCCATGGCCGAACTGGAATCCGCGCTGATCAGCGAGCGCGTGACCGCGGGCATGCGGGCGGCCGAAGCCCGCGGCAGGCATCTCGGCCGGCCCGCGACGCCGAAGCGCGTCGTCGGCGAGATCGAGGAGCTCGCCACGTCCACGGATTTGAGCATCCGCCAGATACACGCGAAGATCGGTTGTCGGGTCAGCCGCGGCGTCGTCGGCGAGATCACCAAGCGCGCCCGCAGTGTTCAGCCAACAACTGCTTGAGGGCGCCGCGGCACGGCATGGATGCCTACGAAACGGTCGAGCATCAACACCCTGCTGCTGAGATCCTGGCAGTGACGGGGCGAGGCAGCCTTGCCCTGCCGATGTAGCACCGCGAGCCACACCGGTTGCGGCGTTCGTGCCGATCACGCGCCCACTCGTCACGCCGCAGACGCCCAGACATCCTCGAGGTAGCGATGGTGCGTCACCAGCCTGTTGAGCCAGGCCTGCGCGTCGGCAGTGGTGGCGCCGGTGTGCGCCCGGAACACATCGGCGAAGGCCTGCCTGACAGCAGGCGCCATACCCGACGCTTCGCCGCACACGTAGACCGCCGCGTCCTGCCGAAGCAGCCGCCAGACGGCTTCGCTCTCCGTCTCGATCACCTGCTGCACGTACGTTCTCGGCTTGCCAGGCTCGCGCGAGAAGGCCGGGAGCAGCCGCGTGATCCCGGCCGCCTCGAATGCTCGCAGTTCATCCTCGTAGAGGAAGTCCTGCAGCGGATCGCGGCAGCCGAAAAGCAGCATCGCCTCGCCCACACGGGCACCGTGCTTCTTCAACGCCGCGCGCTCCTGAAGAAAGCCGCGGAACGGGGCGAGCCCGGTCCCGCAGCCGACCATGATCATCGGCGCGCGTGGGTCGTCGGGCGGGTGGAACGGAATGCCCGGCTTGCGGACGAAGCCCTGCACCGTAGCGCCTACCGGCTGCGCGGCCAGGTAGTTCGAGCAGGTGCCCTTGGCGGTCCCGCAACTGTCGCGCACCGGCCCGGCCACCACGCCCACGGTGATGCTGCAGATCTCCGGCGAGGTTAGCGGCGACGACGAGATCGAGTAGTAGCGTGGTCGCAGCGGTGGGAGCAGGCCGAGTAGGACCTCAAACGGCGGCACGCAGGACGGGAAGGCGTCGAGCACGTCCAAGACCGACCTGCGCGGCCCGGAGACCTGCTGGCGGTAACGCGCCCGGCTGCTCTCGTCGTCCGCGCCCAACGCGAGAAGGGCCCGCCGCTCGACATCGTCCCGCGCGTGCCCGGCAAGCGCGGCGAGTTGCGCGTGCGTGGCAACGCTTTGCAGCTCGACCCGGCTTGCCAGGTCCGTGTCGGCCCCGGGCTCGAAGTGCAGCAGGACGCGCCGGATCTGCTTGGGGTCGTTGCATGGGATGATCGCGAGGTGATCGCCCGTGCCGTAGGTATTGCTTGCCGGAAGGCCGAGCTCCAGGTGCCGGGTCGAGCGCTCGGCGGGGCGCTCGCTGTCCCGGCGCTGCAACTCGCGGTTTGCGCAAACCGTCAAGCAAAGGGCTCTCGGAAAGGCAGCGACGGCGGCCCGCTCGGCGACGGGGATTGCCGGGCAGCGCGGTGCTCTGGCTTTCGCCTGGACGGCATCGTCCGGCAGCCGGAGCGTCGCGGCCACGGACGGCCACAGGCGGGCTTGCCAGGTGCGGTAGTCGGCGTCGAGGTCGCCGCGCGCGTCGCCCTCGCCGCGCACGCATATCGGCGCCGCGCCGTGCTTCTCGAGCTGGACGTCGATCAGCGCCGGGATCGCTTGGTAGGTCGCCGCCCAGTCGCGGTTCCCACAACCGAAGACGGCGTATCTTACGCCATCGAACGCGGCTGCGGCCAGCGAGGGATCCAGCAGCCACCGGCAGAACCCGGCAGCGTTGTCGGGTGGCTGGCCGTTGTAGGAGGCGGTGACGACGATGACGCCCCCCTCTGTCGGCAAAGAGCCCGCATGGTCGTCGAGAGCGCCCGTCGTGACCAGGAACCCGCGGTCGCGCCCGTCCTCGGCGATGGCACGGGCCAGGCTCTCGGCCGTGCCCAGGTTCGACCCGTGGAGCACCAGCAGGGGTGTCCGGTGCGTATCGCTGTTGGAAGCCGGCGTTGAGGTGGGCTGAGGTGCTGTGACCGGGCGCTCCGCCATCGGCGGCGCAACCGGCGCAGGTTTGGCCCGCAGCTTGACCTTGATGTGGAAGTTGCTGGGCTTGATGGTGAGTGTCTGCTTGGTTTCGAGCTGGTAGGCGGTGAAGTCCACAAGCTCGAAGCGCTGCAGGATCATGCCCAGCACGAGGGCCGCCTCCTGCAAGGCGAACTGCCGGCCGATGCAGGCCCGCTGTCCGGTGCCGAACGGCTTGTAGGCGTTCGGCGGGATGTTCGCCCGGGTCTCCGGGGCGAAGCGAGCCGGGTCGAACGCCTCGGGGGCCTCGCCCCACACCTGCTGGTCGCGATGCAGCATGCCGGTGAGGACGACCGCGGCGCTGCCCTTCTGCAGCCGATACTTCCCCCCGATGACGGTGTCCTCGTAGGGGCTTCGCGTGAACGCCGGCGCGGTGGGCCACAGCCGCAGCGCCTCGTCGAGAACCTGGGCGACGTAGCGCAGCCCGTGCACCTGGCCCTGTGTCGGCGACAGGGTCAGGTCCCGTCCCAGCACGGCGTCCACTTCGTCGTAGCTCCGCGCCAGCGCGCCGGGGTTCTTGAGCAGGGCGTAGAGCGCGAACGACAGCAAGCCGCTGGTTGTCTCGTGGCCGGCGATCAGGAAGGTGATGCACTGGGCGACGATGTTCGCGTCGTCGAGCCGCTCGCCCGACTGGGGATCAACGCCGATCAGCATGCGGTCGAGCAGGTCGCCCACGGTGCCGACGACGCCCGATGCGCGCCGCCTCTCGATCAGGCGCTGCACCGTCCGTGTCATGAACTGCTGGTCGGCGCGGAGCCTCCTCGCGCGCCCAGGGTGCAGCCGGGCCTGGATGGGCAGCTCCCGCATCCGGGCTTGCGATGCCACGAGGGCGCCGAGCATGGCGACCACGAACGGATGCGGCGTGTCGCGGTAGAAGGAGTTGAACCGGTAGCCGAAGCCGCACAGCGCGATCGTGTCCAGCGTGAGCCGTGTCATGTCGGCCGGCACGTCCACGGCATCGTCAGGGTTCAACCGCTGCCACTTCTGCACGAGCTGCCGGGCGACATCGAGCATCTGCGGGAAGTAGCCGCGCATCGCGCCCAGGCTGAACGCGGGCATCAGCACGTTGTGCGCCTTGCGCCAGTTCGGGTCCGACGTCTCGGCGGTGAACAGCCCCCGGCTGGCCGGGTTCGCGGCCAAGGCATCCAGTCCCGGCCCAACTGCCTTGTCGAAGCGCGCGTCGTCGCACAGCTCGTCCACCAGAGCGTGACCCGAGACGATAACGCGTGAGCCACGGCCTGGCACCTCGATGCGGTAGATCGGTCCGTACTTGCGTGCGAGATCCGCCAGGCTCTCGATCAGGCGGTCGGCGTCCACATCGAATAGGTTGCCCACGAGCAGGTGGCCTAATGGGCCGGGAATAGGCTCAAAACATGCGATGGCGTCCATGCGATGCATCCTTCTTGCTTCGTCGTCACGCCGCCGGAACTGGGGCAGCCCGCGAGCCCCGACGGTCGGACCGTTTCTGGTGGCACGTCAGTGCGGCGGCGCGCGACCCGGCTCGATCCAGCCCTGCGTTGCGAAGAATTGGCCGAGCTCGTGGGCAATTCGATGCGCGAGACGCTGTCCTTCGCCGGCACTGCCCGACGCCCTGACCTCGCCACCCATGCCGAGCGCGGACGAAACCGCCAGCGAGACGGCGCTGCCCTGGGCAAGGGCGCCGACGCCGCCCAGCACCAAGCCCGGCCTGCGGCCGCTGTCGGACCCCGCGCTGTAGGTCTGCAGCAGGCGAGGCGTGAGGTCCGCGCCGACGAGGTAGACCTGTATCGCCGCGCGCACCTCGCTCGCGCCCGCGCCGAAGCCGAGCGCGAGCCGGCGCGTGCGGTTGCCCTGGTCAACCGACACGATCTCACCTGCCACGACGAGGTCGCCCGGGCGCGACGGGTCGCCGGGTCGCGCGCGCTCAGCGGCGAAGCCCATTCGCGACAGGTCGCCGACCAGCGTGTCAGAGACGACGCTCTGCACCGCGTCGGCGAGCACCGACTGCTGGGCGCCGGCGTCTGAGGCTCCGACCCGCCGCTGCAGTCGCGCGCCGACGCCACGATCGCGCTGCACCTGCGTAAGGTCCGGCGCGAAACCGACGACCATGACGCGCTGTGGACGAGGCAGCGCGCTGTTTAAGCTCCAAATCGGGACGTCGTGAGGCGTGGTGTTGCGGAGTTGGGTGGAGCAACCGACGAGCGCCGAGACGGCGACGGTCAGCAGGGTGACACAGGTCTGGTTCATGGGGCGGAGTTTCCCAAGCAATCCGGGCATGGTGGCGCAGAGTGGTGCGCAGTGATGGCTGATCCGACGTGAGCGTCTGGGCCGTGGAGCCGAATTCGGCTCCACGGCCCGCCTCGGGGCCGCTTGACCATCGAGGCCAGCCGGGCATCCTTTCCCACGGTTCTTCTCCTGCTCAGTTGCGCGCGGGCGGCGGGCCGCACCGTCCGGATTGGAGCCGTGCGGGCCGGGAGACCTCGGCGGCTTTGGGCTGGCTGGCGTATGGACAGATCCACGCCACGCTCGTCTGCGGGCACTTGTAAGGCCGGGCACGAGGCGGCCGGAGTGGCATTTTTTGTGCCCATGCCCGATCTCACCCGGCGCCGATTGACACGGTGCCGCCGCGCGGAATGCTGTTTCCCCCAGCAGCGGAGACATGGCCTATGGCAGCGGCATGGCGCCCCGGCGATCCGATCGCAATGCGGAGGTCCCGTGTCGCTTCTTGATCTGTTCACGTTCCTTCTCGTGGCGGCCGCCGGGATCAGAACCGTCAACCACCTCTACGTCCGCTTGCCGCCTCCTATCGGCCTGCTGCTCGGCTCCCTCGCGGTCTGCGTCGTCCTGCTCGCGCTCGACCCGCTGATGCACCACGCGGTCGCGAGCCGGCTGCGCGAGGCGTTCGCCAAGACTGACCTGCCGCACGTGTTCCTAGACGGGATCCTGGGATACCTGCTTTTCGCGGCGAGCCTGCACGTCAACCTCCGCGAGCTGCGGGACAACCGATGGGCGATCCTGCTGCTCAGCGTCGTCAGCGTCATCGTTTCCACGGCCGTGTTCTGCTTCGGCCTTTACGGCGTCTGCCGCGCCGTCGGCTTCGCCCTCCCGCTCCCCTGGTGCGGCGTGATCGGCGCAATCCTGGCGCCGACCGACGCCGTGGTCGTCGACGGGATCCTGCGCCGCGTGTGGATGCCGTCGGCGCTGCGCGCCGCGATCACCGGGGAGAGCCTGCTGAACGACGGCGCCGGGGTCGTGCTGTTCGCGATCACGCTGCGGATCGCCGGCGGCGAGACCGGCCTGATTGGACATGGCAGGGTGCTCGAATCCATCCTTGTGGCGGCAGGAGGCGGCGTTCTTGTCGGAGGCGTCGCCGGGGCGTTGACCGCCCGGCTGATGGCGCGGGTCGCGGAGAGCGGGCCGAACCTCCTCGCGTCCTTAGCGCTGGTGCTGTTCACGTATCGCCTCGCGCACGCGCTTGGAGTGTCCGGGCCCGTCGCCGTCGCCGGCCTCACGCTTGGCAGGAGCACGCGGCCTCTCGACGCTGCCGACACTTGGCGGCCGGCGATGCTGGCATTCTGGTCGCTCCTCGACGAGACGCTGACCGCGGTCTTGTTCCTCCTGATCGGCTTGCAGCTTGTCGAGGTTCCGTTCCGGAGCCTGGCCTGGCTGCCGGTAGTCGCCTCCGTCCCGCTGGCACTGGGTGCGCGGCTGGTCAGTGTCGGCATCCTGCTGCTGTTCCTGGGAGGAACCTGGGGCGCCAGGCTGCGCTCGGCAGCGGTCCTCACCTGGGCCGGCATGCGGGGCGGCATCTCCGTCGCCATGGTGCTCGCGATGCCGGCGACGTCGTACCGGGCGGAGCTGCTTGCGATCGCCTTCGCGGTGGTCCTGTGCAGCACGGTGGGGCAGGGGCTGACGATGCGCCCGCTCGTGCAGCGCCTCTTCGCCGCGCCGCAGCCCTGACGCGGGTGTTGGACCTCGACCGGCGCTGACCCAGCTGGCCCCCCCGGCCGTGCGCGTCCATGCCTCGTCGCGAGCAGGGCCGTCCCCACCGTGCTACGGTGGGGACGGAAAGCGGACGCCGCCGTATCGCAGCGTCTGAGGGGCTGCGAGCCCCTCTCGCTCAGAAATCCTGGCCGAAGGGCAGCTGCGCCCGGAGATCCGTTCCGCCGCTGCTGCCTGGGGCCGGGACGTTCCGGATGATCGCGTCGTAGGCGAGGTATGCATACCTCGACGCGGTCTGCGCCACCCCGAGCGCCGCCGGCAGCGGAGCGCGCAGCACGTTCGGAACGACGTTCGCCAGGAGCGCCTGCTTCAGTTCCGGAATGCGCGCGTCACCCTTGAGGTTGTCCAGCTCGGCGCGGCCGGCCGCCGTCGAGTAGTCGTAGAGCTCGGTCTCGAGCGTGCCGTTGTCGGCTATCTGCGCCGTGCCATCCCGCCAGTTCGTGTAGAGGCCGAATTTCAGTTCCGGCGTGCGCACGCCGACGAGGTGCGTCGGCGAGCCGTTGAAGTTGAAGTAGCCCGGCACGCCCTCGTCGGAGGCGAGCAGCACGTATCGCCGGCCTGGCGCCTGCGATGAGCGCAGCATCGGCAGCAGGTCGTGCCGCTCGCCGTAGATCCGGCCGAGGTCGCCGCTGAGCCAGCCGCGGCCGCCGCCGTGGCCGAGGCTGACGAGCAGCGGAAGCACGTCCACCGAGGAGGTCAGGCCCTGGCGAGGAACGTCGATATCGCCCGTGAAGCGCCCCGACGGGTCCACGACGATGAGCGGCACGTGGAAGGCCTCGTCGTAGAGGCTCCCGACCTTCCCGGAAAGGAAGCCGTGCGCACCCGCGTACTCGCCGTGGTCCGACATGAAGACGATCACGGTGTTGTTCTGGACGGCGGCAGGCAGCTGGACGAAGGCCTGCAGCACCTGCCCGATGGCGCCGTCGGCAACGGACATGATCTGGGTGTAGGAATCGAGGCTGCGCTGCCAGTAGCTGAACGGCGCCATGCCGATGCCGTAGGAGGTCCCGGAGATCGAAGGGTATGAGGCTGGGGGATAGGGGGCAACGGCGAAGCCAGGCTGCAAGGAGTCGTCCGCAACGCCACCCCAGACCAGCTCCTGGAACAGGCGGCTGAAGGTCTGCGTGGACGGCTTGTCCGCCGCGATCTTCGGCCCTGCCTCCCAGTTGGGTGGAACTGTCGGGTAGCCGAGCGGCGGCGGGCTCTTGAGCGCATTCTGCTCCCACGGCACGTCCGGCGGGTTGTCGGGTGTGGAGTAGAGGGTGAAAGGCTGGAACGTCGACTGCGCTGAGAACAGGTTGCTGTAGGTCTGGAACTCGGTCCCGGCCCAGAAGAACTCCTTGTCGTGCGGGTTGATGAGGGAGACCGTCAGGCACCAGGGTGCTGCGCCAGCCCCGTGCTGCTGCAACCATCGCGCGCCCTGGCTTGCGATGTCCTGATCGTTCCGGTACGGGTACTGCTGGCTGGTGTAGTCGCCGTAGGCCCCCTGCAGGTTGGAGCCGGTAGGGTCGGGGTAGGTGAGGCCGTCGAAGCCGTACTCCTCCAGCCTCGGCGTGTTCTCGCGCGGGATGGAAACGTGCCACTTGCCGGCGTAGGGCGTCTGGTAGCCGGCGCTGCGCAGCAGCTTGCCGTAGGTCGGGTAGGCCGGGTTCAGCCAAGGCTGCAGGGAGGCCTGCGTGCCGGGCTTGGCGAGGATAGTCTGGACCAGCCAGCTCTGCTGCGAGTACAGGCCGGTGATGATGGTGCCGCGCGCGGGCGTGCAGGCGCAGGCGGCCGTGTAGTGGCTCGCGAACTTCACCCCGTTCTGCCAAAGCTGATGGAGGTTCGGCATGACCTGCTTGAGGAACTCGTCAGGGCTGTCGATGCCGGGCGGGAACACGCTGGGGAAGCGCAGCTGGTCCACCTTGATGACGAGGATGTTCGGGCTTGCGCCCTGAACGGAGCCGTCGGCCTGGAGGCCTTTGGCGCTGGCACGCCCGCCGTCGAACAGGCCGGGGCCGAAGGCGAAGCTCCCTGCCGAGGCTGCGGCAGCGCCTCTCACAAAAGTCCGACGGTCCATGGTGTTCTCCTTCTCTGTCCTGTTGTTCAGGCGGGGCCAATGTGTCCGCCGACGGGCCCGCCGCCACGTCCATCGTCCCCGAAGACGTCTCCGCGCACGGTCGAAACCGTGGCTTGCCTTGTCGGCGCGACCGCGACGCCATAGGCTCATAGAGCGCGTGCGATCCTGTCGGGATGGCAAAATCTGGGTGCATCGCCGCGGCCCACAGAGGCCGGACAGCACCCGGTCCGACCGAGGTCGCTGTGGAGCAGGTCCATGTGGAGGTGAGAGGGGCATGCAAGCAGGCGGTAGCGCATTGCACAGGGTGTCACCCTTGAGGCAGCCGTGGCGGTAGGCGTCGGGGACGAGGTGCGCGCTGCCGGGCCAACCAAGCCGCCGTCCGGGGCAGGGAACGTCCCGTCGAGGTGCGCCATCGAGGCGCTACGGGAGCATCCGCGCTTCCGGGAAGCCACCCGAGCTCTGGTAGGCGGCCTGGTCGAGAGGTACAGCCGCAACAGGCTGCTCAACCGCGTGGTAAACGATCGCGGTCGCTTGGTCGGCAGCCTGATTGCGCTTTACCTGCACTTTTCCTCGGCGCCGGGAGATCAGGGAAGCGGCCTGACCGCCGGCCGTTTCCGGATGTTCTGCGTGGACCTGAAGCTGTGCAGCCCCGGTCGTGCGCAGGCCTTGCTGCTGCTGATGCGCTACGCGGGCTACCTCGCACCGGTGCCGTGCGCCTCGGACCGCCGGCGGCGCTGTCTGGCGCCGACGGAGCGCATGATCGAGGAGCAGCAGCAAAGGTGGAGCCTTCAATTCGAGGCCATGGCGCTGATCACGCCAACAGGAGGCATGGCGTTGGAGCTTCAGGGCCGGCCGGAGTTCACGGCGGCGTTCATGCGCCATCTCGGCGCGACCTTTCTCGGCGGCTTCCGCCTCCTCGATCACGCACCTGACCTGGCGCGTCTCGTCGAGAGCAACGCGGGCCTGCTCGTCGTCGCAAGTCTTTTCGACGCAGCATTGGACAGCCAATTGGGGCCGGACGGGGCGGCCGTGCCGGTCTCGATCTCCTCGCTGGCCGCACGCTTCGGCATTGCGCGCGCCCACGCGCGAAACTTGCTTGCGGACGCGGCCGAAGCCGGGCTGGTCAGGCGAACTGGACGGAGCGAGACGGTGGTCGTGCTGCCTCGCCTTATTCAGGCAGGGAGCGACTTCTTCGCAGCCCTCTTTGCGGTGCAGGCGCACTGCGCCCAGGCCGTCGCGGAGGAGATCGGGGTCGGCACCATGGAACGGGCCTCGACGTTGCTCATACCATCGGGCCGCGAGATCTGGGGCACAAGGTCAGGCGCGGATCCAGAACGACGGCTCTGAGGCGATGAAGGCGGGCGCGGCATCGAGGGGGCGGCACCGAAAGGTCCGGCCGAACCCAAGTGTCGCGCTGCCACTGCATCTCGGCACGGTCGCTCGACGGTATCGGCTTGAACCGATCACTGCTGTAGAGGTCGAGCGCATGGTCCAGGGCGGCAAGGTCAAAGACGCGACCAAGGTGGCGACCCTCGGCCTGCTGCGCTTCAAAGGCCTACTGTGATATGTGGGTCACTCCAACCTTGTGACCACTTTTTGCACGTATCCCGAACCTGCCCCAAACAGGCCTATTTCCACCAGGACGCGCGGTCC
>CALMVT010000564.1 GCA_937873175.1 uncultured Acetobacteraceae bacterium | reverse complement strand
GGCTCGCTGCGGGCGGGCGCGGGCGGCGGCATCACCGCCGCTTCCAGCCGCTGCCAAACAAGCGGCGGCGGCGTCACGGGCCGCACCTGCCGCGCCAAGCCGCTCAGCCGCTGCTGCCACGACAGGATGCTGTCGGCGAGCGCCGAGTCCTCGATCGCACGCGCTTCGACTTTCCGCGCTTCCGCCGGTGGCAACAGGCCGATGACGTATTCCGCCGCCAAGATACAGTCGTCAGGCAGCGCGTCGTCAGGCGCATCCTCCGTCATCCGGCGTCGTCCATGCAGGAGCGCAGCGCCGCAAGCGTCCGGCGGATCACCGATTTCACCGTGCCCAGCGGCTCGCCGACCCGGGCGGCGACCTGGGCATGGGTCAAGCCCTCGATGAACGCCAGCTCGACCAGGTTGCGCGGACGATCCTCGACCTGGCCGAGGCAATGCTCCAGCATGCGCTCATCGCGCGTTTCGGCCAGCCGCTCAAACGGGTCGAGCTGCGGGTCAAGCTGGTCGGGCGGGTCGGACATCACCGTTTCCCGCCCGGCCCGCCTCGCGGCGTCGATGGCGCGATAGCGCACAAGGCCCAGCATCCATGCCCGGCCGCTGCCGCGCGCCGGGTCGAACTGCCCGGCATTGCGCCAAACCTGCATCATCGCGTCATGCAGCACGTCGTCGGCCATCGCCGGCTGCCGGATGATCCGCAGCGCCACGCCGTACAGCACACCGCCTTCCAAGTCATACAGCCGGCGGAACGCATCGGCGTCGGAGCGGGCGCATCGCGCCAGCAGCATGGCAACCTCATCATCGTGATGTGCCTGGCCCTGGCCGATGTCCATCATGGCGGAACATACGTTGATCGTTGAATCGACGGCTATCTCGTCCAGCGCGGGCACTCCCGGGCGGAACGCCGGTTCTATGGACGGAGATGCGTCCGGTGTCGATCACAAAATGCTGGGGCACAAAACGGTGGAGTCGAAGCGCCCGAACCGGGCGGGTCCTCCCGCCCGGTGTCCGGACGGTGCCAAGCACCCAAGTTCGGCTACGATGCCCGTATCTGTTCAGGAGCCTTCCGCATGGCACGCTTAAACTTCGGCGCCTTTCTCGCCCCGCACCATCCGGTCGGCGAGCATCCGATGCTACAGTTCCGCCGCGACCTCGACCTGGTGGCGCAGTTGGACCGGCTCGGCTTTGACGAGTTCTGGTGCGGCGAGCACCATTCCAGCGGCTGGGAAACCATCGCCTCGCCCGAGATGTTCCTGGCCGCCGCCGGCGAGCGGACGGGGCGCATCAAGCTCGCCACCGGCGTGATCTCCCTGCCCTACCACCACCCGTTCAACGTCGCGCAGCGCATGGTGCAGCTCGACCACATGACCGGCGGCCGGGCGATCTTCGGCTCGGGGCCGGGCGCGTTGGCGTCGGACGCCCACACGCTCGGGATCGATCCCATGGTGCAGCGCGACCGCCAGGACGAGGCCATCGGCATCATCCGCCGGCTGTTCCGGGGCGAGCGGGTTTCGGCGCGGAGCGAATGGTTCACCTTGCAGGACGCGGCGCTGCAGTTGCTGCCGCTGCAGGAGGAGATGCCCTTCGCCGTCGCGTCGCAGATCAGCCCGTCCGGCATGACGCTGGCGGGCAAGCACGGCATCGGCATCATCTCCATCGGCTCCCTGTCGAACGAGGGCCTGAACGCCCTGCCGACGCAATGGGGCTTCGCCGAAGCCGCCGCCGCCCAGCACGGCACAACCGTTGACCGCCGCAACTGGCGGGTGCTGCTGAGCTGGCACGTCGCGGAAACGCGGGAAAAGGCCCGTGCCGAGGCCCGGGACGGCCTCCTGCGGCACCACAACGAGTATATCCGGGGCGTGCTGCAGCGGCCCGGCGCCCCCGCCTTCCAAACGCCGGACCAGGCGGTGGACGAGACCGCCTGGTCCGAGGCGGCGGTCGCCACCATCGGCACGCCGGACGACCTGGTGCAGCGGATCAAGTCGGTGCTCGACATCAGCGGCGGCTTCGGCACCGTGGTCGGCTTTGTGCATGACTGGGCCAACCCGGAGAACACGGCGCGCAGTTGGGACATGGTTGCGCGCTACGTGGTGCCCGAGATCAACGGCCACCTCGCGGCGCTGCGCAGGTCGCAGGAGTTCGTCACGAACAACCGCGCGGTGTTCGACCGCAGCCGCGATGCCGTGATGGCCAAGATCAACGAGAACGCGGCCGCGGCCGCGGCGCTCGCGGTCACCAGGTCGCAGATGCTGGGCGCATCGGCCAGCAACGTGCCGGACCTCGACCGGACAACCGCAGCCCGCACCCGGTAGGCCCGCGCCGAGCGGCATCATTGGCCCGGCTGCAGGAATTCCGGATCAACCGGGACCTGCATGGAGGTGGCCAGGCTGTTGGTGTAGGCCGCCATGCTGATCACGGCGAGGAGTTCCCCGTGCTGCGCGTCGGTCATGCCCTTGGCCCGCGCAGCGGCCGTATGGGAATGCACGCAATAGCCGCAACTGTTCATCGTGGACACCGCGATGTAGATCAGCTCCTTGGTGAGCGGATCGAGCGCGCCGTCTGGACCCATCACCGTCTTGAGGTTTGCCCAGGTCCGTTCGAGCAGCGCCGGGTCGTTGGCCAGGCCGCGCCAGATGTTGTTGATGAAATCCGACCTGCGGGTGGCGCGGATGTCCGCGAACACGGCGGCCACGACCGGATCGTTGGCGGCGTCCTGATCGCTCCAAAGGCGTATGGTGGCCATGGGTGCTCCTGCTTGGCTTGGTGAAGGGGGAATGGTGTTCGCCACCCGCGGCGACCGGCGCTGGGGGTGGCCAGGCTCGGCCGGTGATCCCCGGCTCGCCGGTTTGGTGCTACCCTGGTCGGCGCCGGCTTGTTCGTCGGCTCCCGCAAGCCTGGAATGGCATGTCCCGGGCGCAGGCGGGACGAGGGGCTAGGCGGCTAGAATGCCAGTTCTTTGAACTCCCGGGTGCGTGCCGCCCCGCATGCGAACACTCTGCAGCAGCGCTACCGCCCCACGCGCTTGATCTCGCCATCCATCCCTCGCTCAACCGTGAGCCGGCCCACGGATCGTCCGAGCGTCAAACCAGCCTCGATATCGCTTCGGAAATGGATGCCAGCCCAGAGACGCGACCATGCTCCCTCCTCAGCGCGCTGCTTGAAGTAGTCGGCGTCGCGCGGGAAAAGCTCGCTGAGCACGGCTTCGGCTGCGCCGTCGCCGCATCCGTGGGCAGCCGGGTAGGACGGATGGTTCGGGGCGGGAAACAGCATGTCAACGCTCGGGTCCACCTGGAACGGGCGTGGCGCCATGTAGTGATACTTGGCATCCCAGCAGGCGATGAACGAGTCGTTGCTTGCGACCATGACCAGGGCCATTGCACGCGCGGCCCAGGGCGGATCGTCAGCCATCCGGGTCTCGAATATCTCCCTGTTGGTGATCGCGATCCACTCGCGCAGTTCGGGCACGACGGCCCAGAAGTAGGCTGTCCGCCGGCTGGCTGGGGTTCGCTGAAAGCCTTTCAGCTCGGCCAAGTCGGCGGCCATCTGAGGCGATCCTGGCGCTGGTGGAGGGGGTGGCCGGAATTGATCGGCCGACGTGAGTACCCAAGGCACCCAAAGGCTCCGCATGGGTGTGACTGGATTGGTTCCCGCCCAAAGGTTCGGCCCGGTGGCGATCCTGCCATCCCAAGGTGTATCCGAGCGGTCCGCCTTCGCACGCGCAACGACAGCCGCACCGATCTGGTGGCCAAGCGCCAGACCAGCCTGAACGTCGCTCGGATACTGAACGCCACCAACGACGCGGGACTGAGCAGCCTCCTGGGCGCGTTGCGCGAGGGCGTCCCCGCTTTTTGTGAACAGATATCCCAATACGTCCGCAGCGGCAGCGGCGACGGCGGCGTGCTCCGAAGGGTAGGAAGGGCTGCGCGGCACAGCGATTGCCGGCCGGATCGTCGGATCGAAATCGCTGGGGCGTGCGCGGGCATACTGGTACTTTGCATGCCAGGTTGCCACGGTCGCATCATGGATCGCGATGCTGACAAGCGCCATTGTGCGCCATAGAGAAGGTCGCGGGTCGGCTTGGGCCTCGGCAAGGGCGATCTCCTGCCAGCGGTAGCCGGGCCAGCCCCGGTCCCAGTAGGCAATTTGGTCCAGCGTTTTGGCGTCGTGGGCCTGTTGCGGCTTGAGGCTGCCCAGTTCCGCGCGCGTGGCCGTCGCATCGGGTGGGGCCGGCACCGCAACCGCAGTTCCGGAAGGAACGGACCATGTGTGCCAACCACCGGCCTCCGGCTCCACCAACCGTTTGCTTTCTTGTGCCGCAGCAGTTCCGACCATGGCCACGACCGCTGCGGCAGATAGGAGTGCGCTCGGCAAACGCATGTATTTCATGGGTTCCTCCTTGACGGCGTGCCCTGTTCAGGGTCTGTCCGGAACTCTTCTATGAAATCGCAAGAAATTACAGGATAGCGGTTCAAAATCCTTCAGCAGATACTCTGCAACACACGCCTGCGTAGGTCTGGGTCGTTGCAGCCTAAGCGGGCGATTTTTGAAACCGCTGCATAGTTCCGGGCACAGCTACAACGGTTGGTTCCTCTTGTGCCGAGTAGCGCAGTCTTCACGAGCATCCGCCTACTCATCTTGCACGTCCCAACCTCCTTTCTCAAGTCGTTGATGCGTCAATTTGTCGCCTCGCTGCCCAGCGTCTCAGCGCCGACCGATCAATCCCCGTGCCCCGTTTTCACCCCGCGGCTGCCGTCCCGACGTCCCCGGCGACCACCGTGGAGCGGTTGCGCGGCAGCAGGAAGTGGATGATCGCGGT
>CALMVT010000563.1 GCA_937873175.1 uncultured Acetobacteraceae bacterium | reverse complement strand
AACACGCTTGTCATGGCAAGCGCCATCCCGAGCAGGGCGATCGACACAGGCTCCGACACGTTGACCGGGTTGTAGGTGTTGACGAACTCCGTGTTCAGGATGTCGTGGTTGGCATAGCCACCGCCCGTGCCGCTGGTGAAGCCCACATAGGCGTTGGGCGAGTTGAGCTGGGCCACGAGGTCGACCGTGTAGTCGATCAGCGCCGCGGTGGGCCGGGCCGTGGTGTTGGACAGCCGCACTTGCAGGTGATCGGTGGCGCCATTGTAGTCCACAAACGCATAGAGGTCCGTGCCGCCCTTGAGGTTGTAGGGCGATGCGGCGCTCGAGACGGCCGCTATGTTGCCCCCCAGCACGATGCCGACGAAGTTGGCGCTCAGATCGCCAGGGTTCTGGTAGGTGTCGAACTTGACGCCGACGCTGTTCGTGATGCCGCTGTAGCCGATGCCCCCGCCGCTGCTGCCGACGTTGCTTGAAAGCGTCTGGACGACGAACACCAGGCCGTCGGCGCCGCCGCCCGAGCCGCCGGGCTGGTTGATGTTGAAGCCGAAGGCCGCGCTGAAGGATGCCTCCGGGCCGAGCGTGATCGTCGAACTGGTGAAGGCTGACCCGGCCTGGTAGGTTGTTGCAGGGGTCAGCCGCAGGACACTCCGCCCCGCCGTGTCGGTGACGGCTGCGGCGTTGCCGTTGACCGACAGCCCGGCGGTGGACGCGAAATTGTTGTAGGTGATCGTCGTCGCGCTGGCGGGCGCGGCCAGCAGCATGAGACAGGTCGCAAGGGCAATGCGCATCGAAGCTCCTGATTCGGCGGCAACGTCAGTCCGGGTGAACCCGTCGAGATACCTCATACACTGCCATAAAATTGCTAAAATGCAATGAATAGAAGCTGAAGCATGCTGACCTCAGCTCGCACTACATGACAACGAGATAATGTCCGCGGTCGTCGGCGGGCTGGTGCTCCCAGGCACAGCCACCGGCATGGTGGGTGCCATGGGAGTGTTCGGGTTGGCGGCGCTCGGAATGGTCCTCTGGATGGAACTCAGTCGGCTGAGCAGGTGGTCGAAAGTGGCTCAGCTTCCATAACCACGGATTATCGGACTGGTGATGAAGGCCAGCGTCCTTGTTTCACCGCCTCACTGACCATCCTAAGCGACAGTCTAGGGTATCTGGCCATAGCTCTCTGTCCCCAGGGGGTATCAGGGTAAAAGCTGATCAGGAACGCATCGCGGCTTATCTCGGAAGGAAAGTACATGGAGACATCCAAACTACTTAGGTCCACGCCATGCCTAAGATGCAGCCGTTCAAACGCTTCGTAGACACTATCTCCAACGACATGCAAATCATGCAGAAGGCATGTGTTGATGTTGGCGTCCCTGATGTCCTTCTCAGCAGCTCCACATTCAACCATAAACTTTCTTAGCTCTTCATTTTCTACCATGCTTTGATCTTTAGCCTAGTCTTTGAGTTTCCATACTTGGAGATTATCGGCTTGGAAGGAAGACTAGGTTACGTCCAATCTGAGATAGTCAGAGCAACAGTGCCTTGAACTCCATTAGCAAAGCGGCGAGGCTTGCCGGCAACCACGGTGCCGGGCGCGAATGCCCATTTTTCATCATGAGGTTGCGGTCCGATGATCCGATAAGTGCCCTGGCCAAGGCACTCAGCAGTGACCGGCCTCCACACGTTGGTGCCTTCGTCCAGCAGGGGCATGTAGATCGTGACCACCTCCGTCATGGGCGCGTTCCTGCTTTTCCATAGTTAGAGATTATCGGATCGACGGTGTACAGCATTAACAAAAGTGCCGTTGTATCTCTTTGAAGAAAACATCACAGGGGATCTAATTCCTCTACCTAGCTAAATAATTTACATTGAAACAGGCTATATATTAACTATTTGCTAACGTTTTTTCTCGACCATACGTTTGAACGGCTCCATATTGGTTCCTGATGGAAGAAAAACTCTGATTGTAGTGTCTACATTTGCGCCATTCGAACTATCAGAAATTATGTGTGCTTTCGACAAATCTGGCCGGACCATCTGAGTTTTCCGAAGCGCCCGCGTCTGGATTCTTGTAATGTCGTCTGCTTTGAACGGCCACATCACAACTGCTGTCGGAGTTCCGTCATGGGCGAAAAGCACCAGATAAATTCCCTTGAACACATTGTTTGATAAGACCTGCATTTGGCGACGCAGGGCTTTAGTTTGAGGGATATCTGGAGAGAACCCATAATGGCTGACATACATGATTAGATAGATCGGTCGAAACTCTACTTTGGATTTGTACTTTGCAACCTTTGTACGTATCTGATTGAGAGCGTAGTCAATGTAGTCTCCAACGTTCATGCAGTGATTTGCTGTCGAGTATGGACCCCACAAAGGAGCTATCTCGACCAGTTCGGCAAAAGCCTGTGCTTCAGGCATTTTAAGGATGAAGTCAGGACCATGATCGGTGGAGTATTTGTGGAAATCAATGATCGGTGGAAGAAATTCCGCTGTGGGGCATAGGCTAGAGAAACTGCCCATCACAACGGTCTCAGCTGCATTCTTCTCTTCCGGCAATTTGAACGACATGGTAGGTCCAAGCTGCGGGGCCTGCCCTGCTTTAATTTCCAGATGCCTCATCTGGATTATTCCTGTAGGTTTCCGCGGCGGTTTGCGGTTTCCTGCCAATTGCCAGCCCTTTCCACAACAGTTGTAAGCAACCCAAGCCTTGGGTGCATGTTGCACCTTGGCGGTCATGCACCCACAGCCGATCTGTACTAAGTGCCCGTTTGAGTAATAACTCAACTAGAATAAGGCGAGCCCCTTAGTATCCCAAGATCACCCGGCGGTCCGCTGGCGTCCCGTATGCCCCGGCGCGCTCGTCCACCCGGATGCACAGCCGGTTGCCCGGGTCGCACCGTTCCAGCCTGCCCAGCATTCCCGCCTTCACCCAGCCGTCGTAGTTGGTTTTCAGCTCCGCTATCTCGGCCTGGAGCTGCGCCTTGCGCGCCTGCGCCGACGCGATGGCGTTCCCGTCCCACCACAGTACTCCGCTGCCCGCAAGCCAGCCCAGCAGCACCGTCGCCGCCCCCACGGCCACGAGCCACCCCAGCAGCCGCCAGCTCGCCCACAGCACCACCCGACGCAGCGCCGCCTCCGCCCGCCCCGCCGTGGCAGACACGCCCTCCAGCCGGCCCAGCAGCGGCGCCGTCGCCGCTTCCACCGCCTGCACCCCGTCCGTCGCTGCATCCGCCAGGCCGTCCGCCACCGCCGAGCGCACCTCCGTCCGCAGAGTCAGGCCCAGCGCCTTGGCTTCGGCCGCCCACGCGTCTCGCTCGCGCTTCAGCGCCGCGCGCTCGGCCGCTATCCCCTCGAGCGCCGCCTGGGTCGCCGCCTGCTGTCGCTCGGCCACCTCCAGCAGCCCATACAGCCGGTCCTCGACCTCGCCCGTCCCGCTCATCTCAGCCTCACCGTCCCATCGACATCCCCTGGCTCGGCCCCTGCCGCGGCGCCTGCCGCTGCCGCTCGGCCTCCAGCTTGCGCTGCCGCGCCGCTTCCTGCTCGGCTTGCTCGGCCGCCACCCGCAGCTCCTGGCGCATGACCGCCTCGGCATCGGCCACAACCCCAGTGATCACCCGCTCCGGCTGCGGGCTGGACAGCACCCGCCGCAGGTTGGGCCGCTCCTCCAGCCCGAACGCCGCCCCGCGCTCCCGCAGCACCTCCGCCGCCTCCGGCTGCTCGCCCAGCGTGCGGCCGAACTCCAGCAGCTGCTTCCGCGCGTCCTCCAGCGTCGCCGGATCGGCCTGCAGCCCCGGCAGCGCCGCGTTGTAGGCCCCGATCAGCCGCTCCCACTCGCCCACCAAGACATGCGCCTGCTTCTCGGCCGCCTGCCGTTGCCGGTGCGCCTCGTAGCGCTTCCGGAACCCGGCCCGACCCGCCGCAATCTCCTGCCGCTGCTCCGCTTCCCGCGCATCCTGCACCAGAATGGCGCTTTCCGGCCGCAGCGGGTCCAGGCCCCGCCGCTCGGCATACACCACCGAGGCGTACGCCGCCGCCTCCGGCCCCTCATAGTCGAGGCTTGTGTCCTTCAGCCGCTCCCGGCCCAGCGCCCGCGCCAAGGCTGCCCCGTCCCGGAACCCGTCCTGCCCGTAGTGCAGGCTCACCCCGTCCCGGTGCCGCGTCAGCGCCACATACGCCGCGTGCCGGTCCATGAACCGCGACGCCAGCACGTGCGCCCGGTCCACCGTCACCCCCTGCGCCTTGTGCACCGTCGCCGCGTAGCCGTGGTCCACGTGCCCGTAGTCCCGCACGTCGAAGCCGACCCGGCGCGCTGACCCGTCCGTTCCCGCGCCGTCGAGGCGCACCGTCAGCCTTCCGCCGGCCTCGATCCCCTCCACCGTGCCCAGCGTGCCATTCTTCACCGCCACGCCCCCGCGGCCCCCCGGCCCCGCCCCAAGCCCGCGCTCGTTCTTCAGGAACATCACCCGGTCGCCCGCGGCAAACGACCGCTCGCCCCGCTCCGTCGCGACCTGGTGCTCCGCGCCCAGCTCGCCCCCGGCCCGCAGCCGCTCCCGCGCCAGGGCGTTCAGCTCCGCCACCTCCGCCCGCGTGCAGGCCAGGATCACCTGGCTCTGCTGTGGACTCTCCCGCCGCACCGCGCCCCAAGCCCCCACAAGCGCCGCACAGGCCGCTTCGCGCGTGGCCGCACCCTGGACCATGCCGGCCTGCCCATACCGCCCCAGCGCCTCGCCTGTGCGCCCTGTGGCCAGCTCCCGCGTCGCCTCGCACTGCCACGCCTCGCGCTGCCGGCGCACATCCGTGATCTCCACCGCCCCGTGCCGGTCCGCCAAGGCCCGGAACGCCGCCCCGGCCTCGATCGCCTGCAACTGCTCGGGGTCGCCCACCAGCACCACCTTGGCCCCGGCCTTGGCCGCAGCCGACAGCACCCGCTCCATCTGCCGCGACCCCACCAGGCCCGCCTCGTCGATCACCAGCACGTCCCGGCTCGTCAGCAGGTCGCGGCCCTCCTTCCAGCCATACTCCAGGCTCGCCAGCGTCCGGCTCTCGATCCCGCTGCCGCCTTCAAGGCCCTCGGCCGCGATGCCGGACAAGGCCGCCCCGCGCACCCGCAAGCCCGCCGCCTCCCACGCCCCGCGCGCCACGCCCAGCATCGACGACTTGCCGGTGCCCGCGTAGCCCACCACCAAGGCCAAGTCCTGCCCCGACGTCACATGCTGAAGCGCCAGCCGCTGATCGTCCCCCAGCACCAGCCCACCCCGCTCCGCCGCCGCCAGTGCCTGCCGTCCCGCTGCTGGCAGAACACGGTGCGCGTCCCCCTCGGCAATCACCGCTCCCGCACGCTCCATCCGGCGCTCGCAGGCCAGCATCTCCCGCGTGCTGTATCGGGCCTGCCCGCGCCCGTCCAAGCCCACCCACTGCATCTCCTGCGACGCCGTGACCACCGCCATCACCGCCGCGAACTGCTCCGCCCCATCCGTGTGCCGGTGCACCAGACGCGCCAGGTCCTGCTTGCTGAATGTCGAACGCCCCTGCGTCAGCATCCGCAACGCCGCCTCCGGCTCCGCCAGCAATGCCTCGCCGTTCCGCTGCGCAATCGCCCGGTGCTCCGCCGCACGCTCGGCATCCTCGCCCCGCTGCTCGCGGCGTGCTCCCGCCGGACCGATCTTGTGCTGCGGCTCCAGGTCGATGCCCTGATCCCGATACGAGCGGTGGTCGATCCGCACGTCATGGTCCAGCTCCGCCAGCCGCGCGTTCGCCAGCTCCGCCCACCGCTCGCGCCATCCCCGCAGCAGCCCCCGGTCGTTCCAGGCCGCGACCTTGTTGCCGAAAATACCCTGCTCCGGGTGCCCCTCCCGACCCGGCACCACCTCCCGCATGGTCAGCATGACGTGCGCGTGCGGCTGCGCTTCGCCGTCACCCGCCGTCGTCCAATGCACATTGAGGTCCGCCACCATGCCGCGCGCCACAAACTGCTCGCGCACGAAGTCCTGCGCCAACCGGATCGCTTCCGCCCGGCCCAACTCGCGCGGCAAGCTGATCTCGATATCACGGGCAAGCTGCGCATCCTTGCGCTTCTCGCCGGCTTCAACCTCGTTCCACAACGTGCCGCGGTCCAGCCAGCGCGAAGCAGCGCCCTCCGGCAGCAGGATCTCCGAATGCACGACGCCGGCTTTTGCGGTGTAGTCGTGGTCGCGGTCGATCTGGTCGTCATGCAGGCGCTCGGCCGCACGATATGCCGCAGACGCCACCGCGCTTCGCCCGGCAGAGCGGCCGATCACCTTGGCAGAGAAGTGGTAGATCGCCATCTGACCGGCTCCGGCACGCTTGCGGCAGTGCTGAGCTTAGCCACAGCAGCGCAGATCATGCAATGATCTATAAGCGCGCATTTCCTGATCTGCTCCGTTCCACTCCGCAGCGGAAATGATGGGCGGCTCGGGTCTACTTGGGATCAGAGGTGGAGAGGATGGTGGCCTGTTGCACTTGGCAATGGCTTTCGGCCGCTGCTAGGCTGGCACTAGCCCATCCACGATCCTGGAGCCGGTCCCATGGCCCGCAAACCACGTGACTTCGACGCCGAACTCCAGGCCCTCATGGACAAGGCTAAAAAGGTCAAGTCGCAAAAGACCATCCAGCTTGGCGAGCTGGTCCAGGTCCTCGGCG
>CALMVT010000562.1 GCA_937873175.1 uncultured Acetobacteraceae bacterium | reverse complement strand
GAAAAACGCCTCCAACAGCCATCCCGTTCTCCTCATCCGGTGGGCACCCTGCCCGAGGACGGCCGGGTCAATGGCGAGGGGCACGCTCCTGCATGAAGCCGCCGAACCACCCGGCCTTTGTCGTCCTTGCCCAGCCTGCGAACCCGCGCACATCCAGCCGGCGGCATACCAGGAAGTAGTAGCTGTACCGGATCGCGTCCGCCGCCATCCAGCCCCACTTTCCGTAGCGGCGGAAGATGTAGGCGCGGTTGCGGAACAAGTAGAACTGCTTGGCAGCTTCCGTTGGAACGACCGCATAAAACATTCCACCGAAGATGGGGTGGATTTCCGGGCGCGAGCCCGGGTGCAGGAACTGTGCCTGCGGATCGAGCACGATCCGGGTGTGCGCCTCGCGCGCACGGAACAGGAACTCGACCTCGTCGCCGCGCATGAAGAACCTGGGGTCTGGCAGGCCGATCCGGCGGAACAGCGAGGCGCTGATCAGCGTCCCGTTGAATAGATGCGCACATCCCGACACCGGTCCGTGCGCCACGATCTCGGCGGCATCGAACCGGGTGCAACCGGCAATCCGCACGGGAAAGGCCAGGCGCCCCGGGTCGTCCACGTCAAGACGAGGGCGCCGACCATCTCGGCCCGGCGCGACACGGCGGTGCGAATCAGCGAACGGAGGCAGCCCGCATCACAGGGCCGCCCCTCGTCGTCCATCAGCCAGAGCCAATCGGCGCCGTCTCGAAGCGCGAGTTCGATGCCGGCTTGGAAGCCACCGGCAGCTCCCAGCATTCAGCGGAAGGCGCAGGATCCGCACTTCCGAGAACGTCGCGAGTCTCGGGTCCGCTCGCATTGTCCACCACGACCACCTGGTCCGGCCGCCGCGACTGGCCCAGCACGGCGGCCAGGCATTGGGCAAGCAGTGCCGGCCGGTCGCGCGTGACGATGACAGCGACGCAGCGCCCGGCCGCCTGGTCCGGCGAGCACGCAATCGGGATCGACCTCTGCACGGCCACCGCCACCATGGAGCATGCAAACCACCACCTTCTCCGTGCGTTCCCGGTTTGCCGCTAGGCGCGGAAACTTGACCGGGAAATCCGATGACTTCGGGCCTGAAACCTGCCGTCTCTCAGACGCGCCCGCCACCCCAGCCTTCGTTCCAAGTCGGCATGGTCCTGCAGACCGTGCTGCTGGACCGCCCTGCCGTCTTGCGTCCGCTTTATTGGCGAAGCCTGGGCGGCCGACCCGCGGCGGCCAACCGGCTGCGCTTGAACGACGCGGGTGAACTGGTCATCCCGGCCGGAGCCACCGCATCGTTCAACACCTATTTCAACGCGTTCTTCGAGTATCAATGGCGCCTCTACACCAGCCTCGTCACGGTCGGCCTGCGGCTGCAGGTTGACGGGGACGCATGGCTGCGGGTGTGGCGGCGCACCCCGCATGGCGGCAGCACGCTGCTGCACGAGCAGCCCGCCAGCGGAGCCGTGAACCTGCCGTTGGCCTTGGGCGCCCAGCATTTCCGTCAGGGCGGCCTGCTGTGGTTCGACCTCGCCGCCCAGGGGCGCCCCGTCACCTTGGCGTATGCGCAGTGGGTCACAAGCGACAGCCCTGCCGCGGAGGTGGGTCTCGGGGTCGTCATCTGCACGTTCAATCGCGAGGCCGAGCTGTCCGCCGTGCTTGCGCGCATGGCCGGGCACGCCGCGCTCCGGCCGGTGATCTCCCGCGTGATCGTCGTGAACCAAGGGCGGCCCGACCTTGCGTCGCATCCCGAGTTCGCGGAAGCGGCGTGTCGGCTCGGGCCGCGGCTGCGGGTCGTGGAGCAGGGCAACCTGGGCGGGGCCGGCGGTTTCGGGCGCGGGCTGGTCGAGGCCGTGGATGACCCCGCGATCAGCCACGTCTGCCTTCTCGACGACGACGTGGTGCTGGAACCGGACAGCCTGCTGCGAATGGGGACGTTCTTCAGCTTCGCACGCGGCGAACTCGCCGTCGGCGGGCACATGCTGGACGCGGTTCAGCCCACGACGTTGTACGAGGCTGGCGCCGTCGTGCTTGAGAATGGAGGGTTCAAGCCGCTGAATGCCGGCCTCGACCTCCGCACGGCAGATGCGCTGGAGCAGTTGCTGGACAGCACGGCAATGCACTACAACGGATGGTGGATGTTCGGCTTCCCGAAGCGGCTGATCGAAGCCTTGGGCATGCCGCTGCCCTGCTTCATACGGGGCGACGACATCGAGTTCGGGATGCGCCTGCACAACCGAGGCGTTTTCACCGTGCCCCTTCCCGGCATCGGGATTTGGCATAAGCCGTTCTACCTCAAGATTGGCGGCTGGCAGCTTTACTATGAAACCCGCAACGCCCTTATCTGCGCGGCCCTGCACAGCGACTTTGCGCCGCCCCGGATCGCCGTGCTGATGCTGAAGCAACTGCTGATCCGCCTGTTGACGTTCCGATACTACAACGCCGCGCTGGTCGTGCTTGCGCTCGATCACTTCATGCAAGGCCCGTCGATACTAGACCGAGACCCCCGGCCGCTTCACGCGGCCTTGTCCGACATCCGGGACCGCTACCCGCAGGTGTGGACGAGGCGGGAAACCGTCTTGCCCGCCGCTTCGGTTGGACCCTCGCCGCGTTCAATGGCGGGGT
>CALMVT010000561.1 GCA_937873175.1 uncultured Acetobacteraceae bacterium | reverse complement strand
GGACCTTGAGCTCCTCGGCGACGCGCTTCATGCCGACGTAATCGTATTGCACGAATAACGGAAGGTTGGCCTTGTTGGACACCCAGTAATAGGTTTCCTTGGCGTCCCGGGGGCCGAAGTTCGATTCCTGGGCCAACGCCGGCGCCGCGGCGGCCAGCAGGACGCCCGCCAGGGCCAACCTCGTCGTAAACCTCATGGGCGTTCCTCCCGCTCGACCGTTCCGGTCTGGTTGCATTCCGTCCTGCCGTGGCCTTACCCGCGATGCGCCTGCTTGAAGCGGTCGAGCGACACGCCGAGCAGCAGAACGAGGCCGACGATGATGTTCTGCCAGAAGATGCCGATGCCGTTGATGATCATGGCGTTCTGGACCAGGGCGATGAACAGCACGCCCAGCACGCCGCCGATCACCGTGCCCTCCCCGCCCTTCAGGCTGGCGCCGCCGAGCACGGTGGCGGTGATGACGGACAGCTCGACGTTGATGCCGGCGCTCACCACGGCCGAGTTGAGGCGGGACGCGCCCAGCACCCCGGCCAGCCCGGCGAGCAGGCCCATGATGACGAAGCCGATCAGCGTCAGCCGCTCGACGCGTATGCCCGACAGCTTGGCCGCCCGCGCGTTGCCGCCGATGAAGTAGTACTGGCGGAAGAACCGAGTTTCGGCCAGCGCCCACGCGCCCAGCGCCACCACCGCCAGCATGACCCAGAACGGCATCTGCAGGCCGAGGAACGTGCTCTGGCCATACGCCTTGAAGGCGTCGCCGATGGGGGTCACGCCCGTGCCGGCCGTGAGGTAGGTGAGGCCGCGATAGATGGTAAGCGTCGCCAGCGTGGCGATCAGGGCGTTGATGCCGAGCCGGGTCACGATGAGGCCGTTGACCAGTCCGGCAGCGGCGCCGACCGCAAGCCCGACCAGCAGCCCAGCCTCCGCCGGCCACCCCCAGCGGCCCACCACAACACCGGCCCAAACGCCCGACAGCGCCAGCGTCGAGCCGATGGACAGGTCGAACCCGCCGGCAACCATGAGCAGCATCATGCCCGTAACCAGGATCGCGTTCTGGGCGGCATTGAGCAGCACGGCCGGAATGTTGAACCGGGTTGGGAAGTTGTTGGGATAAGCGGCCGACATCGCCGCGACCAGGACCACCACCAGCACGAACAGCATCAGCGGGCGCGAGTCCGCGAGCCGCAGCAGCACCCGGCGCGGCAGCGCGCCGGCCCGGACCGGGGACGGACCCGGCGCCGGGCCGGCGGCGGGCGTTTCCTTGAGGGCGAGGTTGCTCACGGGCCTGGGCTTCACGCTGCGGGGGCCAGGACGGGCACGGCGTCCACCTGGGTGTGGCGCGTGGCGAGGCGCAGCACCCCTTCCTCGTCCGCCGCGTTGCCATCGATCTCGCCCACCGTGCGCCCGTCCGCCATGACCACCACCCGGTCGGCCAAAGTGAGCACTTCCGGCAGGTCGGAGGATACCACGAGCAGGGCCATGCCCCGGCCCGCCAGTTCGCGCAGCAGGCGGTAGATTTCCGACCGCGCGCCCACGTCCACGCCGCGCGTCGGCTCGTCCACGATCAGCACGTCCGGCTCCATCGCGAGCCACTTGGCGAGCAGCACCTTCTGCTGGTTGCCGCCGGACAGGTCGCCGACGGGACGCCGGACGGAGGGCGTCGCGATCCTGAGGTCGCGGACGAACCGGGCGGCAAGCGCGTCGGCCGCCGCCGCCGACACACGCCCGGACGGGGATACCTTGCCCAGCACCGCGGCGCACACGTTGCTCGCCACGTCCATGCCGAGGAACAGGCCGGCGTCCTTGCGGCTTTCCGGCACCATGCCGATCCCCGCCGCCATGGCGTCCCAAGGGCCGCCGAAGCGCACCCGCCGGCCCCGCACCAGCACCTCGCCCCCGTCCAGCGGCCGCGCCCCGAACACGGCCTCGCAGGCTTCCGAGCGCCCGGCGCCGACCAGCCCGGCCAGGCAGACGATCTCCCCCGCCCGCACCGTGAAGCTCGCCCCGCGCACGAAGGGCGCAGCGGCGATGCCGCGCGCTTCCAGCCTGACCTCGCCAAAGGCGCGCGCCCCGGCGTCGCGGGCGAAATGCACCTCCCGCCCCACCATGAGCCGGATCAGCTCGTCCTGGCCGGTCTCGGCGACCCGGCGCACCCCCGTCACACGTCCGTCTTTCAGAACCGTGACCCGATGGCACAGGGCGAAGATCTCCGCGAGCCGGTGCGACACGTACACGATGGCGACGCCGCGGGCGGCGAGGGTCCGGCACACGGCGAACAAGCGCCCGGCCTCGTTGAGGGTGAGCGCCGCGGTGGGCTCGTCCAGGATCAGCACCTTGAGGTCGCGCGACAGGGCCTTGGCGATCTCCACCACCTGGGCCTGGGCGGGCGACAGGTGGGCGACCTTGAGGCTCGGGTCGAGCGTCACCCCAAGCTCGGCCAGCAGCGCGCGGGTCCGTTCGGCCATGGCGCGGCGGTTGATCCGTCCGAACCGGCCGGTCGGCTGACGCCCGGCGAACACGTTCTCCGCAATCGAAAGCTGGCCGACGAGGGAGCCTTCCTGGTGCACGATGCCGATGCCGAGCCGGCCCGCGGCAGCCTCGTCGGCCGTGCCCATCTCCGCGCCATCGATCAGCACCTGGCCCGCGTCGGCGGCGTAAACGCCGGCGATGATCTTGCCGAGCGTCGATTTGCCGGCGCCGTTCTCGCCGAGCAGCGCGTGGATTTCGCCGGGTTCGACCGCCAGCGACACGGCGTGGAGCGCCCGCACGCCGGGGAACTGCTTGCCGATGTTCTGTGCCAGGATGCGGGTGGTCACGGCCGCCCCGTCACGGCCAAGGCGTCCGGGTTGACCACGAAGGCCGGGCGGCGGCCCCCGGCGAAATCGACGACGCTCCGCAAGCCGGTCGCGGCGATGTCGTGGAAGCATTCGTCCGTCCAGCCGAGGGCATGGGGCGCCAGCAGCACGTTGCCCATGCGGGTCAGGGGATTGCCGGGCCGGATCGGCTCCTCCTCGAACACATCGAGGCCCGCCCCGGCGATGACGCCCGCGTCCAACGCCGCGGCCAGCGCGGCCTCGTCCACCACGGGGCCGCGGGCGATGTTGACCAGATGGGCAGACGGTCGCATCCGCCGGAGCCGGGCGGCGTCGATCAGGTGGAACGTGCTCGGGTCCAGAAGGCAGCAGACCACCACGAAATCGGCTTCGGGCAGCAGGGCGTCGAGGGGCAGCAGCTCGGCCCCCAAGGCGCGCACGGTTCCCTCGTCGGCGAAGGGGTCGGCGGCCAGCATGCGGCCGAAGAAGGGCCGGGCGAGCTGCAGGATTTCCCGCCCAATGCCCCCGGCGCCCACGACGCCAAGGGTGCGGCCGACCAGCCCGACGCCCATGTGGCCCGTGCGCTCGGCCCAGCGGTACTCGCGCACGAGCCGGTCCTTCGCGAGCAGCCGCCCGGCGAGCGCGAAGATGAGGGTCAGCGCCGCCACCGCCATGGGGCGGCGCACCGCTTCCGGCGTGTTGGTGAGGACGATGCCGCGCTCGGTCAGCGCCGGAACGTCCACCGAGTCGTAGCCGACCCCATGCCGCGCCACGATCCGCACCCGGCGGTCGCCACGCGCCACGGAGGCGCGGGTCACTTTCGGCGTGTTGACGTAAATTCCGTCGTAGCGGGCCGCGACCTCCGGCGTCACCTCGGCCAGGTGTTCCGGGATGTACTCCCACCGCAGCGCCGGGTGCTCCTTCAGCACGTCCAGGGCACGCCGGCCGAAGCTCGGCTCGCCCGTCGCGTCCAGCACGTCGCGGGAAATGCCGAGGTGGAAGCCGGGCTCCGCGGTCATCGCGCGGCTTCCCCCAGCGGCGCCAGGATCGCGCGGTAGCCGTTCATCAGCACGCCCTGGTCGGTGCCGGCCGCCAGCACGTTGAAGCCCAGCCCGCGGTAGCGTGCGGCCCAATCGGCATCGGTCGCCATGAACCCGAGGCCCTTGCCGTGGAGACGCCCGGCGGCCACCACGCGGCTGATGGCGTCATGGTAGGCCGGGCTGTCGAAAGCGCCGGGAATGCCGAGGAAGTTGGTGAGGTCGAAGTGCCCGACCCACAGCACATCGATGCCCTCGGTCGCCGCGATCTCCTCCACGGCGTCCAGGCCGCGCTCGGTCTCGATCTGGGCGATGACAAGGTTGCGGGCGTCGAAGGCGCGCATCTTGGCCGCCACGTCGCCGGGGGCATAGTCGTCGTGGGCGAAGCCGAAGGCGGCGCCGCGCCGGCCCGTGGGCGGGTAGCGGGTGGCCTCCGCAACCGCCCGGGCCTGGACCGCGCTTTCGACCATCGGCACCATGACGCCCTGGGCGCCGACATCCAGGGCGCGAGCGAGGAAATGATATTCGCCCCGGGGTACCCGGACCATGGGGGCGATGCCGAGGCCGCGGCAGGTGGCGGTGAGGGTTTTCAGGGTCTCGAAGCCCAGCCCGCTGTGCTCCATGTCGAACATGGCGAACTCGGCGCCGGCCAGCCGCAGGATCTGGGCGATGCCGGGCGAGAAGAACTCGAACACCATGGCGCCGCGGACCGTGTCCCCCCGCATCGCCCGCTCGCGAAGCCCCTCAGCCATGCCGTTTCCTCCTGTTTCAGCCGCGCGGCGTCGGGGCGAACCCCGAATCGCGGGCCGTAGGCATTGCATCGACAAGGTTTGACCAATCGCCGCCTTGACGCAAGTGGTATGATGAGTGACTCATTGTCCATGTTCCAAGCTGTCCCGCGCCGCAGGCTGTCGCACGGGGTCGTCGGCCAGATCGCGGCGGCGATCCGCGACGGCCATTATCCGCCGGGTGCGGCCTTGCCGTCAGAGCGGGAGTTGATGGGCGCGTTCGGGGTGGGGCGTCCCGCGGTGCGCGAGGCGCTGCTGCAGCTTGAGGCGGACGGCCTGATCGCGATCCACCACGGGCGGCGTGCTCGGGTTGCCGACCCGACGGCGCTGCACTTCGCGCGCGGGATCGAGGCGGCAGTCGGCCGGGTGGCGAGCCGGGGCGACCGGTTCGTGGAGGACGTGAAGGAAGCACGACTGGCCTTGGAGGTCGCCATGGCACGCCGGGCGGCGGAAACTGCGGGTCCCGAGAGCATCCAAACCTTGATGGCCGCCCTTGCCGAGAACCAGCGGGCCATTTCCGACCGCGCCCGCTACCTGCAAACCGATATCGCGTTCCACCGGACGATCGCCACCATGACGGGCAACGCGATCTTCGAGGCGGCGGCAGGCGTGATCCTGGAATGGCTCGCCCGGTTCCGGGTCGATTGCGTCCATGTCGAGGGCGCCAACCTGCTCAGCTACGACGAGCATGCCGGCATCGCCCGCGCGATTGCCGCGCGCGACCCCGACGCGGCCGCGGAGGCGATGACGCGGCACCAGCAGCGCAGCCACGCTCTTTACCGCCTGCTCGGCGCCGGGAGCGGCGATGCGGGCCGGGCCGGTCCAGGCCCGGCTGCACGCGCTTGGCCGAAGGCGGGATGAGGAGCGGTCGCGGTGCTTCCCGCTCAGCCCCCGCCCAGCCGCATCCGGAACGAGGAGCGCGGGTAAACGCCGAGGATGTGGGTTTCGGCGGTGAAGAAGCTGAGTTCCTCCAGCGCCTCCGCCAAGGCCGGCTGCTCGGGATGGCCGTCCACGTCGGACAGGAACTGCGTCGCGGTGAACTCGCCGTGCAGCATGTAGCTTTCCAGCCGCGTCATGTTGACGCCGTTGGTGGCGAACCCGCCCAACGCCTTGTAGAGCGCCGCGGGCACGTTGCGGACGCGGAACACGAAGGTGGTCATCAAATCGGTGCGGTCCGGGGGCAGCGCGTGCGGCTGCTGCGCCATGACGTAGAAGCGCGTCGTGTTGTGCGGCGCGTCCTCCACGTTGGCGCGCAGCACCTGAAGGCCGTAGGTCTCCGCCGCCAGCTTCGACGCGATGGCCGCGTCCTCGCGGCGGCCCCACTCCGCCACCAGCTTCGCCGACCCGGCGGTGTCCGCTTCCACCACCGTGTCCGCGTCCAGCTCACGCAGGATCGCCCGGACCTGGCCCAGCGCCACGGAATGCGAGTGGACGCGGCGTACGTCTCCCACCGTGGCGCCAGGCACACCCAACAGGCAGTGCTCGACCCGCTGGAAATGCTCGCCGATGATCGACAGGCCGCTGCCGGGCAGCAGGGCGTGGATGTCGGGCACCCGGCCGGCGAGGCTGTTCTCGCACGGCAGCATCGCGAGCGCCGCCCTGCCCTCGCGCACCGCATCCATCGCGTGCTCAAAGGTGTGGCACGGCAAGGGCGTCAGTTCGGGATAGGCAGTGCGGCAGGCCAGGTCGGAATAAGCGCCGGGCAGGCCTTGGAATGCGATCCGGGTCATGCGGTCTCCAGGATGGCGCGGGCGCGCAGGAGGTCGGCGGGCGTGTCCACGCCGAAGGCCCCATGCTCCACCCGCGTGCAGGCAATCCGCATGCCGGCTTCCAGCGCCCGCAACTGTTCAAGCTTTTCCCGCCGTTCCAGCAGGCTTTCCGGCAGGCTGACGAAGCGGGCCAGGGCGGCGCGGCGGTACGCGTATATGCCGACATGGTGCCACATCGGCCCGTCGCCGGCGGGGATGGCGGCGCGGGAAAAGTACAGCGCCGCCGCGACCGTCTGCCCGTCCGCGAAGGCGCAGGCGGCCTTGACCACCTGCGGCGCCGCCGCTTCCTCCGGCGACAGGATCGGGGTCACCAGGGTCGCGATGTCGAACGCCGGGTCGGACAGCGGGGCGGCCGCCGCCTGGAGCTGGCCCGGCGGCAGCGTGGGGAAGTCGCCCTGCAGGTTCACCACCACGTCATGCGAGCCCTGCGGATCCAAGGCCGCCAGCGCCGCGTGCACCCGGTCGGACCCGGACGGCAGCGCCGGGTCGGTCAGCACGGCGGTGCCGCCCGCCGCCCGCACGGCGTCCGCGATCTCCGGGTCGGCGCAGGCGACGGCCACCGGGCCGATGTCGGCCTCCCGAGCGCGGTCGAGCACGTGCAGGACCATGGGCTTCCCCGCGATGCACGCCAGCGGCTTGCCTGGCAAGCGGGCGGACGCCATGCGGGACGGGATCACGACGATTGGGTTCACGCGATGGCGCAGGGTTGATGCGGGAGGGTTTGCATAGCGTGCGGCGCACATTAGGTAGGCAAGTCCGCCGGTGCAACGCCCGGCGTTTTGGAGAGCACCTCATGCGCTATGCCTTGACCGCCACCGCCGCCCTGCTGCTCGCCGCCACGCCAGCCTGGGCGCAGAACCAGCAGATGACCCAGCCTTCCACCTCGCAGAACCAGTCGCAGGCCGTGCAGAACCAGGGCCAGCAGCCGGCCAACGCCCGGGAGGTCGCCCCGACCGCGCCCGTCGCCACGGAGAACGGCGTGACCAAGCCGCAGGGACCCGTCAGCGGCCCGACCAGCCAGGGGACGCGCGGCAAGAGCCAGTAACGGTTCCATGCAGGCGCTGATCGCCGCGGCGGAGGCGGCGGCCGATGTCGCCGCCGCGGCGGTCCGCCCGTTCTTTCGCGCGGGCGTCGGCGCCGACCTGAAGGGCGACGCAAGCCCGGTCACGGCGGCCGACCGCACGGCGGAACTCGCGATGCGCGCCGTGCTGTCGCAGCGTTTTCCCGAACATGGAGTCTTGGGCGAGGAGTTCGGCCTGGACCGCCCGAACGCCCGACTGCGCTGGGTGCTGGACCCGATCGACGGCACCCGCGCCTTTATCACGGGACGGCCGACCTTCGGCACGCTGGTTGCCCTGCTGGACGGCCCGGTTCCGATCTTGGGCGTGATCGACCAGCCGATCACCGGGGAACGCTGGGTCGGTCTGGCCGGGCAGCCAACCCGGTTCCGTGGCGGCCATGGCCGGGCCGGCTGCCGGCCCTGTGCCGGGCTGGGGGAGGCCGAGCTGTCCTGCACCGCCCCCGAAATTTTCACCCCAACGCAAACCACGGCGTGGCAGCGTCTCGCCGCCGCCACGCGCCGCACGTCATGGGGCGGGGATTGCTACGCCTACGGGCTGCTGGCGCTCGGCGCCATCGATATCATAGCCGAGCCGGGCCTCAAGGTCTGGGACTGGGCCGCCCTGGTGCCTGTGATCGAGGGCGCGGGCGGGCGCATGACGGACTGGCAGGGTCGCCCCCTGCACCCGGACGGCGATGGCTGCGCGCTTGCGGTCGGCGACCCGGCTTTGCTCGCGCCTGCTCTGGCGCTGTTGGCCGCTTGACGCGGGCCGGGCCGCACCCTCCTGCTATGGCCTGACCCGGTTTCGGAGGTCCCATGCTGCGCTGCTTGCTGTTCTTGCTGCTGCTTGCCTTGCCCGCACAGGCGCAGGTGACGCGCAGCCACGCCATCACCATTCTTGGTACCCCCGCCCTGCCGCCGGATTTCCCCCACTTCCCCTACGTGAATCCGGACGCGCCCAAGGGGGGCGAGGCGGTGTTCGCGATGGTCGGCAGCTTTGACGGCTTCAACCCCTACATCCTGCGAGGCAACGCCGCCATTGGCACCGGGGCAACCTGGCAGCCCGGCGTTGGCGGCACCGGCGCCGGGGCGGCAGGCGGCCATGTGTGGGAAACCCTGCTGGTCGGCTCGGCGGACGAGGTGGCGACCGGCTACGGCCACCTTGCCGAAACGGTTGAGATGCCCGCCGACCGCATGTGGATCGGCTTTGAGCTGCGGCCCGAGGCGCGCTTCGCCGACGGCACGCCCGTGACCGCACGGGACGTGGCCTGGACGTTCAACACGCTGATGGAGAAGGGCCGCCCCTCCATCCGCGTGTCCTATGCCGACGTGCAGGACGCGGTGGCGGAAAGCGAGCGCCGGGTGGTGTTCCATTTCAAATCGAACGGGAACCGCGACCTGCCGTTGGCGGTCGGCAGCATGCCGGTGCTGTCGGAGAAGTGGTGGTCCACCCGCGACTTCACCAAGCCGCTGACCGAGCCGCCCCTGGGCAGCGGGCCGTATCGCGTGGAGAAGTTCGAGTTGGGCCGCAGCGTGACCTATGCGCGCGATCCCAACTGGTGGGCGCGGGACCGGCCCACGGGCCGCGGGTTCCACAATTTCGACCGGGTGCGGATCGAGTATTTCCGCGACCCCACTGTGGCGATGCAGGCGTTCAAGGCCGGGCAGATCGACTACCGGCAGGAGAACATCTCGAAGGAATGGGCGACCGGCTACGACTTCCCCGCCGTGCGTGACGGGCTGGTGCGCCGGGACGAGATCGCGCATCGCCTGCCGGTCGGCATCCAGGGTTTCTCCATGAACACGCGCCGCCCGATGTTCGCCGACCCGCGCGTGCGGGAAGCGATGGCCCAGGTGTTCGATTTCGAGTGGATGAACAAGAACCTGTTCTTCGGCACCTACAACCGCACCCACAGCTACTTCGGCAACACGGCGCAGGAATCGACGGGCCTGCCGGACGCGGCGGAGCAGGCGCTCCTGGCGCCGTTCCGCGACAAGCTGCCGCCCGCGCTGTTCGCCGAGCCGTTCCGGATGCCCGAGACCGACGCTTCCGGCAACAACCGCGAGGGCCTGCGCCGGGCCTTGGCGCTGCTCAAGGAGGCCGGGTGGACCATCAAGGACCGCAAGCTGGTGGATGGCAGCGGCAAGCAGATGGCCTTCACCATCCTGCTCAGCGATCCCAGCCTGGAACGGGTGGCACTGCCCTACCAGCAATGGCTGCAGCGCCTCGGCATCGAGGTCGGCATCCGCACCGTGGACAGCGCGCAGTTCGAGCGGCTGACCGACGACTACGACTTCGACATGACGACGATGATCTACCCGGGGTCCGACCTGCCGGGGAACGAGCTGCGGGACGAGTTCTCCTGCATCGGCGCCAAGACGCCGGGCGGCAGCAACCTGGCCGGCGTTTGCGACCCGGCGGTGGACGCGCTGATCGAGAAGGCCATCGCGGCGCAGGATCGCGAAACGCTGGCCACCGCCGGGCGGGCGTTGGACCGGGTGCTGCTGCGCGGCTGGTTCATGGTGCCGAACTGGCACAATGAGCGGTTCAACGTCGCGACCTGGAACCGCTTCGGCCGGCCGACTCAGCCGATCCGTGACGGCTTCGTGCTGGACAGTTGGTGGATCGACCCGAACCTGTCTGCCCGGGCCGACACGGCGCGCAAGCCGGTGAATTAAGATTGGCGAACTACCTGCTGCGCCGGCTGCTGCTGTTGCTGCCCACGCTGCTGGGCATCATCGCCATCAACTTCGCCGTGGTGCAGTTCGCGCCGGGCGGGCCGGTGGAGCAGGCCATCGCGGAAACCCGCGGGCGCGGCGGCGACGCGACGGCGCGCATCACCGGCGCGACCAGCGACAACGGCGCGTATCGCGGCGCGCGCGGGCTGGACGCCAAGCAGATCGAGGAGCTGAAGCGGCAGTTCGGCTTCGACAAGCCGGCGGGCGAGCGGTTCCTGTCCATGCTGGGCGGCTATCTCAGCTTCGACTTCGGGCGCAGCTTCTTCCGGGACCAGACGGTGGTGGCGCTGATTGGGCAGAAGATGCCGGTCAGCATCTCCTTGGGCCTGTGGTCCACCCTGCTGATCTACCTCGTCAGCATCCCGCTCGGCATCAAGAAGGCGGTGCGGGACGGCAGTCGGTTCGACGTGGCGAGCAGCGCGGTGGTGCTGGTGGGCTACGCGGTGCCGGGCTTCCTGTTCGCGATCCTGCTCGTCGTGCTGTTCGCGGGCGGCAGCTTTTTGCAGATTTTTCCGTTGCGCGGGTTGACCAGCGCCGGGTCGGGGGAATGGTCGTGGCCGGCGCGGGTGGCAGATTATGCCTGGCACATGGTGCTGCCGACGGTGGCGCTGGTCGCGGGCGGGTTCGCCGGGCTGACGATTCTGACCAAGAACTGCTTTCTCGACGAAATCCGCAAGCAGTACGTCGTGACCGCGCGGGCCAAGGGGGCGGGGGAGCAGCGGGTGCTGTATGGCCATGTGTTCCGCAACGCCATGCTGCTGATCGTGGCCGGGTTCCCCGCGGCGTTCATCGGCATCCTGTTCAGCTCGGCGCTGCTGGTGGAGATCGTGTTCTCCTTGGACGGGCTGGGCCTCTTGGGGTTCGAGAGCGCGATCCGCCGCGATTACCCCGTGATGTTCGGCACGCTGTATATCTTCACGCTGTTCGGCCTGGTGCTGCAGATCGTGGGCGACCTGCTTTACACCGCCGTCGATCCCCGCATCGACTTTGAGGCTCGGCGGTGACGACCATGACCATGGCGCCCATCACCCGGCGGCGGCTCGCGATCTTCCGCGCGCACCGCCGTGGCGCGTGGTCGCTGGCGATCTTCACCGCGCTGTTCGTGCTGTGCCTGTCTGCCGAGTTCCTGGCCAACGACCGCCCGCTGCTGATCCGCTTCAACGACCAGTTCTACGCGCCGGTGCTGCGCGACTACAGCGAGGACACGTTCGGCGACGACTTCCTGCCGACGGAGGCCGACTACACCGACCCGCAGCTTGCCGCCGCGATCAACGCGCATGGCTGGATGCTCTGGCCCGCCATCCCGTTCCGCTATGACACGGTGATCAAGAACCTGCCCGTCCCCGCCCCGGCGCCCCCGTCCCTCCGCAACCTGCTGGGCACCGACGACCAGGCGCGGGACGTGCTGGCCCGGGTGATTTACGGGTTCCGGCTGTCGGTGCTGTTCGGCTTCACGCTGACGGCCGTGTCCTCCGTGGTCGGCATCGCGGCTGGGGCGGTGCAGGGCTTCTACGGCGGGCTGACCGATCTGCTGTTCCAGCGGTTCATCGAGGTCTGGTCCGGGATGCCGCAGCTTTACCTGCTGATCATCCTCGGCAGCATCGTGACGCCGACCTTCTGGACCTTGCTGGTGTTCCTGCTGCTGTTTTCTTGGATGGCGCTGACGGGCGTGGTGCGGGCGGAGTTCCTGCGCGGGCGCAACCTCGACTACGTGCGGGCGGCGCAGGCGCTGGGGGTGTCGAACGGGGCCATCATGGCGCGGCACATCCTGCCGAATGCGCTGGTGGCGACGCTGAGCTTCCTGCCGTTCACCTTGTCCGGCTCGGTCACGGTGCTGGCGAGCCTGGATTTCCTCGGCTTCGGCCTGCCGCCCGGCTCGCCGTCGCTGGGCGAGCTGGTGGCACAGGGCAAGAACAACCTGCAGGCGCCCTGGCTCGGCATGACGGCGTTCGTCGTGCTCGGCGGGGTGCTGACGCTCTTGATCTTCATCGGCGAGGCGGTGCGCGACGCCTTTGACCCGCGCAAGCAGCCGTAATGCTGAACGTGCGGGACCTGTCGGTGGCGTTCGGCCCGCGGCGGGTGGTGGACGGGGTGAGCTTCACCCTCAGCCAAGGCGAGACCTTGGCGCTGGTCGGGGAAAGCGGGTCCGGCAAGTCGCTGACCGCGCTGTCGATCCTGCAGCTTCTGCCGCCGGGGGCGGGCTGCACGGGTGCCGTTGCGCTGGATGGGCAATCCATGCTGGACGCCCCGCCCGCGGCGTTGCAGGCCGTGCGCGGCGACACGGCCGGGATCGTGTTCCAGGAGCCGATGACCAGCCTGAACCCGCTGCACAGCGTCGGCCGCCAGGTGGCGGAGGCGATGGCGTTGCATGGCCGCAAGCCCGCCCACGGCGCCGTCGCCGGGCTGCTGCGGCGCGTGGGCTTCCCCGATGCGGAGGCCCGGCTGCAAGCTTTTCCGCACCAGCTCAGCGGTGGGCAGCGGCAGCGGGTGATGATCGCCATGGCGCTGGCGAACAACCCGAAGCTGCTGATTGCCGACGAGCCGACGACGGCGCTGGATGTCACGATCCAGGCCGGCATCCTGGACCTTTTGGCGCGGGAAAAGGCGGCGCGCGGGCTGGCGTTGCTGCTGATCAGCCATGACCTGAACGTGGTGCGGCGCGTCGCCGACCGGGTTTGCGTGATGAAGGACGGGCGCATCGTCGAGACCGGGCAGGTGGCCCAAGTGTTCCGCGCGCCGCGGCATCCCTATACCCGCATGCTGATCGACGCGGAGCCGAGCGGGCAGCCCGCCCCGGTGTCGGCCGGGGCGCCCGTGCTTGCGGAGGCCGAGGGGCTGCGCGTCGTGTTCCCGGTCCGCCGCGGCCTGCTGCGCCGGGTGGTGGGCGAGGTGCGCGCGGTGGACGGGGTGAGCCTGCACATCCGGGAAGGGGAAACGCTGGGCCTGGTGGGGGAAAGCGGGTCCGGCAAGAGCACGATCGGGCTGGCGCTGCTGCGGATGCAGGCGGCGACGGGCCGGGTGGCGTTCGCTGGGCAGGACATCTCGGCGCTGCCGCAGTCCCGACTGCGCCCGCTGCGCCGGGCCATGCAGATCGTGTTCCAGGACCCCTACGGCAGCCTGTCGCCGCGCATGAGCATGGGGGAGATCGTGGCCGAGGGCCTGCGCGTGCACGAGCCTCGGCTGGGGCGGCGCGAGCGTGAGGCGCGGGTCGCGGCGGCGCTGCAGGAGGTGGGGCTGCCCGCCGACGCGGCGGGGCGCTACCCGCACGAGTTCAGCGGCGGCCAGCGCCAGCGCGTCGCCATTGCCCGGGCCGTCGTGCTGACCCCGCGCCTCCTCGTGCTGGACGAGCCGACCAGCGCGCTGGACCGTTCCGTGCAGGCGCAGATCGTGGACCTGCTGCGGACGCTGCAGGCCCGGCACGGCCTGGCCTACCTGTTCATCAGCCATGACCTGGCCGTGGTTCGCGCGCTGGCGCATCGCGTCGCCGTGCTACGCGCCGGGCGCGTGGTGGAGGAAGGCCCGGCGGATGCACTGTTTGCCAGCCCGCGCGACCCTTATACTATGGCCCTGATGGCGGCGGCATTCCCCGCGCCGTCCCACGAAATCTCAGAAACGGAGGAGGCCCGATGACGACAACACGCCGCGCCGTTCTTGGCGCCGCCGGCCTCGCGACGATGGCGGCCCCGCGCGCCTTGGGCCAGGCCGCATCCGGTGCGGCGCCGGGTGCGTTCACGCTGCTGCCGCTGCCCTACGCACCGGAGGCCAACGAGCCGCATATTGACGCGGAAACCATGCTGCTGCACCACGACAAGCACCATGCTGCCTACGTGGCGGCGCTGAACGGCGCGGCAAAGGACAACCCTGCTTTGGGCAACAGGCCGCTGCATGAAACGCTGGCGCGGTTGGGCGAGCTGCCGGAGGCCGTGCGCGCGACGGTGCGCAACAACGGCGGCGGCCACGCCAACCATGCCATGTTCTGGCAGTTGATGGGCGGGCGTGGCGGCCAGCCCTCCGGGGCCTTGCTGGCGGCGGTGATCCGCGACCTGGGCGGCATGGAGGCGATGCGGACGGCGTTCAACCGCATGGGTTTGAGCCAGTTCGGCTCGGGATGGGTGTTCGTGACGGTGGAACCTTCGGGCAAGCTGGGCCTGGCCGCGCGCGCCAATCAGGACACCCCGTTGATGGACGGGAGCCAGGTGCTGCTGGGCAACGACGTGTGGGAGCACGCTTATTACCTGAAATACCGGAACCGCCGGGCGGACTACCTGGCGGCGTGGTGGAATGTCGTGAACTGGGACGCCGTTGCGGCCCGGTATGACCGGGCGCGCGCCGGCACGCTTACGATCTGATTATCCGCGATGCACAAGCTGCGGACGCCCTTTATCCAGGGCGCCCGCTCGATGCTTAAACGACCTTGAGGCGCACCGGAACGTTGTTGCGGGTGGCGTTGGAATACGGGCAAACCTGATGGGCCTTGTCCACCAGCGCCTCCGCCTCCGCCCGATCCAGGCCCGGCAACGAGATGTCCAGCTCGACATCAATGCCGAAACCGCCCTCCGAGCGCGGGCCGATGCCGACCGTGGCGTTCACGGTCGTGTCGGGGGGCACCTTCGGGCCGCCCTGGGACGAGACGAACTTCATCGCGCCCAGGAAGCACGCGCTGTAGCCGGCCGCGAACAACTGCTCCGGGTTGTTGCCCTCCCCGCCGCCGCCGCCCAACTCCTTGGGGGTAGCCAGCTTCACGTCGAGCGAGCCGTCCGCCGTCGCGGCGCGTCCGTCACGCCCGCCCGTCGCCGTGGCGGAGGTTGTGTAGAGAACATTCACTGACATTGCTTATCCTTCCCAGCTCCGCCTGGTTGCACGATCCGTTGGAGCCAAAGCCAAGTAAAGGGGCCGGTGTGACCCGGCCCCTGATTATCGTTATTCCGCGGCTTGCGCCAGGGCGGGGGTCCGCTCGTCTGATGCGCCGGCACCGGGTTGGGGGGCGGCGGCTGCGTGCGGGCCACGGCTAGAGCAACGCCCTCGGCGTAGGCCGGGCCAACCGGGCACTTGGACGCAGAATTCCCACTGAAGTCCATGCTTGCGCTCGATCGCCTCAAACAGGTCGCGCTCCAGCCGTTGGTTGACCCGGAAGCCGGGCAGCCAGTGACCCCGGCCTGGCGACGCACCGATCCGCGCGGCGCGGAGTTCCTTGAGTTCGCCGCGATGCTGCGCGATCGGATGCTGGAAGGCATGCCGCCTTCCTGATAGGCGCCTGCGTCGCTGATCGCCCTGCTTGAATCGGCCCCGCCGCCCTTAGCAATCGCCGGCATCCATGCGATATCCCGTGCTCAACCATGAGAGGCAGCCGTTGCAGCACGCCCGGGAGATCGTCGCCGAATACCCACGCCCCCCGCGGCTGGAGCCTGCGCGCTGCCGGGTGCGGATCGTGTTCGCCGGCCAGGCCATACTCGACACAGCCGCGGCGTGGCGCGTGCTGGAAACATATCATCCTCCAGGGTTCTATTTGCCGGTCACCGCGTTCACCCCGGGCGTGCTGACGAAAACCGCGCGGACCAGCTTTTGCGAATGGAAGGGTTCGGCGTGCTATTACACCATCAATGCCGGCGGACGTGTCGCCACGGATGCCGCCTGGGGCTACCCGGACCCTTCGCCGGGCTTCATGCCGATCCGCGGCCACGTGGCCGTTTATGCCGGCGCCATGGACGCATGCTTTGTCGATGATGAGCGCGTGACCCCGCAGGAGGGCGGATTCTACGGCGGCTGGATCACGTCGGAGTTGGTTGGGCCGTTCAAAGGTGGGCCGGGCACGCTGTTCTGGTAAGACCAGGCGACATTCACGACAAGCCCTGCCTTTTTCTGTGCAGGGCCGATCCTTAAAGGAAACCTGTTTTGGACGGCACCGGCCTTTTGCCGCGCGGACGCGCCGCCACTTTCATCTATCATGCGGCTGACACGATGCGCCTGGCCAGCCCGCTGGCCATTGCGCAACTGGCGCAGATGGCGATGGGCATCACCGACGCGGTGATGCTGGGCAGCTTGGGGGGCGACGCGCTGGCCGCGGGCGGCCTGGGCGAGACTTTGTTCATCACGGTCTGCGTGGTGCTGCAAGGCGTGATGACGGCGCTGGCCGTGCTGGTTTCCCAGGCGCGCGGGGCCGGGCGCGATGCGCAGGTACCTGGCCTGTACTGGACCGGCGTGCTGCTGGCGCTGCTGCTTGTCGTGCCCGGCTTCGTGTTGTTCAGCGTGGCTGAGCCGCTGTTGCTGGCAGTGGGCGAGCCGAAGGTATTGGCGCACGACGCCGGTGTTTTCGTAGGGACGCTGCGCTGGGCAACGCCCGGCGCGTTGCTGGGAATGGGCCTGATGCGTGCCTTTCTGCCGGCCATCGACCGCGGCGGGATGGTGCTATGGGTTTCCCTTGCCTCCGCCGTGGTCAACGGCGCGCTTTGCTACGGCTTTGTCCATGGAGCTTGGGGCTTGCCCGCGCTTGGGCTGCGCGGGCCGGCGCTGGCCACGGTGGTGTCGCTGACTGTGGGGGCTATTGTCCTGCTGGTGTCGCTGCATGGCCGCCCGGGGTTGCGGCGTTTCGTCGCGTGGCGTGGCCTCCATCTTCACCTGCTTGGCGCCATGCTGCGGCTCGGTATTCCGGTCAGCGCGACCTTCGCCGTGGAGACCGGGCTGTTCCTCGCCGTAGCGCTGCTGATCGGACGGTTGGGCCCGGTGCCTTTGGCGGCGCAGCAGGTCGCTTTGAACATCCTGTCCGTCGCGTTCATGGTGCCTCTCGCGATTGCGCAGGCGGCGAACGTCCGGGTCGGCCATTGCGTCGGCGCGGGCGACAAGCCCGGCGCGCGCCGGGCGGGGCTGGTCGCCATCGGCCTGGGCGCGGCGTTCGAGGTCATGGCGGCGTTGCTGCTGCTTGGGGCGCCGGGCGCCGTGGTCGGCCTTTACCTCGACCCGGCGTCACCGGGCAGCGCGGAGGCTTTTGCCCTTGCGACCGGGTTGCTGAGCGTCGTGGTCGTGTTCCAGGTGGCGGACGGTGTGCAGTGCGTAGCCGGCGGTGCGTTGCGTGGGCTGGGGGACACGCATATGCCGTTTGTTCTCGCGGCTATGGCTTATTGGGGCGTCGGCTTTCCGGCAGCCTGGTTTCTGACGTTGCGCGCCGGCTGGGGCATAGAAGGGGCGTGGTGGGGCTTGGCCGCGGGCCTGATCGGCGTGGCGATACTGCTGACTTGGCGTTTCCTGCGGCGCACGCGCCTTATGCCGGAGCACGTTCTCCAGCCCTGACGGGCAGCGGCAGGTGGTTTCCTTGAGGTGCGAGTGGGCACAAGTAGCGCGGCGAGTAGGCGCAGGATGGGTTGTAGGCGAAGTTGAAGTCCAGAACCGTCCGTCCGTCGGGCGTGCTGCCGAGATCGGCTCCCTTGATGGTGTCGAGCAGGTAACGCCCGGCACCGTAGGTTTCCCGGCCGCTGGTAGCATCTGCGAAGGGCAGGAACACGCCGCCGCCGTAGCCCAGCAGCCAATACAGGGTGAGTTCGCTGCCCAGCATGGATTGCAGGCCCTGGGTGCGTGCGAACGGCTGCATGCTGACTTGCCCGTCAGCGCCAGCTTGGAACGTCTCGACAGGTGCGTCTGTGATGGCCGAGTGTTTCACGTGAAACACCAACGCGGGATCATACGGAAACACGCTTAGGCCCTCGAACCTCACCCCTGGCTCGATTGGGCTTTGCGGGTGATCCCGGAACAACCCGTCGCGCACGGCTCGCCAGCGCATCCAGCCACGCTGTGGGTCAGGCTCAGCCCGGATGGACGCATAAAGCTGGGCAACCCGACGGCGCCAATCCCAAAGCGCTTCAAGCTCTGACGTCACGCCTGCTTCGCCTCAATAAGCCCCCGCCGGATCTGGCGGCCGCGGCCGATACGGTCCTCGATGTAGGCCGCATCACCCCAGCGGACAGCCCGGGCCATCGCCTGCGTATCTTCGGTGAAACGCGCCAGCATTTCCAGCAACGCTTCCCGGTTGTTCAGGAACACGTCGCGCCACATCACGGGATCGCTCGACGCGATGCGGGTGAAATCGCGGAACCCGGACGCAGCAAACTTCAATACCTCTGACCGGCTGGCCGCAGCGCTTTCCCCTTCGGTCGCCAGGTCGTCGGCGGTGCTGCAGATGGTGAATGCAATCAGGTGCGGCAAATGGCTCACGACAGCCACCACGCGATCATGGTGCACCGCTTCCATCAACTCAACCATGCTGCCGGCCCGGCGCCAAAATTCGGCCACCCGCTCGGTCGCCGCCGGGCTGGTGCCATCAGGCGGCGTGAGCAGGCACCAGCGGCCCTCGAACAGCGTGCTGAACCCTGCATCCGGGCCGGAGTACTCAGTGCCTGCCAAAGGATGCGCCGGCACGAAATGCACATCCGGCGGCAGCAGCGGCCCCACGTCGCGGATAACCGACACCTTGGTGCTCCCCACGTCCGTGACGATGGCGCATGGCGCTAAGTGCGGCGCAACGGCCGCGGCAATCGCGGCATAGGTGCCGACCGGCGCGCACAGCATCACGCAGTCCGCCCCGACGGCAGCGCGCGCCGTGTCAGGCTCGATCCGGTCGGCAAAGCCCAGCGCCGCAACCCGGTCCAGTACCGCGGCGCTGCGGTCGGTCACGACCACCTCCGCCGCCAAATCCCGCCGTTCCCGCGCCACCCGCGCGATGGAACTGCCAATCAGCCCGGCGCCGATCAGCGTCAGGCGCTGGAACACCGGCCTTTGCCGCCCTGATCCATGCTCAGGCATGCGCCGTCTGCGCCGCCATGAACCCCGACACGATGTCGGCCACGGTGGCGCACTCCTCGGCCGTGCCAATGGTGATGCGAAGGCACTGCGGCAGGCCGTAGCCCGCCACCATCCGTACGATCACCCCGCGCGCCTTCAACGCGGCGTGGGCGGCGCCGGCCTTCTCGGGCTTGCCGAAGTCCGCCAGAAGGAAATTGCCCTCGCTCGGCCAAACCCGGACCCCGCTCCGCTCCAGTTCCGCCGCAAGCCAGCCGCGGGTGCGGGTGTTGTGGGCGCGGCTCGCCTCGACCCAGCCGGGTTCGGCGAGCGCCGCAATTCCCGCCGCCTGCGCCGCGAGACTCACGTTGAACGGGCTGCGCACTCGGTTCAGCACATCGACGATCCCGGGTGGCGCATAGCACCAGCCCAGCCGCAGGCCGCCCAGGCCGAAGATCTTACTGAAGGTGCGGGTCATCACCGTGTTGTCGCCCGCATCCACCAAACGCGCGCCCGCGTCGAAATCGGGACGGTCCACGTACTCGGCATAAGCGGCATCCAATACCAGCAGCACATCGGTCGGCAGCCCGGCCCGCAGCCGCTCGACCTCCCCTTGCGGCAGCAGGCTGCCCGTCGGGTTGTTCGGATTGGCCAGGAACACCAGCCGCGTGGCCGCAGACACTGCCGCCAGCATCGCGTCCACGTCGGCCGTCAACTGCCGTTCCGGGGTCTTGATGACCCGGCAGCCGGCATAGGAACCGGCGATCTCGTAAACGCTGAACCCGTGGCGGCTCATGATCAGCTCGGTGCCCGGTCCGCCATACGCCAGGCACAGTTGATAGATCAGGTCGTCGGACCCGGCGCCGCAAACGATCTGCGCGGGATCAAGCCCAAACCGCGCGCCGATGGCCCAGCGCAGGTCCTCCGCGCCGCCATCGGGATAACGGTGCAGCTCCCCCGCCGCTGCAGCATAGGCCGCACGCGCGCCGGGCGGCACGCCGAACGCGCCCTCATTGTAGGAAAGGATGATCGTCCGGTTCTGTCCGGCCACCTTGCTTTCGCCACCCACATACGGCGCGATGCCGAGGATGCCCTCCCGCGGCTGCGGACCCATCAGATTTCTCCCCCAACCGGCACCGCGTAGGCGCCCAGCACCATGGGCAGGCACTCCGTCCCGCGCAGCGCCGGCAGCCGCGGGTCGCCATCGCCGACGAACCCCTCGACCTCCGCCAGCGCGCGGGCGGCCGAACCGTCAGCGCCGTGCCGCACGATCACCGGCCCGACATGAAACCCGGCCGCAGCCAAAGCGGCGTCCAGCCGCGCACGGTCAGCATCCGCCAGCTTCAAGCTCAGCAGCGAGCGATCCTGGCCGCTCGGGTCCGGCGCCGCGGCGCTGACCACCAACCCTTGCATGGCGGGCGTTCCCTCTGGACGCGGTGCCCAGAACGGCAGGCGGGCGACGATGTGCACCCGTGGATCGCCGGGGTGCAGCAGCGCGGTCCACCACGCATCGGACGCTGCCTCGCCTTGCGCCGGCATCGGCAGCACGGCCACGGTCGCCCGCCCGGCGCGTATGTCTGCAAGTGCCTCGGCCGGGCTGCGATGCGGGCGCATCGGGGTCAGCGCCCCGAAGTGCTCCCGCGCCAGGGCCAGGAACGCCGGGTCGCCCCCGGCTTCGCACACGCTGACCACCAGGGGATGCTGCTGCGCCGTCGTGGTGCCGAGCAGTTCGCGCCAAATGCGCACGATGCCGAACGCCGGCAACCCGCCGTCATGCCGGGCCAGCAAGCGCCGGATAATGGCGGCTTCCCGTCCCGGCCGCAGCGGCACGGGGCCTTTTACCCGCAGCGCCGCCACCTGCTTCACCACCTCCGCCCGGCGCATCAGCGTGTTGTGGAGCGTGTCGTCCAACCGGTCCAGCTCAGCCCGCAGCGAAACAAGGTCGGGCATCTTGGCCGGCGCGGCCGGCTGTGTTTGGGACGGACTGGACATCACAGTCGCTGAGACTTTCCGGGATGAGGAAAACAAATGGCGGAAGCGTTACATCTTGTAAGCCATCCATGGCAAGGCCGCGCGTCACAAACACGCAGGCCGAGGTTGCCCGCAAAGTTCATGCGGCCTATGCAGCCCCTATCATGGATCATCTGGACATCCCGTCCCGCGACACCCATCAATCCGCGACCTTCGACGGCCGCTTCATGCTTGACTGCGGCGTGGCGCTGCCCGCCGTCACCGTTGCTTACCAAACCTATGGCACGCTGAACGCCGCCCGGTCGAACGCTATCCTCGCCTGCCACGCGCTGACCGGCGACCAGTATGTGGCGGAGCCGCATCCCGGGACCGGCAAGCCCGGCTGGTGGAGCCAAGTCGTGGGGCCGGGCCGTCCGATCGACACCGATCGGTTCTTCGTCATCTGCGCCAACGTGCTGGGCGGCTGCATGGGCAGCACCGGGCCGCGCAGCCCGCGCGACGACACGCCGGACGCGCCGCCATGGGGCACGGACTTCCCGCCCATCACCATCCGCGACATGGTCCGCGCCCAGCGGCTGCTGATCGACCGCCTGAGCATCTCCTGCCTGTTCGCGGCCGTGGGCGGCTCCATGGGCGGGATGCAGGTGCTCGAATGGGCCGCGACCTACCCCCACCAGGTGTTCGCCGCCATCCCGGTCGCCACCGCCGCCTTCCACTCGGCGCAGAATATCGCCTTCCATGAAGTCGGGCGCCAGGCCGTGTTCGCCGATCCCGATTGGGCCGGCGGCGAGTACTGGCGGCACGGCACGATCCCCGCCCGCGGCCTGGCGGTGGCGCGCATGGCCGCGCACATCACATACCTCAGCGAGCAGGCGCTGACCCGCAAGTTCGGCCGCCGCCTGCAGATCCCCGCCACGGGCACGACCTCCCTGTTCGGCGACATGTTCGAGGTGGAAAGCTACCTGCGCCACCAGGGCAGCACCTTTGTCAACCGCTTCGACGCCAACAGCTACCTGACCATCACCCGCGCCATGGACTACTTCGACCTCGCGGCCGACCACGGTGGCGACTTGGCCCAGGCGTTCCGCGGCACTGCCACCCGGTTCTGCATCGTCAGCTTCGACAGCGACTGGCTGTTCCCCACCGCGCAGTCCCGCGCCATCGCCCGCGCGCTGAACCGGGCCGGCGCCAACGTCAGCTTCGTCGAGATCGCCAGCGACAAGGGCCATGACGCTTTCCTGCTGGACGAGCCGGACTTCCACCGCGCCCTGTCCGGCTTCCTGTCCGGCTGCGCCGAGCACGCCGGGCTGTGAGCCCGCACCCGCCCCCCATCGAGCGGCCCGGCCGCACCAAGGTGCGGTTCGACCTGCGCCTGATGTCGGAGATGATCGCCCCGGCGTCCCGCGTGCTCGACATCGGCAGCGGCGACGGGACGTTGATCGAATACCTGTTCCGCACCCGCGGCTGCGACGCCCGCGGTATCGAGATCGACATGGCCGAAGTCACCCGCGCCGTGGCGCACGGCCTGCCGGTGATGCACGGGGATGCCGACACCGACCTCGCTCACTACCCGGACGGCCTGTTCGATTACGTGGTGCTGTCCCGCACGCTGCAGGCGGTGGAGCGTCCCCAGGAAGTGTTGCGCCAGATGCTGCGCATCGGCACCCGCGGGCTGGTCAGCTTCCCGAACTTCGGCCATTGGCGGGTGCGCTGGCAGCTCGTGCGGTCCGGACGCATGCCGATGACGCCGACCTGGGACCGGCCCTGGTACGAGACGCCGAACATCCATCCCTGCACGATCCGCGACTTCTTCGTGCTGTGCGCGCAGGAGGGCTATGCCGTGGAGCGCTGGCTCGCGGTGGACAACGAGGGCCAGCAAGCGCCCTGGCGCCGCTTTCCCAGCCTCGCCAACCTGTTCGGCGAGCAGGCGCTGTTTCTGCTGCGCCGAGCCTGATCGGCGTCAGCCCGTCCGCAGCACCGCCTGCAGGTTGCGCGCCGCCACGTCCAGCACGCCCTCGTCGCCGCTTACCATCAGCGCGGCAATCGCGCCATCCAGCAGCAGTAGGATCTGCCGGGCCAGCATCCGCGGCTCGGCATACCCGGCTGCCTGCGCCAGCCCGGCGAGGAACGCGATCACCGCGGCGTGGTGCTGCGCCGTCATCTCCCGCAGCCAAGGCTCGCCGCCGCTGCGGCCTTTGCTGTGCTCCGCCGCGGCGTTCATGAAGGGGCAGCCGTAGAACCGTGCCCCCTCGAACCAACTGCGCAGCGCGGGGATCGTCGCCCGCAACTGGCTAGTCGGGTCCGGGCCGGCCGCCTCGACCAGCGCGAAAAACGTTGCGCGCCACTCCGCGCCTTCCCGCGCCAACACTTCCCGGACCAACGCCTCTTTGGAGCCGAATCGCCCGTAAAGCGTCATCTTCGACGCGCCCGCCTCGGCCAGGATGCGGTCGATCCCCGTTGCGTGAATGCCGTCCCGGCAGAACAGGTCGCGTGCCACCTCGATGATCCGCTCGTGCGGGGGCGCCCGGCGCGGACTTGGCGCCAAGGCAGTGCCTCCGTCCTGGGCAGTTGACCCGTCTCCCATCTCAAACCTTTCAAAATGGCTGTTTATGAAGCAATCGCTGCCTGAATACCGACCATTGCGTTTTGGTTTCGGCACGGTCAAAGCGGTCCGGAGTGTCAGCGCAAAGCGTGTGCCGGTCAAACCAGGCTTGGCGCGCATCCCGCCCGTGTTTGGCACGCAACCTGCACAAGCGTCGTCGAGACTGACCGGTCTGTTCCGGGATACGATGAGGAGTTTTCAGGGATGAGTGCTACTGCCAAAGCCGCGGCCATGCCCGCCACCACGCCAGTCACCGCCCCAGCCGCGGCCCCAGCCACAGCCATGACGGGCTGCCTCGCCCCGATCGATAAGGACGGCCTCGACACCCTGATCGCCAAGGGCCGCGCGGATCCCAAGGCCGTCAAAACCCTCAAGTGCCGCACAATCGCCGAGGGTCGGTTCCGCCACCTCAATATGATCCGTGACCTGCCGCCCTACATCGTGGACGAGCCGCCGGGCCTGCTCGGCGACGACACCGCGCCGAACCCGTCGGAAGCGTCGCTGGCCGCGCTCGGCTCCTGCCTCGCGGTTGGCATCCACGCCAACGCGGTGGCCCGCGGCATCACCGTGCGCACGCTGGAAATCGAGCTTGAGGCCGACATCAACATCACCGCCGTGTGGGGCACCGGCGACACCTCGCCGAAGCCGGTCGGCTTCGATGCGGTGCGCGCGGTGGTGCACCTGGAAGCCGACGCGCCGCGGGAGGACCTCGACGGATTGATCGCCCACGCCACCAAGTGGTCCCCAGTCGCCAACACTTTCACCAAGCCGGTCGGCCTCGACGTCAAGTCCGTTTGATAGGGGGAGCGTTGCCATGAGCGAGACCGCGATCCATGGCGGCGCCCAGGCAGCGCTCCCATCCGACGACGCCGCGCTCCGCGCCGCCATCGCCGCGGAGCTGGCGCCCTTGGTGAAGCAGATCGACCATGACGGCCTGTATCCCGCAGAGGCGATGCGCGCCCTGGGCGGCGCCGGGCTGTTCGCCCATCACCTCGCCGCCCACGCCCCGCGTCCCAGCATCGCCGCCGCGATCGACGCCATGGCAACCGTGGGCGAAACCTGCATGTCCACCGCCTTCTGCACCTGGTGCCAGGACGCCGCCGGCTGGTACTTGGAGCAGTCGGACAACATGGCGCTGCGCGACGAACTGCAGCCCGGCCTGGCAGGAGGCGCCGCCATGGGCGGCACCGGCCTGTCCAACCCGATGAAGTCCTTGTCCGGCATTGAGACGTTTAAGCTGCGCGGCCGCCGCGTGCCCGGCGGCTACGAGGTGTCCGGCGTGCTGCCCTGGGTCAGCAACCTCGGCCCGGGACACCTGTTCGGCACGGTGTTCGTGGATGCCGACCACCCGGACCACCGGGTCATGGCGATGATCCGCTGCGGCCAGCCCGGCGTCGATCTCAAGCAGAACGTCCATTTCGTGGCTCTGGAAGGCACCGGCACCTACAGCGTGCTGTTCCGCCGCGCCTTCATCGCCGACGAGATGCTGCTGGCCGACCCGCTGGGCGACATGATTCGCCGCATCAAGGCCGGCTTCATCCTGCTGCAGACCGGCATGGGCCTCGGCGTGACGGAAGCCTGCATCGCCCTGATGCGGGAAGCCGACGTGACGCACGGCCACACCAACCAGCATCTGCCCCGCCGCGCCGGCGACTTCGCCGCCGACCTCCTGGCCGTGCGCGGGGAGATCGCGCGCCTCGCCGCGACGCCGCTGGAACAGGCGCCGGAATACCTCCGCGCCGTGCTGGCCGCCCGCCTGCGCATCAGCGAGCTGACGCTGGAAGCCGGGCAGGCCGCGCTGATGCATGCCGGCGCCCGCGGCTACCTTTTGGGATCGCCGGTGAACCGCCGCATCCGCGAGGGCCATTTCGTCGCGATCATCACCCCGTCCATCCGCCACCTCCGCGGGGAGCTGAGCCGCCCCGAGCTTCGCGTGGCGCCCGGACGCCTGCACTGACCACCTTCGCCACAGGAGTTTCGAGCATGACCGAGAACGTGTTGCTGACCCCGGCCGAGCTGCAGGGGATGATGGGTGCGGGTGTCGTGGTGATCGACACGCGCTCGCCGGACGCTTTTGCCGCCGGGCACATCCCGGGCGCGGTCAACGTGCATGAGATCTTCACCTACCTCGCGACCTCGACGCCCGAGGGCATGGCGGCGCTGCGCCAAAAGTTCGCCGACGCCTTTGGCGCCGCCGGGCTGTCCGGTGCGGAAACCGCGGTGTGCTACGAGGAAAGCATGAACTCCGGCTTCGGCCAGTCCTGCCGCGGTTACTTCCTGTTGAGCTGGCTCGGCTACGAAAAGGCGCGCGTCCTGCACGGCGGCATGCAGGCTTGGAAAGCGGCCGGCCTGCCCGTCAGCACCGACCCGGCAGCGCCGGCAGCAAAAACCTTCCCATTGAGCGAGACCGGCAGCGACATGATGATCGACCGCAACGCCATGCTGGCCGCGGTGAGCAATGACGCCATCGTGAAGCTCGACGTGCGCGACGTGGACGAGTGGATCGGCGCCAGCTCCTCACCCTACGGCCCGGACTTCTGCCCGCGCAAGGGCCGCATCCCCGGCGCGCGCTGGCTGGAATGGTATCGCCTGATGAAGCCGACCGGCGCCGGCCCGATGTTCAAGGCCCCGGACGAGATCAAGGCGGAAGCGCACACCGTCGGCATCACGCCGTCCACCCCAGTTTACCTTTATTGCTTCAAGGGCGCCCGCGCGTCCAACACCCTGGTCGCGCTGCGCGAGGCCGGGGTGCGCGACGTGCGGATGTACTTCGGGTCATGGAACGAATGGAGCCGTGACGAGAGCCTGCCGATCGAGACCGGCATGCCGTTCGCCCAAGCCGCCGAGTAGGCCGCTTCTCCGGCCGATGCCGGATTGGAGGCTTGCACGGTTCGAGCGGCGCTCCCGCCGCGCAACGGGCGGTTCGCGCAAGCCGCCAAGGTTTCGCTTTTTCGATTGGTTTCTAACCTTACGGGAAGCATCTCAGCATTGCTTGACTTGCAACGCTCCCCCTGCATTGTTCCCGCGTCCCCGGCGGAACCGCTGGGCTGTGAAGGGAGAGCAAACATGAGAATTTTCGTTGCCGCGCTGCTGCTCGGGGCCGCCGTCCCAAGCCTTGCCTTTGCCCAAACAGGCACCGCTCCGTCGTTGACCGCAAGCCACGCGCGCGCCGCCATGACGGACTTCGGCTGCAGCGCCGTGCACTCGGTCGCCATCGCGCCGGACGGTGCATACCACGGGACGTGCACCAAGGGCGGCAGCACGGTCAACGTCAAGATGGACAAGGATGGCAAGGTCTCCCAAACCACAGGCGTCCAGCATGTGACCGAAGGCCGCGCCCGTTATGCGATGACGGAGTTCGGCTGCTCCAACATTTCCTCGTTGGATAACGGTCCCGGCGGTATCTGGCATGCCCAATGCACCAAGGGCGGGGCGCCGGTGCAGGTCATGGTGGATGAGAAGGGCGTCGCGAGCGCCACGAAGGTCAAGCACATCACCGAGCCTGCCGCCCGCTCCATGCTGATCGACTATGGCTGCAACAACCTGTCTGCGCTGTCCATGGGCGGGGACGGTGCTTGGTACGGCCAGTGCACCAAGGGCGGCAGCACGAAGAACGTCAGCGTGAGCAGTTCCGGCCAGTTGGCCGCCAAGTAGCAGAGCCACCGCGCGGGCAGACTGGCCCGGTCCGCCCGCGTGTCCGGCATGGAATGCGGCCTCGACGGTTTGTGTTGAAGCGGTTTGTGTTGACCACGCATCAAGTCACCGCCCATTGATTGTTCGCCATGCACGACCCTGCCCCGCATGGGGGCACGTTCCCGTGAACACGTTGGAGTTCCATTGAATGAAGCGCATCACCTCCTTGGGCGCCTTGCTGCTCGGCGCCGGGCTGGCCTTCTCGCCGCCGGCCGCGGCGCAGGACAGCGGGTCGGCGACGATCAACACCATCAAATCCCGCGGCCAGTTGGTGTGCGGCGTGTCCACGGGCGTCGCCGGGTTCTCGCTCGCGGACAGCAAGGGCGTGACCCAGGGCATCGACGCCGACACCTGCCGCGCCGTCGCCGCCGCCATCCTGGGCGACGCGAACAAGGTGCGCTTCGTGCCGACCACCACCACCAACCGCTTCACCGCGCTGCAGTCGGGCGAGCTTGACCTGCTGGTCCGCTCCACCACCTGGACCCTGGGCCGCGAGGGCAACCTCGGCCTGCTGTTCGCCGGCGTGAACTTCTACGACGGCACCGGCTTCCTGGTGAAGTCCGCGGCCGGGGTGAAGTCCGTGAAGGACCTGGACGGCGCCACCATCTGCGTACAGCCCGGCACCAGCACCGAGCTTGCCATCGCCGACTACTTCCGCCTCAACAAGCTGAAGTTCACCCCCGTGCTGATCCAGGACCTGGCCGAGATCCAGAACACCTATTTGGCCGGCCGCTGCGACAGCTACTCGACCGACGCGTCCGGCCTCGCCGCCTTCCGCTTCCAGCAGGGACCCAAGGCGGGGGAGCACGTGCTGCTGCCCGAGATCATCAGCAAGGAGCCGCTCGGCATGATGGTCCGCAAGGGCGATGACAAGTTCTTCGACCTGGTGCGCTGGACCCTGTTCGCGATGATCCAAGCCGAGGAAAGCGGCGTTTCCAGCAAGAACATCGACGAGATGCTGAAGTCCACCAACCCCGACGTCCGCCGCCTTGTCGGCACGGAAGGCGATCTCGGCAAGGCGCTGGGTGTCGATAACCGCTGGGCGGTGAACGTCATCAAGGGCATCGGCAACTACGGCGAGATGTGGGACCGCACCGTGGCACCCTTGGGCATCCCGCGCGGGATCAACAACTTGTGGAACAAGGGCGGCCTGCATTACCCGCCGCCGATCCGCTGAACCGCCTAGGAAACACGCCTGAGCTGCCCAATAATTGGGCCACCTCGGTTCAAGGGTGGCCCGTTTTCGCGAAATTGGTTCGCAAGGCCCGTTGCCCCCCAGGGGTTGTCGGCGCAGATTGCAAGCATGCCGTCGCGACATGCCTCCATGGCACCGGTTGCATGGCATCCGCACCGCCAGCCTTGGCCGCGCCGCCATGGCTTGTTTTCTGTTGTGGCTTGATTTCTAGGGAACCGCTCATGTCTGGCGCCGTCGTCGATCCCCGCCTTTCGCCCGCGCGGGCCGCGCCCAAGAAAGGGCTGAGCCTGAGCTGGTCCGACCCGCGCTTCCGCAACATCGTTTGGCAGGTGCTGATCCTCGGCACGATCACGGCCATCGTCTGGTACCTCGTGCAGAACACCAGCCGCAACCTCGCCGCCCGGCGCATCGCCACCGGCTTCGCTTTCCTTGGTCGCACCGCCGGCATCCCGATCGGGGAGTCGCTGATCGACTACGACCCGGCGATCAACACCTACGGCCGCGCCCTGCTGATCGGCCTGCTCAACACGCTGAAGGTCGCGGTGGTCGGCGTCGTGCTGGCGACGATCTGGGGCACGGTGCTGGGCGTCGCCCGCTTGTCGAAGAACTGGCTGATCTCACGCCTCGCCGCGGTGTATGTCGAGGTCATCCGCGACGTGCCGCTGCTGCTGCAGTTGCTGTTCTGGTACTTGGTGCTGCAAGGCTTGCCGGCGCCGCGCAACTCCTTTCACCCGCTGCCAGGCGTGTTCCTGTCCAACCGCGGCATCAAGTTTCCCGTGGTCGAGTGGGAAGGCCCTTTCTGGTGGGCGCTGGGCGCCCTTGCATTGGGCATCCTCGGCACGATGGCTTGGTCGCGCACCGCCGCCCGTCAGCAGGAAGCAACCGGCGTGCGGCCCAAGGTCTGGCCGGTCGCGCTGGGCTTGCTGGTCGGCTTTCCCCTCCTGGTCTGGGGGGCGCTCGGCGCGCCGTTCGCGGTGGAGATGCCGGCGCTGCGCGGCTTCAACTTCACCGGCGGCGCGACGGTCAGCCCGGAATACGCCGCGTTGACCCTGGGCCTCGTGGTTTACACCGCGTCCTACATCGCCGAGATCGTCCGCTCCGGCATCCTCGCCGTGCCGACCGGCCAATGGGAAGCGGGCGGCGCCATCGGGCTGCGCTCCAGCACCGTATTGCGCAAGATCGTGCTGCCGCAGGCGCTGCGCGTCATTATTCCGCCGATGACCAGCCAGTACCTGAACCTGACCAAGAACAGTTCGCTCGCGGTGGCCATCGGCTACCAGGATGTCGTGTCCATCGCCAGCACGACGCTGAACCAGACCGGCCAGGCCATCGAGGGCATCGCTGCGATCATGGTCGTCTACCTCGCCATCAGCCTGTCTATCAGCTTCCTGATGAATTGGTACAACGCCAGAATCGCCTTGGTGGAGCGTTAAGCCATGTCGCACAGCACCACCCGCACCACGGCGGCGCTCGGGGAAGCCGCTCATGACCCGGTTCCCGCCATCGCCGGCATCCCCGCCGCCCCGATCGCCGCCGAACGCGCCCGCCCGGCCGCCGGCCCCTTCGCCCCGGTGGCCTGGGCGCGGGCCAACCTGTTCAACGGCTGGCTGTCCACCGCTGTTACCTTGGCGCTGATCTACTTCATCGCGCGCTGGGCCATCGGCTTCTTCGACTGGGCCGTGCTGCACGCGGTCTGGTCGGTGCCGCAGACGGACGCTGGGCCGGACCCCTCGGCCTGCCGGGACGCCAAGGGGGTCGGCGCCTGCTGGGCGATGATCGGCGACAAGTACCGCTTCATCCTGTTCGGCCGCTACGCCTACGAGGAGCAGTGGCGCCCGGCCATCGTCATCGCGCTGTTCATCGGCCTGTATGCCATCTCCGCCATGCGCCGGTTCTGGCGCAAGGAGCTGCTGCTGATCTGGATCGTGGCGCTGACCGCCATCGGCGTGCTGATGTGGGGCGGCGTGGGGGGCCTTGCGTTCGTGCCACAGGACAGTTGGGGCGGCCTGCCGATCACGCTGATCCTTTCGACCTTCGGCCTGGCCTTCGCCTTTCCGCTCGCGGTGGTGGTGGCGCTCGGCCGCCGCTCCACGGAGCTTCCGGCGGTCAGGATGCTGTGCGTGCTGTATGTCGAGCTGATCCGCGGCGTGCCGCTGATCACCTTGCTGTTCATGGCCAGCGTCATGTTCCCGCTGTTCATGCCGGAGGGCTTCAACCCGGACAAGCTGCTGCGCGCCCAGGTCGCGATCATCCTGTTCGCCGGCGCCTACCTGGCCGAGGTGGTGCGCGGCGGGCTGCAGGCGCTGCCCAAGGGCCAGTACGAGGCCGCCGACGCGCTGGGCCTGTCCTACTGGAAGAAGACCGGCCTCATCATCCTGCCGCAGGCGCTGCGCTTGGTGATCCCGCCCTTGGTCAACACCTTTATCGGCTTCTTTAAGGACACCTCGCTCGTCCTCATCATCGGCATTTTCGACCTGCTGCTCGCCGGCAAGGTGGCGATCACCGACCCGGTCTGGCAAGCCTACAGCACCGAGCTTTACCTGGTGCTGGCCGTTGTCTACTTCGCGTTCTGCTACGTCATGTCCCGCTACAGCCGTGGGCTGGAGCAGGAATTCCGCCGGACCGCCCGGCGCTGAACCGCCTGCGCTGCAACAGGGCGCCGCCGCGGAGCGACGCCGGAAATAGGGAACACCCATGAGCCAAGCCGCCTCCATCGCCCCGCTGCGCTCCTCCGAACCCCGCACCGAGACGACCACCCAGCCGGCGATCCTGCTGGACCGCGTGAACAAATGGTACGGCGCCATGCACGTCCTGCGCGATGTGAGCATCAGCGTCGGCCAAAAGGAGCGCGTGGTGGTTTGCGGCCCCTCCGGCTCCGGCAAATCGACCATGATCCGCTGCATCAACCGCCTGGAATCCCACCAGGAAGGCCGCATCGTCGTGGACGGCACGGAGCTGACCGACGACACCCGGGCGCTCGACACCATCCGCCGCGAGGTCGGCATGGTGTTCCAGTCGTTCAACCTGTTCCCGCACCTGACGATCCTGGAGAACTGCACCCTGGCGCCCATTTGGGTGCGCAAGATGCCGAAGGCGGAGGCGGAGGAACTGGCGATGAGCTACCTGCGCCGGGTGAAGATTCCGGAGCAGGCCAAGAAGTACCCGGGCCAGTTGTCCGGCGGCCAGCAGCAGCGCGTCGCCATCGCCCGCGCCCTGTGCATGAAGCCGAAGATCATGCTGTTCGACGAGCCGACCAGCGCGCTGGACCCCGAGATGATCAAGGAGGTGCTCGACACCATGATCGGCCTCGCCCATGACGGCATGACCATGGTGTGCGTGACGCATGAGATGGGCTTCGCCCGCCAGGTCGCCGACCGCGTGGTGTTCATGGACCGCGGCGAGATCGTGGAGGCCGGGCCGCCGAACGAGGTGTTCGAGAACCCGCAGACGGAACGGCTCAAGCTATTCCTGAGCCAGATCCTGCGCGGGCACTGAGCCGGGGCGGCTAAAGCCGAGAGTCGTGGAACGGCGAGGCTTCCGCCGTTCTGCGCTCCTCCCGCGCGGCCTGCCAGACTTCCCGCGCCGCGTCGGTGTTCAGGGCGGCGATCCCCAGCCCGACGATCAGATCCGGCCATGCCGAGGTCCACAGGATGGCTGTCACCAGCCCGGCCCCGATGATGGCGATGTTCGCCACTGCGTCGTTGCGGGCCGACAGGAACGCAGCTTTGGTCAGGCTGCCGCCGTGGCGGCGATAGCGCGTCAGCATGAGGGCGCAGGACAGGTTGACCGCCAGGGCGCCCAAGCCGGTGAGCGACAGCAGCGTCGGGTCAGGCGCGTCCGGCATGTTGAATTTTTCCCATGCCGTCCACAGCGTGGCGAGGCCCGGCACGAGCAGGATACCGGCGAGCGCCATGCCGACCCGCGCCCGTTTGCGAGCCGACCAGCCAAGCGCCAGCAGGATGAGGAGGTTGACCGACGCATCCTCAAGAAAGTCGATGCTGTCCGCGAACAGCGAAACGGAGCCGATCACGCGGGCAACCGCGAACTCGATTCCAAAATAGGCGAGGTTCAGGACGGTGACGAGCCGAACGACCCGCCGCAGGTGTTGGTCAGTGGCTGGGGGTGCCATGCCGTCGCACCATACACGTCCCGCTTTCCCGCGCAGCAAGCCTTTGTCGGCGCAAAAACCAATAATTCCAAGCGCGAGCGAATCGGCGGAGTCGGTATGGTCCCGCCATGCCGGACTTCACCTTCTTGCACGCCGCCGACCTGCACCTCGACAGCCCGCTGCGTGGCCTGGACGCCGCAGCGCCCGCCGAGCGCATCCGCGACGCGAGCCGCCAGGCCCTGGCCAACCTCGTCACCTTGGCGGAGGAGCGCCAGGTCGCCTTCGTGCTGCTGGCGGGCGACCTGTATGACGGGGACTGGAAGGACTGGCGCACCGGGCAGTTCCTGGCGCAGCAGCTTGCCCGGCTGACCCGCGCGGGGATCGAGGTCGTCGCCATCAGCGGCAACCACGACGCCGAGCAGGTCTTGACCAAGAAGCTCAGCATCCCCGGCATGCTGCGCGCCGCCAGGCCCGAAACCCGCCGGCTCCGCGGTGCCCCGGTCGCGGTGCACGGGCAAAGCTTCGCCACCCCGGCCGTCACCGACAATCTGGCGCTCGCCTACCCGGAGCCGGTGGATGGCCTGTTCAACATCGGCCTGCTGCACACCGCCTGCGGCTCCGGGGAGCACGCCAACTACGCGCCGTGCAGCGTGGCCGACCTGGCCCGGCGCGGCTACGACTACTGGGCGCTGGGCCACGTCCATACCCGCAGCGTGCTGTCGGAGGACCCCTGGGTCGTGTTCCCCGGCAACATCCAGGGCCGCCACGTCAAGGAGGAAGGCTCCAAAGGCGCCACGCTGGTCACGGTTGATGGCCGCCGCGTGCTGCTGGAGCACCAGGCGCTGGACGTGCTGCGCTGGCTGCGCCTGGACGTGGACGCGACGGGCGCGGCGGGGGCCGAGGCGGCGCTGGAACGGGTGCGGCTGGCGCTCGACGTGGCTGTTCTGCAAGCTGAGGAGCGGATGCTGGCGGTCCGCGTCACCCTGCGGGGCGATTGCCCGGCGCATGCGGACCTCGCCCGCTCCCCGGACGCGATCCTGCAGGAAGTGCGCGCCGTCGCCGCCGAGGTCGCCGGGCCGGACGAGCTGTGGATCGAGGACGTGCGGGTCGCCACCCGGCCCGCCCTCGACCTCGCCGCCATGCGCGCGCAGCCCGGCGCGCTGGGCGCGCTGATGGAGGCGCTCGGGCAGCCGGCGCCGGTCGACGCCGGCCTGCAAGCCTTCGTCGCCGACCAGTTGCGCCGGTCCGGCGACGCGCTGGACGCGGACCATCCGGCGCGCGCCATCCAGGAGGGCCGGATGCCCGAGCACCTGGTGGAGCGCGCCCGGGCGCTGCTACTGGCGGAACTCGCCCGGCGCTGATGCGGCAACGCTGATGCGGCTTCGGCGCTTCCTGATCGAGCATTACGGCTGCTTCGAGCGCGCGGACCTTGCCTTTGCCGCCGAACCCGGCCGCATCAACCTGGTCGTGGCGCCGAACGGGGCGGGCAAGTCGGTGCTGCGCCAAGCGTTCCACGACCTGCTGTTCGACATCCCCTTGCAGAGCGCGATGAAGTTCCGCTTCGACTACCCCGGCATGGCGCTGCACGCGGAGGCGGTCGCCGCCGATGGCACGCCGTTCGGCTTCGGCTGGGTGCGCCGGGGCAAGCCGCAACGCGTGACCACCAACCCGGCCCGCTTCGCCGAGCTTCGCGCCGCCTGCACGTCCCGGCAGTTCGAGCAGCTTTTCGCCCTCGACACCCACCGCTTGCGGGAAGGCGGCACGGACCTGAAGGGCGGGGAAACCCTGGCCGGCGCCCTGCTGTCGGGCACCGGGGAACTCGCGCCGGCCAAGGCGGTCCGGGCGGAGATCGCGGCGCGGCGCGAGGCCAACTGGGGGCCGGGCCGAAGCAAGCCGCCGCTCAACGCGGCGCTCGCCGGGCTGGACC